>CAZPON010000291.1:0-1306 GCA_964588045.1 uncultured Gemmatimonas sp.
GGATGATGTCGTCGAACCGAGCGTCGAGCGTGCCGAGCGTCCCGCCGGCCTCCACAATGCGCCCGGAGGCCGGATGGGCGACGCGCTTTGACGTCTCCCTGACGACCATCGGGACGGTCGTCTCCGGCGAGCCCGGGGGCGCAATCGATATCGGTGGCCTCGATCCGACGACGGGATTCGATACGTCTGTCCCTTCTCGCGTTGAATTCGACACCGGGTACGACCACTTTTCGCAGTGATGCTTCGTACTGCGCTCACAACCCTGACTTTGCTGGCTGGCACGTTTGTGCTTGGCAGCCTCGTGCTGCTGGCCCAGCTGGTGGGTGTGGCGCATCGGACGGGCAGTGTGTTCGAGCGCGCGCCCGTGTGGTGGGCGCGGTGGTTGCTCCGCGCCGCTGGCGTGAAGGTGGTGTTGCATGGCGGCGGACAACTCGAGGACCGCGCCCCGCGCGTGTATGTCGCGAACCACATCAGCTGGTTCGACATTCCCGCGTTGATCGATGTGCTGCCGCACTACGGCTTCCTGGCCAAGCGCGAACTGGAGAGCATCCCGGTGTTCGGGTCGGCCGCACGCGCGGTGGGCGTGATCTATCTCGATCGCGAGAACCGGAAGGCAGCGTTCAGCGCCATCGACGATGCGGCCGACAAGATCCGCGCCGGGAAGTCGGTGCTGGTCTATCCGGAAGGCACACGCGGCGTGCGCTACGCGCTGCGCCCGTTCAAGAAGGGCGCGTTCGTGCTCGCCATTCGCTCCGGCGTGCCGATTGTGCCGGTGGTGATTTACGGAACCATCGCCGTGAACCCGCGTGGCGAGTTCCGCGCCTCACCGGGCACGGTGCATGTGCACCTGCTCGAGCCCATCGCCACCGAAGGACTCACCTACGAAGAACGCGACAACCTGTCGGAAACCGTGCGCCATCGCATGGCCGACTGCCTGCGCGAGGTGTACGGTGTGGACCCCGCCCTCGAGGCCCGCATCGCCCCGCGCGCCGTCACCACGTCGCCGGAACTCTCGATGTAACTTTGTTTCCGATGACACGGCCCAATCGCTGATCCACTTCACTCCCGTTCCCGAATCATGTCCACCATTGTCAACGTCTCCGCCCGCGAAATCCTCGACTCTCGCGGCAACCCCACGGTCGAAGTCGACGTGGTCCTCGAAACCGGCAGTGCGGGCCGCGCTGCGGTCCCCAGTGGGGCGAGCACCGGCGAGCGTGAAGCGGTCGAGCTGCGCGACGGCGATCCCGAGCGCTATGGCGGCAAGGGTGTGCAGCGCGCCGTGAACAACGTCAACACCGAGATCAAC
>CAZPON010000291.1:1316-4624 GCA_964588045.1 uncultured Gemmatimonas sp.
ACATGGACGCGACCGACCAGATCGCGATTGACCGCACGATGATCGAGCTCGATGGCACCGAGAACAAGGGCCGCCTGGGCGCCAACGCGCTGCTCGGCGTGTCAATGGCCGTGGCGCGCGCGGGCGCGATGGAAGTCGGGCTGCCGCTCTATCGCTACCTCGGTGGCCCCATGGCCCGCACACTGCCCGTGCCCTTGATGAACATCCTCAACGGCGGTGCGCACGCCACCAACACGGTCGACTTCCAGGAATTCATGATCGTGCCGGTGGGCGCGGATTCATTCGCCGACGCGCTGCGCATGGGCGCGCAGGTGTTTCACGCGCTCAAGAAGGTGCTGGTTGCGCGCAAGCTCAGCACCGGTGTTGGCGACGAAGGCGGCTTTGCGCCCAACCTCGCCAATGACGAGGAAGCGCTGAAGGTGATCATCGAGGCCATCGAGGCCGCAGGCTTCAAGCCCGGTCACGAGATCGCACTCGCGCTCGATGTCGCCGCCAGTGAGCTGTTCCGCAACGGCACGTACCAGTTCACCAAGAGTGGCGCGGCCGCGCGCAGCCCCGAAGCCATGGTGGACATGTACGAAGGCTGGCTTGGCGAGTATCCCATCGTGTCCATCGAGGACGGCATGTCCGAGAACGATTGGGACGGCTGGAAGCTGCTCACCGAGCGCATCGGCGATCGCTGTCAGTTGGTGGGCGACGACCTGTTCTGCACCAACAGCGCCATCCTCGCCAAGGGCATCGAGCAGGACATTGCCAATGCGATCCTGGTGAAGGTGAACCAGATCGGCACGCTCACCGAAACGCTCGAGGCGATCGAACTGGCGCGCGCGGCGGGCTACAACTCCATCATCTCGCATCGCTCCGGCGAGACCGAGGACACGTTCATCGCCGACCTCGCGGTTGCGACGCAGGCCGGGCAGATCAAGACCGGTGCGCCATCGCGCAGTGATCGCGTGGCCAAGTACAACCAGTTGCTGCGCATCGAGGAGCAACTCGAACATCACGCCGAGTTCCCTGGCGGCCTGCTGTTCGGACTGTAGGCCGACACACATCCGTGCCGCGCGCCAGCTCGCAGAAACCGGGTCGCATCTGGCTGCGTCGCCTCGCCTGGGGCGTTGGCGCCGTGGCCGTGCTGTTCTTCACCATCGAAGGTGGTGAGTACGGCACGCGCGACCTGTGGTCGCAGAAGGGGCGCAAGGCGCGGCTCGATGCCGAAGTGGCGCAGCTCAAGCGCGACGTCGATTCGCTGCGTCAGGAACTCGAGACCGTGCGAACCGACGACAAACGGCTCGAGCACTTGGCGCGCGAAGAATACGGCATGGTGAAGGGTCCGAAGGAACTGCTGTACCGCATCGAGCGCGACCCCCGTGCCGCCGCCGACTCGGCGGCGGCCGACTCGTTGCGCGATCACAAAACCGGTGGCTGAAACAGGCCGGGAACGGCCCAGCGAGCCCGTCCGGGGGTTGACTGGGCACTCGGACCCGCTAGGTTCTCAAGACTGACGCGGGGTGGAGCAGCCTGGTAGCTCGTCGGGCTCATAACCCGAAGGTCGCGGGTTCAAATCCCGCCCCCGCCATAGTGAAGTCGGAAGAAGTTCAGCAACGGCCGGTCCTTACCAGGGCCGGCCGTTTGCGTCGGGGCAGGGTAGCTCAGCCGGTTAGAGCGCACGACTCATAATCGTGAGGTCGAGAGTTCGAGTCTCTCCCCTGCTATTACGAAAGATCAACCCCGATACGCACTCACCATGCGGTCGGGGTTTTTCGTTGCCCTGCGGTTCGGTTCAGAAGGTGCTCTTCGATGCGGAAAGTCTCGAAAAGAGGGAACAAATTGCGGAACTGATCGGCGAGCAAGTGACTCGTTTTTCCGCGGAGGCTCTCGCGACTGTGAGAGAGTTGCGCAAAGGTTCGCGACCGTGAAGTACTGAAGCATCGCGCGGGTTCCGGCGTATTCTTCAGTGGCGCGAATCGGTTCGAGCACAAGGCCGGCGGCATTGAACTCGATGCCATCGTCAGGCACCGGCGTCGCCAGGATCGCTTCCAAGTCGGTTCGAATCCCGTCGGACGACGGGTTCCCGCGGCGCAGCAGATCAAGGTCGCGCGTCGCACGATACGGCTGCTCCGACCAGAGCCGCAGCAGCATCGCTCCCTTCAACACGAAGTGCTCCCGCATTGGCGATTGTCCGAGCCGAAAGAGCAGGCGTTCGAATGCGTACGCCGTGACCAGCAGCTGGTAGTCGTCGCCACGTGTCTTCGCGCGCGCGAACAGGCGCGCCATCACCGAGGCCGCAACATTGGGCGTGGTGTTCATGGTAGCGAATCCAGATACGGTTGCATCACGCGTGTCACTCGGCAAATACGCGCAAAGCGCGCGAGCTCGTTCGCGCCGCCGCGGTTCCGACGGCTGTAGTCGTGCAGTGCCTCGACGGCGACATAAATGCCGATCTTGTTGCGGTACTTGAAGCAGTCGGCAACGGTCTTGGCCGCAGAGTAGAGGCGGACGTCGACCCCCTCGATGCGACGCCGCTCGATCCCTTCCGTGAGCGCCGGGCCGGAGAATCGCGCCACCCGCAGGCGCGGATAGTCGAGCTGCGGTCGTCGTGCCTTCGCGGGCAGGGCGATCCACACCTCGCGCGGCTGCTGCGTGGTGAGGTCGTGCAGGCGCAGCGCCGTCAGCAGGCAGATGACGGCGGACGGCACCCGTGTCGCAACGATCGCAGCAGCAACGTCGGCCGAATACTCATGGCCCTCGAGGACATACACGCCACGCGCGATTCGCTCGACGACACCGCTCTCCACCAGTCGCGCGAGTTGCGCGCGATGAATGCCGTAGCGCGCCAGATCACGCGGGCGAGCGACGCCCAGGCGGCGAATGACGCCTTGCGCCTGAACATGTGATGGAGCGGTGCGAGTCGGCATGCGATGAATGTTACGTAATGTCGATACTTAGACGCAACCCCCGACGTTTTGTAACACTGCCACTGCACACACCACGACACAAAGTGTCGGCACCGCCTGTGAATGGTTCTCGGCGCTCTACTTCCTGCTCTCTCGGAAACGATATGCTCGCACGTGATCGAGATCGTCCTCGTCGCGCCAGGAACCAAGCAGGTAGTCGCGGCCCACTTCGGCCAGTCGAAAGCCGTCCGGCAGCTCCAAAGTGGTTACGAGTCGCCCGTTTGGATCGAACACCACCCACCTCGACTGAGTTTTCGCCGGTGGTCGATACTCCTCGATCCAAAGGCGATCATCGGTTGCGACAAGCATGGCCCCATGAAGCGGGAATGTCTTCGGATACTCAAGTTGACCGTA
>CAZPON010000292.1:0-4620 GCA_964588045.1 uncultured Gemmatimonas sp.
ACACACCCGGCCACGGCATTGCGGCGCCTGATGCAATCCGTCGCGAGGCGTGGCACACCCGTGCGTCGGACGACGCCCTCGTCCAGTTTGCGAGCCTGATCGTCTGGATTCTCATCGTCGCGGGCATCGTCGCCGACAAGGGTAGACCGGCAGGATCGAGCGGTGTTGGCGACCCTGCCCATGGCCTGACGGCCCGATGGCGGGGAACGTAAGTTCCGGAAGCATGAACTACGCGTGCGCCTGCGTGTTCGGCGCGCGTCACACTCCCGCCTCCGGTTGCCATGCCATCGCCAACCTCTTCGCTCCTGCGCGCTTCAGGCGGGATTCTCGCGTTCGCGGCCGTCACCAGCGCCAACGCACAGCTCCCCAGGCCGGCCGCCAATACGGCTCCCTTGCTCGCATCGCTCGACGCACGCGCCGACCACTACGCCGATGTGGCGAAACAGATCTGGGGATTCGCCGAAGTCGGATACCTGGAGGTGAAGAGCACGGCGCTGCTGCAGCGCGAGTTGCGCGCGGCCGGCTTCACCATCACCACGGGAATCGCCGGCGAACCCACCGCGTTCGTCGCCGAGTTCGGTGGCGGCAAGCCGGTGGTGGCGATTCTCGGCGAGTTCGATGCCCTGCCCGGCCTGTCACAGCAAGAGATACCGACGCGCAGTCCGCTCGTCGCAGGCGGCCCGGGGCACGGCTGCGGTCATCACTTGTTCGGCACCGCCAGTGCGGCGGCTGCGATCGCGCTCAAGGAGTGGATGCAGGCCAACAACGTGAAGGGCACGCTGCGCATGATCGGCACGCCCGCCGAGGAAGGTGGAGCGGGCAAGGTGTACATGGTGCGTGACGGCGTGTTCAACGATGTCGATGCCGTCATCGCCTGGCATCCGGCGGACGGGAACGCGGTGAACGGTGGACGCTCGATGGCCAACATCTCGGGCAAGTTCCGCTTTCACGGCATCAGCGCACACGCCGCCGCCGCGCCCGAACGCGGTCGCTCCGCCCTGGACGGGGTCGAAGTCATGAATGTCATGACCAACTTCCTGCGCGAGCACATCCCCGATGGCAGCCGCATTCACTACGTCATCACGGACGGCGGCAAGGCCCCGAACGTCGTGCCCGATGAAGCGGAGGTGTACTACGTTGCGCGTCACGAGGACATGAAGATCGTGAAGGACATCTGGGAGCGCATCGTCAACGCGGCCAAGGGTGCCGCGCTCGGCACCGGGTCGACGCATGAGCTGCAACTCGTTGGCTCGGTCTACTCGCTGATGCCCAACGAGACGCTGGCGCGCGTGCAGCAGCGCGCGCTCGAACGCGTGGGTGGATTCACGTACACGCCGGAAGAGCGCGGATTCGCCTTGCAGTTGCAGCAGTCCGCCAACTACACCGTGCGCCCGCTGGAGAATGCGGCGAAGGTCCTGCCGCTGGTGCTCGACCAGGCCGGGGCGGCATCGACCGATGTGGGCGACGTGAGCTGGGTGGTGCCGACGGTGCAGCTTTCGGCGGCAACCTGGGTGCCGGGCACCGCGGCGCATTCGTGGCAGGCGGTTGCCGCGGGCGGTACGAGCATTGGGGCGAAGGGCATGATGGTCGCCGCGAAGACCATGGCGCTCACCGGTGCCGACCTGTTCACCACGCCGGCAACGATCGACGCGGCCAAGGCCGAGCTGGAGCGGCGGCGCGGCGCGGATTTCGTGTACAGCACCGCGCTCGGCTCGCAGAAGCCGCAGCTCGACTACCGGAAGGGCAGCGTACCGTGAGCGTCCATTCCTTTCGACCAGGAGCGTCATCGATGTCTGCATCGCGCGTTGTCCTGATCAGCGCGACGGCGCTCATGCTGTCCGCGCCGCTGCACGCGCAGGATCGTTCCCAATCACGCTCCATGGTGTCCTCGACACTCGGCGTGGTGGCCAGTGAAAGCGTACTGGCGTCGCAGGTCGGGGCGCGGATTCTCGAACAGGGTGGCAACGCCATCGATGCGGCGGTGGCGACCAACGCCATGATGGGGCTGGTGGCGCCCATGAACGACGGCATCGGCGGCGACCTGTTCGCCATCGTGTACATCGCCGCGACCGGCAAACTGTACGGACTCAACGCCTCGGGCTGGGCGCCGGCAGGACTGACGCCCGACTACCTGCGCGGCAAGGGCCTCACGCGCATGCCGTCGCGCGGCATCAACACGGTGACTGTGCCGGGCGCCGTGAACGGTTGGTCCATGCTGCTGACGCGATTCGGCCGCAAGTCACTGGCCCAGGTGCTCGCGCCCTCCATCGACTACGCCACGAACGGATTTCCGGTGGGCGAAGTGGTGAGCGTGTACTGGAAGGACAGCGAAAACGTGTTGCGGGAAGACGAGCCGACGGCGCGCACATTCCTCCCCGACGGTCGCGCGCCGAAGGTTGGGGACGTGTTCAGGAACCCGGACCTGGCGTGGACCTATCGCCAGATCGCGAGCGGCGGGGCGGCCGCGTTCTACAAGGGCGCCGTGGCGCAGAAGATCCTCGCGACCTCGAAGCGGCACGGCGGCCCGATGACGGCGGCGGACCTGGCCGAGTTCGACAGCGAATGGACGGATCCCATTTCCACCACGTATCGCGGCTGGACCGTGTACGAGCTGCCGCCCAACGGACAGGGAATCGCGGCCCTCGAGATGCTCAACATCATGGAGACGTTTCCGCTGGGTGCGGCGGGACACAACTCGGTCACCGCGCTGCACCTGATGATCGAGGCCAAGAAGCTCGCGTATGCGGACATGCAGCGCTATGACGCCGATCCGCGGTTCGCCACGGTGCCCGTGGATGCGATGCGCTCGAAGCGCTATGCAGCCGCGCGCGCGAAGCTCATCGACACGGCGCGCGCGGCGTGCACCGTGCCCGCGGGCATGCCGTCGGTCACCGACCAGGGCACGACCTACCTGAGCGTGGTGGATCGCGAGGGCAACATGGTGTCGCTGATCCAGAGCAACTATTCCACCGTCGGATTCGGTGCGGGCCTGGGCGTGGACGGCGCCGGCTTCGTGCTGCACAATCGCGGCGGCGGCTTCACGCTCGATGCCGCCAGTCCGAATGTGCTGGCGGGACGCAAGCGTCCGTTGCACACGATCATCCCTGCCTTCATGGAGCGGGACAGTGTGCGCATTGCATTCGGCATCATGGGCGGCTGGAACCAGGCGCAGGCGCACGCCCAGTTCGTGTCCAACATCGTGGACTTCGGCATGAACGTGCAGGCCGCGCTCGACGTGCCGCGCTTTTCCAAGGACACGTTCGAGGGGTGCGACGTGAACCTCGAATCACGCATTCCGGAATCGACGCGCGCGGCGTTGCGGGCGCGGGGCCACGAGATCATCATGCGCGGCGATTTTTCGTCAACGCGCATGGGCGCCGGCCAGGCCGTGCTACGCGACTTCCGCACGGGGCTCAACGCCGGCGCTTCCGATCCGCGCAAGGACGGTTCGGCGATCGCCGAGCTGCGGGCCGCACCGGCGGCGCCGGCGCGCAAGTAACGACGCGAGCCGCGGGGACGTCGCGTGCTCCGCATTGCTGGTGCCGCGTTGGCGGTCCTCGCGCTGTGCGTGCCGTCATCGACACAGGCGCAGCGCACCGCGCGCGAGCCCGTGGCGCTGCGCGTCACGGTACGGACGGTCGACGGCGTGCCGATCGGTGGCGCCGCGGCGCGACTTGGCGCGTCGGCCGCCGCAGAGTCAGACGAAGCCGGTCACGCGACGTTCGTACGCGCGACATCGGGCAGTGCGTGGCTTCGCGTGCGGCGTATCGGCTATCGTCCCGATTCGATGCACCTGACGCTGGTGTCCGGCGTGCGCCTCGACACGGCCATCGTGCTCCACCGCATCGTTGTCGAGCTGGCGCCGTTCACCACCATCGGGCGCCGTGAATTGCGCGGACCGCTGGCAGGATTCTACCAGCGACGCGACATGGGCAGCGGATACTTCATCACGCGCGCCGACATCATGAAGCGTGCGCCGATTCGCGTGACGGACCTGCTGCGCGACGTGCCCGGCGTCCGGGTGTCGGGCAGCGCGGCGCGCATCCGCGGTGCCAACTGCGCGCCGGTGGTGTGGCTCGACGGCCTGCGGTTGCATGCCGCCGGGAGCGATCTCGAGACGTTCGACGCGCTGTCACTGGAAGGCATCGAGGTCTACACCGGCAGCGGCACGACGCCGGTGGAATACCAGACCAGCATGCGCATGGCCATGGACTGCGGCACGATCCTGCTGTGGTCGCGACGCGGCGAAGCGCGGGCGCCATCGACTCCGCGCGACGGGCCGTCGCCGGCGGCGCGCATCGCGCAACTGCTCGACTCCCTGCACGTGTACACCGCCGCCGACGTGGATTCGGTGGCGCGCATGGATTCGTCCGAGCTCGTACACCCGGTGTATCCGGACTCGCTCCACGAATCGCTCACGCCCGGGCTGGTGCTGGCGGAGTTCGTCGTCGACGCCCATGGCGACGTGGTGATCGAGACGTTCAATGCGGTGACCACGACGCATCGCGATTTCGTGGACGCGGTGCGGCGTGCGGTGCACGCGCAGCGGTTCGTGCCCGCGGTGCGGCAGGGGCGCACGGTGCAGCAGGTGGTGCAGCAGCCGTTTCGGTTTGTGCCGGA
>CAZPON010000293.1:0-2753 GCA_964588045.1 uncultured Gemmatimonas sp.
AACGTGATGTTGTTCTGCTCGTCGAACCGCGCCTGCAACTCGATCAGCACCGCCACCTGCTTGCCCTGCTCGGCCGCCTCGGAAAGGGCGCGCACGATTGCCGTGTCGCCCGACGTGCGATACAGCGTGAGCTTGATCGCCAGCACCTGCGGATCGTGCGCGGCGAGTTCCAGGAACGCCTCGACCGAGGCACCGAACGACTCGTAAGGATGATGCACCAGCAGGTCCCGCTCGCGCACGACGTCGAACAGGTTGCGTCCGTCGCGCAGCGCCGGCGGCACGACCGGCTTGTAGGGCTTGTCGTGCAGCTCGGCCAGGTCGATGCTGCTGAGCGCCATCAGGTCGCCCAGCTCCAGCAGTTCGTCCACGGCGTGCACGTCGCCTTCCGACAGCGGCGCGACGGCCTGCGTTTCACTGGCGCCGAGTTCCTCGATCAGCAACTGCCGCATCGAATCCGGCATGTCACGTTGCACCTCGAGGCGCACGACCTCGCCGAAACGGCGCTGGAAGACCTGCTGCTCGATGGTCTCCAGCAGGTCCTCCGGCTGGTCGATCTGCCCGAGTTCGAGGTCCGAGTAGCGTGTCACGCGGAAGGTGTGCCACCGGACAATGGTCATGCCGGAGAACAGCGCTGCCAGGTTCGTCCCGATGACCTCCTCGAGCGCCACGAAGCAGTTGCCCCGGCCGATCGGTACCCAGCGTGGCAGTGAGCGCGGCACCTTCACGCGCGCGAAATGCTCCACGCCGGTGACCGGATCCCGGATGTCGACCGCCAGGGACACCGACAGGTTCGAGATATAGGGAAACGGATGCCCCGGATCCACCGCCAGCGGCGTCAGCACCGGAAACACCTGCGACTCGAAGTACGCGTCGATCGTGCGCGCTTCGTCCGGCGTGAGGCTCGCCATTCCCACCACTTCGATGCCGTGCACCGCGAGCGCCGGCCAGAGCTGCTCCCGCAGCACGGTGCGACGGCGCTCGAGCAACCCGGCGACGCGCGAACGAATCGCCTCCATCTGCTGCGCCGGTGAATGCACATCGGGCGGCAACTGCGCGGCGCCGGCCTCCACCTTCCGCCGCAGGCCGGCCACGCGGACCATGTAGAACTCGTCGAGGTTCGTGCTGACGATCGCCAGGAACTTGAGTCGCTCCAGCAACGGCACGCGCTCGTCGAGCGCTTCCTCGAGCACGCGCGCGTTGAAGTCGAGCCAGCTGAGCTCGCGATTCAAGTACGGAAACGACGGCAGCGCGACGGAATTCACGGGAAGGATCTTGAAAGTGTCAGCGACACGGGCGCCGACGAATTTACTCGGGACGTGCACGTCAGACTGTAACGAAAGCTGCCAGCAGCTGGTACGAGATCGCCGCCACCAGCGCTGACGCGGGAATGGTCAGCACCCAGGCCCACACGATGCGCCCGGCAAGGCCCCATCGCACGGCCGACAGGCGATGGTTCGCGCCGACGCCGACGATCGACCCGGTGATGGTGTGCGTGGTGCTCACCGGAATGCCGAGGCGGGTGGCGGCGAGGATCACCAGGGCACCGCCGGTTTCGGCGCAAAAGCCGCCCACCGGCCGCAGCTTGGTGATGCGCGTGCCCATCGTATGCACGATACGCCACCCGCCGAAGAGCGTGCCGAGCGAGATCATCGAGTAGGCACTCAGCTCCACCCACAGCGGAATCGTATCGAACGATTCGACATACAGATGGCTGGCCCAGCCCGTGGAGCCGGCGAACAGGGCCTTCGAGGCCACCAGCAGGCCCACGATGATGCCCATCGTCTTCTGCGCATCGTTGCCGCCGTGCGCCAGCGAGAGCAAGGCGGCACTGGTCATCTGCGCGATCCGGAAGAACTGCGAGGTGCCGCTGTTCGATGATTTCCGGAACACGTTCATGACCACCACCATGAGCACGAATCCCATGAGCATGCCCAGCGCCGGCGAGATGACGATGGCCGACAGCGTCTCGATCCACTTCTTGCCCCACAGGAGCGCGGCGAAACCGGCCTTCGAAACGGCGGCACCGGCGTAGCCGCCAATGAGGGCGTGCGACGAGCTCGACGGAATGCCGAACCACCACGTGATGAGGTTCCAGGTGATGGCACCCAGCAGCCCGCCCAGGATCACCAGCGGGTCGACGATGTTCACGTCGATGAAGCCACCACCGACGGCCTTGGCCACCGAGGTGCCCACCACGAACAGCGCCATGAAGTTGAACGTGGCCGCCCAGACCACGGCCGCGAGCGGACTGAGGACGCGCGTCCCCACGATCGTCGCGATCGAGTTCGCCGAATCGTGGAAGCCGTTGATGAAGTCGAACGCCAGCGCGACGGCGACGATGAACAGGACGAAGGCAACCACGGTGTCAGCTGTTCTTGAGGGCGATGCTCTCGAGGACATTCGAGACATCGTCGCACTCGTCGATGGCATTCTCGAGCGCGTCGAAGATCTCCTTCCACTTGATCACCTCGATCGCCGGCATGTCCACCGCGAACAGCGCGCCGATGCATTCGGCGTAGAGGCCGTCGCCCTCCTCCTCCAGCAACTTGATGGCGCGGCTGTGCTCCGCCATGCGCCGCGGCTTGGTCACGTCGACCACCGACTCGAGGATCTCACGGCTGGCCTTGACGATCACTTCGGCCAACTGCACGCCGCCCGCGCGCGGCTCGGTCACCCGGAACATCACCACGCGACGCGCCGCCCCGTTGATGATGTCGATGACGTTGTCGAGGCGCTTGGCGAGCAGGTGAATG
>CAZPON010000293.1:2763-4613 GCA_964588045.1 uncultured Gemmatimonas sp.
TCCTCGCGATCCAGCGGCGTCACGAAGCTCGTGTCGATGCGCTGGTTGATGACATACACGATGGCATCGCCTTCGGTCTCGACCCGCTTGATCTCGGCCGCAATGCGGGCGGCATCGGCCGGACGCTCGAGCAGGGTCTTGAGGAGTGTCGCCGCACTGCCAATGTGCTCGGCGAGCTGGCGGAAATAGTCGAAGAACGTTTCGTCCTTGGAGAACAGCTTCACGGGAACAGTGGCTGGAGAGGCCTCGTGCGCGACGTCCGATGGAGGGACTCGCGCACACGGATGACAGGCGTCACCGGTTGTGTCGCAAGACGGTGACGCGCGTAACGATCACCCCAATCGAGACGAAGCGCCACGCCTGAGTGCGCATTGAGACACGCGCACGCACTGTGCGAATCGGCGAACCGTTCAGGACCAAACGACTTTCGCATCGGCACCGACTTTTCGACGACGCACATAGTCGGGATTGCGAAACAGGTGAATCAGCACGACGCCGGCAAGGAATCCCCCGACATGCGCCCACACGGCGATTCCGCCCGACACATCGCGCTCGAACGGACGCAATTGCGGCAGGCCGGCCAGCACCTGGCTCCCGAACCAGAAGATCAACACCGCCCACGCCGGCACGCGGAACAGGAAGATCGGCGGAAAGTAGGTGCGCACGGAGACGCGCGGATAGAGCAGCAGGTACGCGCCCATGACGCCGGACACCGCACCCGATGCGCCCACGGTCGGCACCGGCGACGACGGCGAAACGGCAATGTGGGTCGCCGCCGCGACCAGGCCGGTGATCAGGTAGAACGCCAGGAAGCGGGCGCGCCCCATGCTGTCCTCGACGTTGTTGCCGAAGACCCACAGGTACAGCGAGTTGCCGATGAGGTGGCCCCAGCCGCCGTGCAGGAACATCGACAGCACCGGGGTCGCCCAGTTCACCGCCTCGCCATCCACCACACAGGCCAACCGCTGGCCGTTGATGACCCCCAGCGGCACACCTTCCCCGATCGTCGCCAGCCGCGTCAGCTCGCCCGGCACCATTCCCATGTTGCAGACGCTGACCGCCAGCGCCATCGGATTCCCGCCGCCCTGGACGAGCAGCCAGATGCCCCACGTGACGAGCAGAATTGTGATCGTCATGACCGGCAGGCGGAGCGTCGGATTTTCGTCTGAGATCGGGAACATGGCGTTTCCGTGGTGCGCCGAAACGGCAGGCTGTCACTCAGACAGTCCGTCCGGTCGACATTCGGGGCGAAATGCGCCGCAGCGGCAGCAGATTTCCGGCCCGTCCCTTGCCTAAAAGCCGAGGAAGCGGCGGCCGGCCGGCCGACCAGCGGTCCGACGAGTTCTCCATACCCACGAGACAGCAATGGCTGAGAAAGTAATCGGGATCGACCTGGGCACCACGAATTCTGTCGTGTCGGTGCTCGAAGGTGGCGATCCGGTGGTGATCCCCAACGCCGAGGGCGGGCGTACCACGCCGTCCGTCGTTGGCTTCACGAAGGACAACGAGCGGCTGGTTGGGCAGATCGCCAAGCGGCAGGCGGTGACCAACCCGCAAAACACCATCTTCTCCATCAAGCGCTTCATGGGTCGCCGCGTGACCGAGGCGCAGAGCGACCAGGGGCGCGTACCATACCGGATCGTTGCCGGCCCGAACGATGTGGCGGCGGTGGAAGTGGGCGGCAAGCGCTACACGCCGCCCGAGATTTCGGCCATGATCCTGCAGAAGATGAAGCAGACCGCCGAAGACTATCTCGGACACACGGTCAGCAAGGCCGTCATCACCGTGCCCGCGTACTTCAACGACGCGCAGCGCCAGGCCACCAAGGATGCCGGCGATCTTGCCGGCAT
>CAZPON010000294.1:0-4582 GCA_964588045.1 uncultured Gemmatimonas sp.
CCGGGCCGCGCGCGCCGTCGCTGCCTGGACGTTTGCCAACACGGACCTCAATCGCCTGGAGATCGTGGCAGCCGTGGGCAATCTCCGCAGCCAGCGGGTAGCCGAGAAGGCGGGCGCGCTGCGTGAGGCGGTATTGCGGCAGCGCATGATCGTGCGCGGAACAGCGAGCGACGCGGTCATGTATTGCCTGGTGCGATCGACGGACCAGCAGCGGTGAGCGTCCTGCGTGCGCGCATCGCCGACCTGCAGCGTTGGGTCAACGCGCGCACGCGCCCACGTGCCGAAGACAACGCCAGGCGGCTGCGTGAGCGGGGCGAGGCACTCGACTCAGTCGTGTTCCGCGATGCCGTGACGGCGGACGTTCCCGCGCTGGCCGAGTTGCACGTCACGACGTGGAACGCGACCTACAACACCACGCGCGGCCCGACGGTCGAGACACGCGCCCGGCAGTGGAACCAGGTGTTTGCCAACGAGAACCGGCGCGATTTCGTGCTGGTGCTCGAAGATCGCACCGGACGGCTCATTGGCTTCACCTGGGGCAAACCGCACCAGGGCGAGTTCGAAGGCGAGTTGAGCAAGATCTACCTGCGGTGGGAGTACCACGGTCTGGGACTTGGCCGCCGGATGATGTCAGAAACGGCGCGACGTTTTCTCGCACGCGACATCCACTCGTTCATCCTGCATGCAGAACGCAGCAACCCGACGCTGGGCTTCTATGACCGCATGGGTGGCGATCGACTGCTCGACGAACGCGGACAGTTCCACGGCTCGTACGCCTGGCGCGACATGCACACCCTCATCCCATGAGACGGCCATGACCAACATGCGTGCAACCTTTCCTCCCGCCGTACCGGAGATTCCGGTCAGCAACATCCGCCTGGCGCTTGCCTACTACAGGGACCACCTGGGATTCACCGTCGATTGGGGCGACAACGACGATGGGATTGCCGGACTTTCGAAAGGTGATTGCCGGCTATTCCTGACCGACACGGCTTTCCGGGAGTCTCGCGGCAATGCCGCACCGGTGCTGATCTGGTTGAACCTCGACAGCAAGCAGCAGGTGGATGCGCTGCACCAGGAATGGCGTCGAAGTCAGGCGCGAATCGTGTCAGGCCCGGAGTCGAAGCCGTGGAAGCTGCATGAATTCACGGCGGCGGATCAGGACGGGAATCTGTTCCGGGTTTTCTACGATTTTTCCCGGGATATCGAGTAGCAGCTGGCATCGGCAGTGATTGACGCTGCGCGAACCCCGCCGCAGCTTGAGAGGGTCGCCCTGCACCCTGCCCGTACTTCCCGGACTCGCTCAAATGCCTTTCGGACCCGCCAAACGCCACCTTGCGCGCTTCGCTGCCCTGGCCCTCGCGCTGGCCATCGCCGCGCCGATCGCGGCGCAGACCGCCATGCCCACGCGGCCAGCGCCCACCGTCCTCGCCACCATCACCACGCCCGAGAAATTCTTCGGCTTCCAGATGGGCGCCGATCGCAAGATGGCCCGCTGGGACAAGATGGTGGAGTACTACAACCTCCTCGCCAAGCAGAGCCCGCGGGTGAAGGTCGTGAACATGGGCTCCACCACCCTGGGCAACCCGTTCCTGGCCGTCTACATCTCGTCGCCCGCCAACCTGGCGCGACTGGAGACGCTGCGTGCCTGGAATCTCAAGCTCGCCGATCCGCGCAGTGTGCCGGACACCGCGATCCGTCGCATCGTGCGCGACGGCAAGGCCGTGGTGCTGCAGTCGATGAGCATGCACGCCAACGAAATCGGCGGCTCGCAGATGGCCGTCGAGCTGATCTACGATCTCGCATCGCGCACCGACGCCGAGGCACTGCGCATCCTCGACAACGTCGTGTCGATCATGGTGCCCGGATTCAATCCGGATGGCCAGATCATGATGACCGACTGGTACAACAAGTACGTCGGCACGGAGTACGAGGGCTCCACCTACCCGTCGCTCTACCAGAAGTACGTCGGCCACGACAACAACCGCGATGCGTTCATGAGCAACATGATCGAGTCGCAGTACATGTCGAAGCTGCTGTTCCGTGAATGGAAGCCGCAGGCGTATGTCGACCACCACCACATGGGTGGCGGCAACGCGCGCATCTTCCTGCCGCCCTACGCCGAGCCGGTACGGCCAAGTGCCGATCCGCTGGTGTGGCGCGAACTGTCGTGGTATGGCGCGCACATGGCGTACAAGGAGGAAGAGGCGAACCTGTCCGGCGTGATCAACATGGCGATCTACTCCGGCTGGGGACACATGGGCTTCCACTGGATCACGCCGTTCCACAACATCGCCGGCATGCTGACCGAGTCGGCCAGTGCGAGTCTCGCCACGCCGGTGACGGTGCCGCCTGAGCGCCTGTCGGGCGGCACGCGCGGCCTGCCCAAGTACGAGGAGCAGACCACCTTCCCGAATCCATGGCCCGGTGGCGTCTGGCGGCTGCGCGACATTGTCGATCGCCAGAAGGTCTCGGCGTGGGCCGCGCTCGACCTCGCGGCGCGCAACAAGGAGACGGTGCTCGAGAACGCGTATCTCAAGGCCAAGCGGCAGACCGAGCGCGGCGCCGATGCCAAGGTCAAGGCGTACGTGATTGCCATCAACCAGCATGATCCGCTCACCGTCACCAAGATGGTGAACAAGCTGCTGGGCCAGGGGGTGGACGTGCACAAGGCCAACGCCGCGTTCACGCACGAGGGCAAGCAGTACGCCGCAGGCAGCTATGTTGTGTCGATGGCGCAGCCCAAGATGGGCGTCGTGCGCTGGCTGCTGGGGCAGACGTTCTACCCCGACAACAGCTACACGCGCGAGCCGAACGGGAACCCGATTCGTCCGTACGACATGAGCACCGACACCATGAACGAGTTCATGGGCGTCTCAGCCGATCCGGTGGGCACACCGGTGACCGCGCCGCTCACGTTGCTCACGGCCCTCGAGTCACCTGCCGGCACGGTGGCCAAGGGCAGCAACGGTTACCTGCTCGACGGCAAGCTGAACGACGCGGCGCACGCCGCCAACCTGCTGCTCGACAAGGGCGTGGCGGTGCGCCGGGTGCATGCCGATGGCGGTGGCGCGCGCACCGGTGACTTCGTGGTCGATGCGGCGGCAGCACCCGCCCTGGTCGCCAGCACGGCGAAGACGACGGGGGTGAACTTCACCGCGCTCAACAGCGACGTCACGTCGGCGAGCCATGCCGTTGTGCGCCAGCGCATCGCGATGTACGAGCGCTACGGCGGCGGCAACATCGACCATGGCTGGACGCAGTTCACGCTCGAGCAGTTCGGCTTCCCGTACACCGACATCATGGACGCCGAGCTCAAGGCCGGCAACCTGAATGCCAAGTACGATGTCATGATCCTGCCGAACGACAACCCGGGAACGATGATGGGTCGCGGTGCCACGCCGCCGGCTGGCGCACCGGCCGCGGCCGCGGGCGCCGAAGGTGGACGTGGCGGGCGCGGTGGCGGCGGCTTTGGCGGACCGCAGGTGCCGCCCGAATACCGCAGCGGATTCGGCCCGGAAGGTGTCGCCGCGCTCAAGGCGTTCGTGCAGGCGGGCGGCACGCTGCTGACATTCGGCACGTCCGGGAGCCTCGCGATTGAACAGTTTGCGTTGCCGCTCAAGGACGTCGTCGCCGGCAAGAACAGCAAGGAGTTCTGGTCGCCGGGATCGACGTTCCATGTGAAGGTCGACAACAGCAACCCGTTGGGCTACGGCATGCCGTCCGACGCGCTGGCAACGTGGATGGCGGGCAGCCAGGCCTACGACATCACGGATGCGAACGCCAAGGTCCAGACGATCGTGTCGTACGTGGAGAAGGGCGTGCTGCAAAGCGGCCAACTGACGGGCGAGGAGCTGATCGCGAAGAAAGCCGCGATGGTCTCGGTGCCGTACGGCGCCGGCCGGGTGGTGCTGATCGGATTCCGGCCGCAGCATCGTGCCCAGACTCATGGCACGTACAAGCTGGTCTTCAACACGCTGCTGAAGTGAAGCTGGGCTCTGGGTTCTGAGCAGTCGCTCAGAACCCAGAGCCCGGATTTCGTGGCACTACCTGGCCGGCGGTACCACGAGGTCCACGGCCGCGGTCTCGATTCGGCCGCCAACCCGCCGGACCTGGACCATCACCCGGTACGCGCCCGCTGCCGGAAACGCGACCGGGAATCGCACGGCACCAGGCGCTCCTCCATCGGCTGCGGCCATATCCATCAGCATCGGCTGATGATCGCCATGCAGCACTGTATCGCCCGCCTCGCGCCGCAGCAGTCGCTCCTGCGCGGCCATCGAGCTGGTGCCCATGGGATGCACATGCATGAACACCCCGCCATCGATGCGCACGACCATCGCGTGTCCGGCCATGCCCAGCCACGGCACCAGCGTCGCCGGTGATCCATCCGCATTCCTCACGCGCGCGTGAATCGTCACGTCGCGCGCAACCGCCGGCGAGCCCTCGACGACAATCGTCATCTGCGCGCCGTCGCTGAGCGCGGCCGGTACCGACGACACGACCGCCGGCAGCGGTGTCCACGCATCGTCGCCGTCGACGTTCGGCGCCGATGATCCCTCGGGCACTTCCACCGTGTCCG
>CAZPON010000295.1:0-4549 GCA_964588045.1 uncultured Gemmatimonas sp.
GATAGCCAGAGCCCAGCACCTGCGCCAGAACACAGAACCCAGTCTGGGTTCTCGGCTCTGGCGCAGGTGCTGGGCTCTGGCTATCTGCGGTTACCTCAACCCCTGCTGTCGTCTCAACCCTCAAGTCTGGTAATCGGCCAGCATCCCCCGCACCGCCGCCATGGTCGCCGCCGGGTCCGCCGAGCCCGTCACCGCCCGGCCCAGGATCACCCACCGGGCCCCCGCATCGGCCGCCGCCGAGGGCGTCATCACCCGGCGCTGGTCGTGCGCCTCCCCGCCCGGCAGGCGAATGCCCGGGATCAGGAGGCCAAGCCCGGCCCCGTGCACCGCGTGCACCGCCGCCGCCTCGTGCCCCGAGCACACGATCCCTGCCGCCCCCTGCGCCCGCACGATGCCCGCCAGGCGAAGCACCTCGGCCTCCACGTCCACCGGTGGCCGGCCCCACGCCGCGCCCACCCCCGCCCCGTCAAGACTGGTCAGGATCGTGACCCCGAGAATCTGGCAGCTCGCGTTCGCGGTCGCGTTCACGGCGCCCGCGCCGTCCACCGCCGCGGCGATCATGTCCGCGCCGCCCGACGCGTGCACGGTGAGCAGCGACGCGCCATGACGCGCCACACTCCGCGCCGCCGAACGCACCGTGTTGGGGATGTCGTGCAGCTTGAGGTCGAGGAACACGCGCTTGCCTTCGCCGCGCAGCCACTCCACCATGGCCGGCCCCTCGGCCGTGAACAGCTCCAGCCCGACCTTGTAGAAATCGCACGTCGCGCCCAGGCGTGCGACCAGGGCGCGCGCCGACGCCGCATCGGGTACGTCCAGCGCAACGATCGGCTCGGCACGCAGCGCAGCGGTCACGTCGGCCATTCCAGGGTGCCCTTGATGTCCTGCAGGTGCTTCACGCCGTGATCGCGCGTCCATTGCGCCAGGCCGCGCGCAATTCGCTCGGGCGCCCGTGGATTGCGCAGCGCGGCCGTGCCCACGCCCACCAGCGATGCGCCGGCCATCACGTATTGCACCGCATCGTCCGCCGTTGACACACCGCCGAGTCCGATGATCGGTGTCGATGGCAACGCCCGCGACACGCGCCCCGTGGCCAGCACGCCAAGTGGCAGCAGCGCCGGGCCGCTCACGCCGCCGGTGCCGAAGCCGATGCGCGGCGTGCGTCGTTCGGTGTCGATGACCAACCCGGGCATCGTGTTCACCAGCGTCAGGCCGTCCGCACCGGCGTCCACGCACACACGCGCCGCGTCAACGATACCCGCGCCAAGCGTGGGCGAAAGTTTCACGAACAGCGGACGACGCGTGCACGCGCGGGTGGCTGTCACGAGCGCGGCGAGCGCCACCGGATCGGCGCCGAACTCGAGACCTCCCGACCGCACGTTCGGACAACTGACATTGAGCTCGAACGCGTCCACCCCGGCGGACTCGGTCAAACCGCTCACCACGGCCACGAAATCGTCGACGCTGTTGCCCACCACGTTCACGAACACGCGCAGTCCCGCGTCGCGAGCCGCGAGCCACGGCATCGCGTCGCGCTTCACGTCGTCGAGACCCGGATTCGCGAGCCCGATGGCGTTGATCATGCCCCCGGCAAACTCACTCACCCGCAACGGGGGCGCGCCATGTCGCGGGGCGACACTCACCGCCTTGGTGGACAGTCCGCCGATGCGCGAGAGATCGATGACGTCGTCGATCTCCCGGCCGTAGCCGGCGGTTCCGGACGCGAGCACGATGGGATTGCGAAACGCGAGGCTGGCGACCTGCGTGGCCGTTGGACCGGCGTCGACCGCGGACGGTGTCATCACGATCCTTTCGTGACCGGTACAGGTGCCTTGGGCGGCGCGCGCAGGATGCGCAGGCTGTCGGACCACGCACGCAACGCCTCGATCCAGCGAAGCTGGAGCAGTGCGGGCGTTTGCGCAAAGTCCGGACGGCTGGCCGGGTCGCCGCCGCTGAGCCACACGGCCACCGACGATTCGGCATAGTCGCTGCGAATCCGTTCATTCCACGCGCTGGCGCTGTCGGGCTCGAGAATTCCTGCCGCGTAGAACGCCTGCGGCGCCAGCGGTGAACCGGTCACCTCGCGCGCCACCTTGAGGAACAGCTCGCGCGCCAGGTACGGCGTGCGCAGCGAATCGCGCGCCACCTCGGCCGCGAGGTATGTCGCGGCGCCCGTCGGCTCGTCTTGCTGTGCCAGCAATCGCACCAGCACCACTTGCTCGTACACGCGACGGGCAAACGGCGTGCGGCGCACGGCACTGTCCTGCCGCGCGAAGATCGTGTCGATCTCGCGCAGGGTCGATGCGTGCCACATGGACATGTAGGCGAGGCGCGCCGCCGATTCCCGTTCGAGCACCGTGTCGCGTCCGGCCAGGCTGCGCGACATGAACAGGTGCTGCCGGGCCAGCGAGTCGTTCCGCATCCGGAGGTTGAGATCGCCGACGACGAAGTGCAGCGAGGCGCGATGGGAATCGCGGATGCGTGCCGCATCGTAGCTGCGCACGATGGTCTCCACCGCCTCGAAGCGTCCGGCGGCCCACAGTTCACGCACCGCGCGCGTGACATCGTCGCGATAATCCGCCCGCTGCGCACGCGCAACGAGCAGCGACTCCACCCGCGTGTACTCGCGCGCCGACAGCGACGACAGCAACAGCTCCCACCCCATCACCCCCGAGTCGCCCGCGCCGAGGTAGCGCGGCACTGCGTCGCGATCACCCGCCGCCAACGCCGCACGCGCCGCCCAGAGACGCGCCTGGCTGGCCACGTCCTTGTCCGGCGCGTCCACCAGCGAGTCCAGTCGCGCGCGCGCGGACGGAATGCGCGCCATTCGCGCGTCGCAGGCCGCGAGCGCCAGGCGCGCGCGGTCACGGTTCGCGGCATAGTCGCCGCCCGTCCCAGCGGGCAGCGCCAGGAACTCGGTGAGCCGCGTCGTGGCGGCGTCACACTGTCCCGACCACGCCTCACCGCGTCCCGCGAGGTACAACGCCTGCGGACGCCGCTTCGACTTGGGGTACCGGACGAGCACCGACTCCGCCTTCGCGGCGGACACCTGGAAGTACGTCGACGCCTCGCTTTCGGCCCCGTCGCGCAGGCGCTCATCCCCGCTGCGCGCGGCTTCCTTCGAGTTGTAGATGCCGTTGAAGTACACGCAGCCGGTCACCGGCAGCATGCCAGCCAGGAGCAGGAGCGGCGCCACCCGTCGCGGCCACCGCGGCCGCGTCATCAGGACCCGCCCCCGACCTTGCGTTCGTACTGCGCGAGAAACGCCTCGACCGCATCGGCGAGCTTCGCAGCCAGCGCACGCTGGCTGTTCGCATCGGACATGTACGCGGACTCCGCGCGGTTGGTGCCGAATCCGATCTCCACCAGCACGGCCGGCATGAAGGCGGTCACCAGCACGCGGAAGCCCGCCTGCTTGACGCCGCGATTAGGGCCGGGGTGAATGCTGCCCATGCCGCGCTGCACGAGTTCCGCCAGGCGCGCCGATTCACGCAGGTGCTCGTTCTGCGCCATGTCGCGAATGATGAAGCCGAGCGGATCGTCGCCCGACGTTGCCGCCGTCGTCTCGAACTTGATGACCTCGTTTTCCATCGCCTCGACGCGCCGCTCGTCCTCGGTCTTGGCTTCGGCCAGGAAGTACGTCTCGAAGCCGCGTGCCGCCGCGGGCTGGCTCCATCGGGGATTGGCGGCGTTGACATGCACGGACATGAACAGGTCACCCTTCGCCTGGTTCGCAATGCGTCCGCGATCGCCGAGTGCAATGAGCGTGTCCGACGTGCGCGTCATCACGACCACGATCCCCCGGCGCTCGAGCTCCGCCTTGAGCTGGCGGGACACGGCCAGCGTGATGTCCTTCTCGTGGACCTTCTTCGTTGCGCCGAGCGGTCCGGACATGCCCTTGTCCACACCACCATGGCCGGCGTCCACGACCACGACCCGCTGTCGGGTGCCGGCGGGCGCGCGGGGCGCGGACGATACCGCCGGTGCAACACGCGACGTGGGTACCGCGGCCGGCGCATTGGACGGTGACGACGACGTCGGTAATGCACTGCTCCGCCGCGCCGACACATCGCCAAAGCGACGCAATTCGCGACGGTCGACGTCGAACAGCACACCGGTCACCACGCGCGGCACGAGTTCGGTGGCAAAGGCGAACGGGACGTACACGCGACCCGACGCGCGATACACTGCCGTTGGCAGCGAGAACGTGTCCGGCGCCAGGCGCGCGAACGTGCTGCCCACCTCGACGTCGATGCGCGTGCCGGCGAGCAGCAGGTGATAACGCGTGTCGCCGTCGGCGCGGAATTCACCGCCCAGGGCTTCGCCCAGCAGGTCGGCGCGCATGGCCAGCGATCCGTCGGCGGCCTTCACGATCGGCACCGTGCTGCGGCGGTCACCGACCATCACGGGCAACGGCGGTGGCAGCGTGGACGCCGCCACCTGCAGCGCGCAGCCGAGCGCGGCGAGCAGCATCATGGCCGCACCCGACCGCTCATCGCGACCGCAGCGCGCGCGCGATCTCGCGCTCCGCGTCCTTCTTCTTGAGGTCTTC
>CAZPON010000296.1:0-497 GCA_964588045.1 uncultured Gemmatimonas sp.
GAACACGAGCGTGGCATTGGGCGGAATATCCGGTGCCGAACCGCGGCTGCCGTATCCGAGCGCCGAGCCGATCACCAGCCGTCGCTTGCCGCCGACCTTCATGCCGACAACGCCCTGATCCCAGCCGGTGATCACGTAGCCGGTGCCCAGCACGAAGCTGAAAACCGAGCTACCGACATTGCTGTCGAACCTCGTGCCGTTGGCCAGCCAGCCGGTATACGTGACCCCGATGGTCTTGCCGCTCGCCGCTTCGGCGCCGGTGCCCACCACAAGGTCCTGCACATAGAGCGCGTCGCTCTTCCTGGTCATGGCGGAGATATTCACGCCCAGCGCCGCGGCGTAGGTGTCAGTGGCCGGATTGGACGGCGTGTTGCCGCCACTGCCCGGAGCCAGGTCTTCACTGCAGGCAGTGAGCGTCAGGACGGCGCACAGCGACGCAAAGCGCAGGGCGGTGCGCGCACGCGAACGGAACGTCGAAGTCATCATGGGTACTGAGG
>CAZPON010000296.1:507-4544 GCA_964588045.1 uncultured Gemmatimonas sp.
GGGGCATCATGGAAAGTTAGCGCATTGCGTCGCACCGTCACGCCCGGTACGCTGACAGGATGAGCACCGGCCTCACACCCACTCTGGCGCCCTCGGCGAGCCCCCAGTCTGCCGCCGCCGGATTCGTTCTCGAGCTGGCGCGCGCCCTCCATGAATACGGCACCCCGGCGCACCGTCTCGAGGTCGCGTTGCAGACGGTTGCCACGCGACTCGGACTGCACGCCGAGTTCTTTTCGACGCCCACGAGCATCATGGTGGGCTTCGGCGAAGTCAACGACCAGCGGGTGCACCTGCTGCGGGTCGAGCCGGGCGGGACCAACCTCGGCAACCTGGCCCTGCTCAGCGACATCGTGCGGGACGTGATCGATGGCTCGATCTCGCCGCAGCAGGGCCTGGATCGTATTCACGCGTTGAAGACCCAGGCCGAACGCTGGCCCTTGTGGCTCGTGATGGTGGCCTTCGTGATGGCGTCGGCCGCCGTGGCGTGCTTCCTGAACGTTCGCGCGGGTGATGTGGCCGTCGCCGCGCTCCTCGGCCTCGCCACGGGCCTGATCGCGATGGCGACCTCCGGCTCGAGTACCTGGCGTCCCGTCACCGCGCCGGTGGCGGCGCTGGTCGTGACGACGCTGGCGATGGCCACCGACGTCGTCGCGCAGACTGGCAACGGCCATCTCACGTCGCTGGCCGGCCTCGTCATCCTGCTTCCCGGCCTCACGTTCACCGTGGCGCTCACCGAACTCTCCTCGAACCACCTGGCATCCGGTACGGCGCGGCTGAGCGGCACGCTGGTGGTGTTTCTCGGACTCGGGTTCGGCGTGGCGATGGGCGTCAAGTTCGGCACGGTCCTCGGCACTGAACTGCGCGTCGTGCTGGGTGGCGATGGCCTGTCGTGGTTGTCGCACGCTCCGCTGCCGCGATGGACGGAGTGGATCGCGCTGGTCGTCGCCCCGCTCGCGTTCACCGTGCTGCTCAACGCCGCCCCACGCGACGCCGGCTGGATCGTGCTGGCCTGCGCGGCCGCGTATGTCACCTCGCGCTTCGCGGGCGCGGGCATGGGGGAAGAGCTCGGCGCGTTTCTTGGTGCGTTCGTGGTCAGCGCGGGGAGCAACCTGGTGGCCCGCCATTTCCGTCGCAGCGCCATGGTGACACAAGTGCCCGGGCTGCTGATTCTCGTGCCGGGCTCGATCGGATTTCGCAGTATGACGTCGCTGCTCGGTCAGGAAGTCGAAGCGGGCATTGCGACGGCGTTTCGGCTGGCGCTCATCGGCATTTCGCTGGCGGCAGGAATCTTGGCGGGGAATGTGGTGACGAGTGCGATGCGTCGGAGGAAACTGGCGGAGGGTTGAGCAACCGGTGACGCCATGGGTCCAGCTTGGCGACGATCTGTTGCGCGTTCATGCGTCCTCATCTCGCAGTGACACCATGCCATCGGCAGAGACCGGTGCTGCGGGAAGACCGGCTACGCTTTCCGCATAGTGCGACTCGATCTCGGCGACTTCCTGGTCCGTCAGTCTTGCAAACTCGTGGCGACGTGCGCGGTCGGACAGTCGCCCGTTGCTCTGTCGGAGGAATCGGTGCAACAGATCCAGTGTTCGCTCGGGCATGTCGACCATTCGCGAAACCCTGGTGGTGAAGTCGTCATAGGACTCGAGATAGGCGACCTCGTATGGCACGTCCGATTCGATCGTCGTGCGCACGCAATGGTACAGGAATTCGGCATGGGCCGTGGCATCGAAATAGCGATACCAATCGGCCGTCTCGTTGAGCACCTCCACATTGCCGTCAGCGGTGGGCCGCCTGCTATGGCGGTGAGGACCGGAGGGAGTTGGCAGGCGCAATCCGTACGTGCTGATGAGCCACGCATATCCGGCGGGCGTCGCACCATCCGGCGGGCCGGATTCGCGAAAACGGTTCACGGGTCGCGAAAATGGTCACAGGAATAGCAACTCGCGATAATCGCTCACAAAAACGGTCTTGTCAGGCTTAGCCGAGCCGCGCGGGCTGAGGCAACCCACGGGTCGCCTCAGCCGCCGAGCAGGCGGCGCGACAAGAGCGACTGCATGTCCCGCCGACCGTCAGCGATCAGGGAAATGAAGACCTGCCTGCCGATCACCCGATAGATGAGCCGGTACGGCTTGAAGGACGTCTGGCGATACTCGCGTATGCCCAGCGCCAGCAGTTCCTTCGGATGCGAGCCACGCTCCGGAAACGTGGCGAGCTGCCTGGCCACTTCCGCCACGCGCGTCAACACGTATTCCGCCTTCGCCGGCGAATCGGATTCCGCGATGTAGTCGCAGATGTCCTCGAGGTCACGCTCGGCGCTCTCAGTGATCAGGACTTCGTACTGCATCAGCCGGCGTTCGACTTCTCCCGCAGCCGGCGAACGACATCAGCCACGGGCTTGACCTTACCCGCATCGATCTCGCGATTGGACAGAGCCAGAATCTTGAGCAGCGCGAGCGTTTCCTGGGTTTCCTCGTACGAGGCAATGTCCTGGATCACGGCGCGGGCCTCGCCGTTTTGCGTGATCAGCATCGGTTCGCGATTTTCTGCCAGCCGGTCAAGGACCTCCGCAGCATTCGCCTTGAAGTAGCTGATGGGTTTGACTTGGGACGCGCGCATGGCACGGACTCCGTCGTTTGGGACAGGACTGAATATAGTCCTTTATCGGTCCGAATCAAATGCGTTCCGGCGTACACGGAAACGGGACAGATGCCACCTGGAACCCCATGATGGGTTGTACGGAGATCTCTGCCCGTTGACGGCGGAGTGGGAAAGTGGTATCCTACCGACTAGGTACACTCCCACAGGACGGGTATCATGAGTCACACCATCGGGTTTCTTACCATCGACCCCAAAGGCCGAACCACGCTCCCGCAACACATGCGAGAAGCGCTGGGGATTACGCCCCAGACGCAGATCCGCGTTGACCGAGCCGACGATGGGACCTTCGAGCTCGTTCCGACGGTCATGATTCCGCAGGACCAGCTCTGGTATCACAGCCCCGAAGGGCGCGAGCGCCTGCGGAGCGCCGAAGCCAGCTTTCGGGAGGGCCGGTCTACTCGCACGGTTGGAGAGGCGGAGACGCAACGGCATCTGGACGGCCTCAAGTCCCGTCCCGGCAAGCAGGGGCGGTCGCGGTAGCGAATGGCGCGAAAACAGCACTTCTTCAACGCCGAGTTTTCGGAACAGTGGGATAAGAGCTACCCCACCTTTCAGGCCGCCGAGCAGCAGGGGATCGACAAGGCCGTGATGTCGCTGCTGAAAGGCGAGCGCACGCCGGGCATGCGAATCAAGCCTATTGAGCCAGAGAAGTACTACAACGAAGCACGAGCCAACGATGCCGATCGCGTGGTGCATCGGATCGAAAACGACACGGTGTTCTTCGTCGATATTGTTCCGCACGACGAGATCGGGAAGTACGGCACGCGGCGTTAATCTCGGTGTGTGACGGCCTGTTTGATCTGGCGCATGCGTGGACAGTCTGCTCTCGAGCGGGGCATCCGCGCGGACGCCTTCATTGCCGGGTGACACTGAGGCACCTTCGGATGAGTGGTGAGATCAGTTCACGGTGAAGGTGCCGGATAGCCTATCCAACTGCAGGAGCGGGCACTCTATATCCGTTGTCTCAAGTGTGGTTTACGACAACCTGCTCGCGTACGGCGTGCCCGCGGAATGGCTGCACGATGTAAAAACGGCCACCGCCGATGGACTGCTTGCTCTTACGGATCACCTTCCGGCCGAAGCCGCCGAAGCGGTGCTTGAGCTGGCCATCGGTGGTAACCCACGCGTGCCGAAGCCGCTCGACCCCGTGTTGTGGTCTATCTACGAGCACGTCCGCTCGGAACTGCGCGCGCGAGCACTGGTGACGACTGCCTGCTTCCGGAGATCGTACTTGCGACAAAGCCCCGGCGACCTGCCGAGGCTAAACGCTTGTATAATAATGCTTTATGCGATCGGGACGGCGGGATTCGAACCCGCGACCCCCTGAACCCCATCCAGAGGGACTGTGTTCCCGCCAGTTCCTGCGTTATGAT
>CAZPON010000297.1:0-4533 GCA_964588045.1 uncultured Gemmatimonas sp.
GGGCCGCACGTCGGCGGCGTTCCGTCGCCGCGACCGCTTCGTGTACTCGCCGATCTGTGCCGCGCTGGCAGCCGGCATCGTCAGCCGGTGACGCCCGGCGGGCGGCGAGACTCGACGTGCTCTGCGCCATCGGTCCGTGACCGCACACCCAGGAGGCTCTGCAGATGATCGGCACCCACCACGCGGCCCCCATCGCCGAAGCGTTCGGTCTCGGCGACGCGATGCGACTCGACGGGCCCGTCGCGCGCGGCGAGGTCGGCCAGGTGTGGCAGCTCACCACGGCCGTCGGCCGCTTCGCGATCAAGGAAGCGTTCGCGCCCCCCGACAGCGGTGAGACCGACGAGCACGCCGCGTTCCAGGAGCACGGGATCACCGCGGGTGTCCGCGCACCGCGGATCGTCCGCCGGCCCGACGGTCGTGTCCTGCTCGACATCGCAGGCTCGCGCGTGCGCGTCTACGAGTGGGTCGACCTCCGCCCTCCCGACCGGTCGCTCGACCCGGCTGCCGTCGGGCGAGCGGTCGCCGCGCTCCACCGCGTCGACCACCACGGATCGAACGGTCTCGACCCTTGGTACAGCGACCCGATCGGCGCCGATGATGGGGCCGGTGTTGTCGCCGCCGCCACCACCGCCGCGCCCACCGCCACCTGCGCCACCGCGCCCTCCGGCTGCCGGCGCACCAGCCGCCGCGACCGTCGTCGTGGCCGGAATGCCGACGATGCGCTGGCGAATCACCTGGGCGTAGCGCTGCAGCGATTCGTCGAGCTTCTGGTACGGGTTGGCGACCCACCACGAGAACATCGGATCGTAGCCGTTGTAGAAGCGGAACCACTGGCCGACGACGTTGCGCACAGCATCCACCTGGTCGGCCGCGCGATTGGCGACGGTGCGCGACACCTGCGGCGCCGGCACGCGCGGCCGCGGTGCACTGTCCGTTCCAGCGGGTGCACCGGCGGCGCCACCGCGACCGGCCGGCGCGTCGAACAGTGCGCGCAGACTGTCAACCTGCCTGGTCACGTCGGCGACGGTGCGTGCCGCCGCCTGCGGGTCGACGGTGTTCAGGTTGCGTCGCGCGTCGTGCAGCGACATCAGGCGGTCCGTGAACGGCAGCAGCGGCACCATCTCGCCGCGGTTCTTCTCGCGCCGCGCAGCGAGTTCCTGCTGGTAGCGCAGATAGTTGTCGAGCAGGGCGTAGTCCGCCCTGCCCTCCTGCGTCAACTTGTCGAATTCGATCTCGCGCAGCCGTTCGCGCCACGCCGTGGTGAACGCGCGCACGCGCTGTCGCTGCTCGGGCGAGTCGACGCCGTCATAGCGCCGGTTGACGGCGCCCATGTCGCTGGTGAAGCGCTCGACGACCTCGGCCAGCTCACTACCCTTCGCCGCCACGATCGCCGGCAACTTCGGCACCGACGCCATGGGATCGGTGGGGAACACCTGCCCCTTGGCTGTGCCCTGTGCGGATGCCGTTGTCACGGCCAGTGCCACACCCGCCAGCGCCACCAACACGGTGCGAATGCCAACACGCGTCGCCCGCGCGCGCGTAGGTGCGAACTGCATTTCGACGTGGCTCACGAGCAGGTCTCCCCGAAGGCCGGTCCCGTCAACGCGCGCTCGTCGCGCGATGGAGGCCTGTGGCCGAACGCCACGAAGTTGGCGTCGCAGCCGTCAACGCGCCAGCGCCAACACGCCCGGCGTCAGGCTGACCGGATGACCATCGTCGAGATCAGCGCGACTACGGCGCGCAGGTCAGCGCATCGCTGAACGTGCGCACCGCCTGCCGCTGTTGGTCGGTGGCGGCCAATCGCTTGGCGTCACGCAGCGGCTGGCAGGCGAGTGTCGGTTCGTCCGCGCCGAAGTGTGCCGTCACCAGTGTGAGGTATGCCCATGTGCTGTCGGTGGCGTTGCCAAGTCGTGGCAGCAACGCCCGGAGCTGGGGAATCACTCGCCTGGCGACCGCCGCTTCCTGCCCATCTGGTGCACCAGCCATCGTTTCCCGAATGCCGGTCAGCGCGCGTTGCGCCTCCGCTGCGTCGGCGGCGCTCACACCAGCCGACGCCGGTGTCACCGCTGGCGTGGTGGGCGCAGCTTGCGGCGGTGTCACCGGTGCACTCACCACTCCGCCACTGGGCGGCGTGTTCGCAGCCGCAACCGGCTTCGGTGCAGTGCCTGTCGACGCCGCACCGCCGGTTGCCGCAGGCAGTGTCGCGCCCGCCGTTCCGGCCGCAGGCGCGGCGAGATCTGGTGCGGCGGTCACAGGCGCACTCGCGGTCGTCGTGTCCGGAGTTGCGTTCCCTCCATCGCGACCGCCGAACGCCACATAGCCGCCAACCGCAGCCAGTATCACGACGACCGCCGCGATGGCCGCAATCGGCGACTTCTTCGGCGCCGGTTCCGGAATGGCTTGCTTGCTGGCCGATGTGCCGGCACCCGGTGTTGCCGGACGCGCGCTCGCCGCCGCTGCAGGTCGCTGCGCAGCGCCCGTTGCCGCCGGAGCCGGTGTGGCCACCGGCGTCGGACGCGACATGGCCGCAGTGCTTTCGCCGGCCGCGGTCATGATCGCCGTCGTCGACATCGGCGTGCGCGCGCGCAGCACCGACACGCCCGTCCATGCTTCCACGGCGTTCACCACTTCGTCGGCAAACTCCATCGCGGTGGCCGTGCGGCCGTCCGGCTCGCGCACGAGCGCGCGGTCGAAGGCCGCCTGCAATGCCTCGGGCCACTCGATATCAGGGGCCACGACCGCGAACGGCTTGGGATCCTGGATGAGTCGTGCGGTGAGCTTGCGCTCCGGCGTGCTGCCCTCGAACGGGAGGTCGCCCGTGAACATCTCGTAGGCCACCAAGGCGAGCGCGTACACATCGCTGCGACCATCCAGTTGTTCGCCCAGCACCTGCTCGGGACTCATGAACTCCGGCGTGCCCACCAGCATGCCCATCTGCGTGAGCTGCGTCTCGGAACCGTTGGTGAGCTTGGCAATGCCGAAATCCACGACCTTGCAACGATCGACACCGCCCTCGTCGGTGATGACCAGGATGTTGTCGGGCTTGAGGTCGCGGTGCACGATGCTCAGCCGGTGGGCGGCATCGAGCCCTTCTGCAACCTGGTAGACGATGTTGGCCGCGCGCACCGGCGGAAGCCGGCGCGCGTCGTCCAGCAGGCCGCGCAGCGTCTGGCCGGGCACGAACTCCATCGCGATGTACACCAGCCCATCGCTGGTTTCACCGAAGTCGAAGACACGCGCCACGCGATCATGTTCGATGCGCGCGGCGTTGGCGGCCTCGCGGTTGAAACGGGCGACGGCGCCAGCGTCCTGAACCATATCGTGGTGCAGCACCTTGATCGCCGCCTGCTGTGGCAGGCGCACGTGGCGGGCCAGGTAGACCTTCCCCATCCCACCCTCGCCGAGGAGCTTGTTCACCAGGTAGCGGTCCGCAATCACCGTACCGATGAGGTCGCCTTCAGCCTCGTCCAACCGAAGCGACGTGCCGTCCGTCGGACAGAACACCATCGTATCGGGGTAGGTGGTGTTGCAGCTGGTACAGGTCTTGGGCATGGCGCGCGAAAAATCGTGGCAGGGGAAATGCGGGAACGGGCGTCAAGTTGCGATTCAGCTATTGACGACTGGACACAAATGGAACGACGTTGTAGCAGGTGCTGGCGCAGGTGCCGGGAATTCCCCTCCAACGAGGTGCTCGCATGTCCGTGATGATGAATGTGCTACGTCGGTCGAATGCCGCGCGTTCGCTGCTGCTCGCGGCCTCCGTGCTGACGGTGTCGGCCGTGCCGGTTTCGGCGCAAGATGCCGCCGCCACACGTCCGACCCTCGCCGTGTTGTACTTCACCAACGGTGCCTTGGTCGACAATGCATCGTACGCGCCGCTCAGCAAGGGCATGGCCGAGATGCTCATTACCGAGCTGTCGCAGAACAACGCCGTGCGCGTCGTCGAGCGTGATCGTCTGCAAAGCCTGATCGAAGAGCAGAATCTGCAGAACAGCGATCGGGTGGACAAGGAGACGGCGGTGAAGCTCGGGAAGACACTGGGCGCGCGCCACATGCTCATGGGGACGTTCGTGATCGACCCCAAGAAGAACATGCGGATCGATGTGCGCGCCGTGAACACCGAGACGTCGGCCATCGAGTACACCGAATCGGTGAGCGGCAACGCCGACAACCTCCTGCAACTGGTCATCCAGCTCGGCACGAAGGTGAACGCCGGCCTCAAGCTGCCGGCGCTCAAGACGGCGAGCGTCACCACGCCCGCGTCGAAGAGCCCGAACCAGTTCAAGGCCCTCATGGCCATGAGCCAGGCGCTCGAGGCGGAAGACCGCAAGAGCAAGACGGAAGCGGTGTCGCTCTACAAGCAGGCGATCGCGCTCAATCCGGACTTCGACCGGGCGAAGGTGCGGCTCGCCTCCATCGAGAAGTAAGGGGTACTGCGGGTCCGCTGCGAACACACAACGAGGGGTGAGGTAACGGCAGATAGCCAGAGCCCAGCACCTGCGCCAGAACACAGAACCCAGTCTGGGTTCTCGG
>CAZPON010000298.1:0-4508 GCA_964588045.1 uncultured Gemmatimonas sp.
GCTCGGCGAAAATGAACCGGCGCATCTTGGGGTTCCAACGACGGGTCTGGTGCCCGAAGTGAACGCCCGCGGCGAGCAACTGCTCGAGGGACGGACTGGTCATGATGGGTACGACTGGAGGTTGATGATTCGTCCGCTCTCGTCGTTGCCGGTGGCGACCGGACCCCGAAGGGTCCTGGCACCCGCCACCGGCTCAGAGAGCGTGTGAGATACGCCGTGCTGCGGCTCGCGCCGCAACGACTAGCGCTTGGAGAACTGGAACCGCTTCCGCGCGCCGGCGCGACCCGGCTTCTTGCGCTCGACCTCGCGCGCGTCGCGCGTGAGGAGGCCGAACTCCCGCAACTTCTTCCGGTTGGTTTCGTCGATCTTGACGAGCGCGCGGGCAATCGCGAGGCGCACCGCGCCCGCCTGACCCGAGACACCGCCCCCATCGAGCACAGCCTTCACATCGAAGCGTCCGAGCGTGTCGGTCAGCGTGAAGGGCTGCTGGATGGCCGAGACGAGCGCCGGGCGCGGGAAGAAATCCCCGAGCGTCCGACCGTTGACGTCCCACTTGCCGGACCCCGGCGTGAGGTAGAGACGGCACACCGCACGCTTGCGACGACCGACCGACTGAATCAGCTCCGACATCACTTGGCCTCAGCGTTGGAGAAGGCGAGCGACGTCGGCACCTGCGCGACATGCGGATGCTCGGCACCGGCATAGACGCGCAGCTTGCGCCGCAGCACCTGCCGGCCGAGCGCCGTCTTGGGCAGCATGCCGTACACGGCCTTCTCGATGATGCGCTCGGGATGGCTGGCCATCACCGACGCGTACGGGGTGTGCTTTTCGTGACCCATGTAGCCGGTGTGGCTGAAGTACGTCTTCTGCTCAGCCTTGCGCCCGGTGACCTGCACTTTCGACGCATTGATCACGATGACGAAATCGCCGGTGTCCATGTGCGGCGTGAACATGGGCTTGTGCTTGCCGCGGATGATCTTGGCGACTTCCGACGCGAGCCGGCCCAGAACCATTCCCTCCGCGTCGACGATGTACCATCGACGGTCGATATCCTTCGGGGTCGCGCTATAGGTCTTCATGCGTGCGTGTACTCAGATGAAAAATCACGGAAGTCGAGACAGACCCGCAACTTACTGTCGCCAGGGGTGGCTGTCAACGGTGCGAAAAGACGGAAGACTGGAGACGGAAGACTGGAGACGGGAGACGGAAGACTTCCCTCCCCCCTTGTCCTCGGCCTTCTCGGCCCACACTCTTGCACCCCGATCAGCCCGCGCGCCGACGACGGTTCGCCATCCCCAAGGAGGCAGTACATGAGCATGATGTCGGAGTTCAAGGAATTCGCCATGAAAGGCAGCGTCCTGGACCTCGCGATTGGCGTGGTCATTGGCGGCGCATTCCAGAAAATCGTGGACTCGATGGTCAACGACGTGATCATGCCGGTCGTGGGGCTGCTCACCGGCGGCGTGGATTTCACCAACCGGTTCATCGTGCTCAGGGGCGAGTCGTACGCCACCCTGGCTGACGCCAAGACGGCCGGCGCGCCGGTACTCGCGTACGGGCAGTTCATCAATCACCTCATCACATTCCTGATCGTCGCGTTCACGCTCTTCATGGTGATCAAGGCGGTCAACACGATGCGGCGGACGGCGCCGGCGAAATAGCCGGGTGACTACGCCCCGACCGGTCCGAGTTCGACCAGCACCGCCCCCTTCTCCACCGCCGTGCCGGCGACGGCGGTGATCACCAGGACCACGCCGGCCACGGTCGTGCGCAGCTCGTTCTCCATCTTCATCGCTTCGACCACCACGAGCCCCTGACCGGCGCTCACGACGTCGCCAACCGCCACGTTCACCCGCACGACGAGACCGGGCATCGGCGCCACCAGCGGCGCCGGGCCCGAGGCCACGGCGGACGCTGCCGTCAGGTCGCGAATGACGCGCATGCGCTCGTCCAGCGCTTCGGTCTCCATGCGCGCGCCGGCAACATCCAGCACCCACATGCCGCGCGAGGCGCCGCGCCGGGCCACCACGCGATGCACCTGTTCGCCGATGCGCACCAGCCGCACGGGTGTGCCGTCCACCGCGGTCAGCCCGACATCGAGCCGTTCGCCGTCGACCACCGCGTGCGCGCCGTCGAGTTCCACCGTCACGCGCTCGCCATTCACCTCGACGATGTACTTCATGGGGTCTCCGGAGTCAGCACGCACACGGTTTCCACGTGCGCAGTTTGCGGGAACATGTCGAAGCAGCGCAGCGCATCGATGCGCCAGTGCCGAAGACGCGACACATCGCGGGCCAGCGTGGCCGGATCGCAGCTCACATACACGATGGCGCGCACGCCGTGCGCCGTGTTCAGCGTAGCCGCCACGCGCACATCGATGCCGCGGCGCGGCGGGTTGAGCACCACCACATCGGCCGGCAGCACCGCATCGATCGCCTCCTCCACCCGCGCAGTGACCACGCGCGAAGACGGGAACGGCGCCAGTCGTCGCGCGGCCTGGGCCGTCGCCACGCCGTCGGCTTCGATGGCCACCACGGCCACGCCACTCCGCGCCAGTGACTCGGCCAGGTCACCGCGACCGCTGTAGCCATCGATCACCGACTCGGGCGCAAATCGCGCGATCTCATCGCGCACCCATGCACGCAAGGCGTCGGCCACCACCGGGTTCACCTGCGCAAACGCCAGCACGTCGCGTTCCGGTGGGCCGGACAGCAGGAACCCCGAGCCACCGTCGCGCTCCCACCAGACGGCAGCCACCATCGGCACGGCGGCCCGCACCTGCGACGCCCACGCCTCGGCCTCTGGCCACTGCGCGCCGCCCTGTACCACGACAGCGACCTGGTCGCCTTCGGCACCCTGCAGGCGGACCGACAATCGGAGCGGACTGTCCGCACGTGGCGTCGGAAGGCTGCGCAGGTGCCGGCGCAGGGTCGTCCAGCATTCCACCAGCCGCGGATGCGCGATCAGGCAGGTCTCGAGCGGAAACACGCGGCTGGCATCGTCGAAGGCATGCAATCCGCCAATCCACGATGCTCCCCGCGCGCGCAGTGCCAGCGTCAGGCGCTCGCGATAGCCCCACGATTCGCCGGAAACGAGGTCGGGGAGCGCCACCGTGCGGTGCCCCACGCGCTGCAGCGCGTCGCGCACGATGCGTCGTCGCACGTCGCGCTGTGCCTCGGTGGAAAGATGCTGCAACTGACAGCCACCGCACCGATCCGCCGTGTAGTGCGGGCACGACGCGTCCACGCGATCGGCCGACGATTCGAGCAGTTGCAGCAGCCGGCCACGCGCGTAGTGCGCATGCGGCACATACGCCACCTGCGCGAGATCGCCGGGTGCAGTTCGCGGCACGAAGCACGCGAGTCCTTCGATGCGGCCCACCCCATCACCGCCGGCCGCGATCGAATCGATGCGCACGGTGGCCACCGACTCCGTTTGCGCCGACTGGCCGCGCCCTCGGGCGCGCGCCGCTCCGCGCACGTTGGGGCGCTTCATGCCGCGGCCGCGTGCGACGACATGGCCATCCTACGAGCCACGCAGCGCGTCGCGGCGCGCCAACGCCGCCCACGAGGCGCGATCGGCCGGACCCTGCGCGGCCGCGTCGGCCGGGGCCGCGGTGACCGCCTCGCGTCGTCCACCATGACGCTCCTCGTGTGTCATGAGCGCCGAGGCCAGCGCCGCGACACGAATCGCTTCCCGGTCGTGCACCGGCGCGGTGAGCTCGCCGAGCGTCTGCTCGAGCCACTGGATCGAGATATCGCCGCTCTGGAACGCTGGATGATCGAGCACGCGCACGTGGAACGCGCGCGACGTCTCGATGCCATCGATGGTGAGTTCGAGCAGCGCGCGCCGCATGCGGGCAATAGCCAGCGTTCGGGTAGGCGCGTGCACGATGAGTTTGGCCAGCATGGGATCGTAGTAGAGCCCGACCTCGCTGCCCGAGTCGATGCCGCCATCCCAACGCACGCCCGGCCCCGTCGGAATGTGCAAGTGTTCGATACGACCGATCGACGGCAGGAACCCGTTGGCCGGATCCTCGCTCGTGATGCGGCACTCGATGGCCCATCCGCGCGGCGCGAACTCGCGCTGCGTGAACGGCAACGGCTCACCGGCCGCGATACGAATCTGCCACTGCACGAGGTCGAGGCCCGTCACCAATTCGGTGACCGGGTGCTCCACCTGGATACGCGTGTTCATCTCGAGGAAGTAGAACTCGCCCGACCGATCGAGCAGGAACTCGCAGGTGCCGGCGTTCACGTAGCCGGCGGCGCGCGCGGCGGCAACGGCGGTCGCGCCCATGCGCGAACGCAACGCCGGCGACACCGCCACGCTTGGCGCTTCCTCGATCATCTTCTGGTGACGCCGCTGCACCGAGCATTCGCGCTCACCCAGGTGCACGATCGTGCCGTGCATGTCGCCCAGTACCTGAATCTCCACGTGACGCGGCCCGTCGATGTACTTCTCGATGTACACCGCGTCGTCACCGAACGCGTTCTGCGACTCGCGCC
>CAZPON010000299.1:0-4495 GCA_964588045.1 uncultured Gemmatimonas sp.
CCCAAGATCGACCAGGTCATGAGCGCCTATCCGACGGTCGACGGCATCCAGATTCTCGATGCCGACGGGCGCTTCGTCCTCAGCCGCACGCGCGGCGAGTGGCTCGAGCCACCAGTTGCGCACCGCGTAGTCGGCGGGATCGAGCGACGTGCCGGCAGCCGTCACGCGCTCCACTTCGTCGATGAGCAATTGCCGGATGTCGACGTCGATGGACGCGAGCACGGTCGCACCGGCCAGCATCGTGTAGCCGCCACCGCCGCCCGCGCGATAGTTGTTGAGCGCGAGCGTGAACGTATCGGAGGGCGTGATGGTGCGGCCGTCGCGGGTGAGCGACGTGATGCGCGCACCCACGGGCTTCGTGAGATCGATGGTGTAGTCGGCGCCGGACACCATGTCGAAGTTGAAGCCGGGAATGGCGGGGTCGACGATGCCGTCGTCGGGCACGCGTCCCATCGCGTCGAGGGAACGGTAGTAGCGCGCGGAGTGCTCGAGGTACGCCTTGAGTTGCGCGCCGCTCACCTGCACCACGCGCAGCGTGTTGTCGTAGGGATAGATCCGGCTCAACATCGCCCGCGTGATGGTACCCGCGTCGATCGTTGCATCGAGCGAGAACGCCGCCGTCGCCGCCAACTGTGCACCCGTGGCGCGTCGCATGACTTCGCCCACCAGATCCATGACCGGCTGATCGGACACGCGCGCACTGTCCGACCGCCAGGCCACCGTGGTGCGACCCACGGGAGCGTTGGCCCACTCCAGCGCCGCCTTGTGCGTGCCCGTCGACGCGGCCAGCACGCGCGGTGATTCCGCGTGCCCGGCCACGCGCACCGACGAGCCACGGCGCGACACCACGTGCCACTTCCGGCCCGTGCGTTCGATGGTCAGCGTCGCCACCGCCACGCTGGCGGCCCAGTTGCGCGGCTGCATGAGCAACGCGCCGTTGATCGTCGAGTCCACCAGCTCACGATGCGAGTGGCCGTAGATCACGACGTCGATACCGTCGACTTCGTGCGGCAATCGCGCCGCGACGTTCTCCGATGGAAGCCTGGTGGCCACCGTATCGTACGTGGCCGGCTCGTTCAGCCCGGAATGCAGCGCCACCACCACGATGTCGGCGCCGCGACGCCGAACCTCGGCCACCGATGTGCGCACAGCCGGCACGATGTCGGTCACCGTGAGACCGGCCGCGCGCTGGTTGTCGGCGTCCCACACCATGGACCCCGGCGTGGTGGCGCCAACCACACCGATGCGCACGTTCCCGCCGCGCGGCATGGTGCGTGTGACGATCGTGAACGGCGCGACAAACGGCGCCCCGTTGGCATCGCGCACGTTCGCCGCGAGGAACGGGAAGCTCGCCTGCGCGACCGCCCGCCGGAGCAGCGGGACGCCGTAGTTGAACTCGTGATTGCCGATCACCGCGGCGTCGTACTCCATCACGTTCATGGCGGCCATCGCCGGGTGCACGGGCGTTGGCGTCAGCCGGGCCGCCACGAGCAGCAGCGGATTACCCTGCAGCAGGTCACCGGCATCCAGCAGCACGACGCGGCCCGGGTTGGCACGGCGCAGCGAATCGACGATTGTCGCGGCCCCCGCCAGCGAGCGCGAGGGGTCGGCCACGTTGGCATAGTAGTCCCACCCGCGAAGACGCCCGTGGACGTCGGTCGTGGCCGCGATCTTGAGGTCGTACCGGTCGGCGCCCTGCGCGCCAGCCGACGGGTTCGCGACCGCCATCGCCGCCGCCACGGCCACCGCCATCGCCCGCCGGCCGCTCGCCGGCCGTTTGGTATCGAACCCCGTGAAATGCATGGGGGAATGCTAGTGCCCGCCCGGGCCTCGCTCTACCCTGAGCGAACCGGTCGGCAGGCCCCCTCCCCGTTCCAGCCGTAGACCGCGAACTTCCACAGGACCCCCGCGGTCCCGGTCGCCGATACACATCCGTTACACCGTCGTGGCAGACCGAATACGACACCCCGGCAGGTATTCATCGTGTTGTGGCGAACTCCATGCACCACCCCGGACCGCTGCCCATGAAGCCGCTCATCATCGGCATCGCGGGTGGAACCGGGTCGGGAAAGTCCACGGTGGCCCGCAAGGTCGCCGAGGCGCTGCCAGACGCATTGGTCGCCTTCATTGAAATGGATGCGTACTACCGCGACTTCAGCCACCTGACGCTCCAGCAGCTGCATCATGTCAACTGGGACCATCCTGACGCCTTCGACGTGGAATTGCTCACCGCTCACCTTGCCGCGCTCGCGCGCGGCGAGCGAGTGGAGATGCCGGTGTACGAGTTCGCCTCACATTCGCGCAGCGCGCGCACGCAACGCATCGAGCCCGCCGACGTCGTGGTCATCGACGGCATTCTCCTGCTGTCGGATCCTGCGGTGCGCGAGCTGTGTGACGTGAAGGTGTTCGTCGATGCCGATGCGGACATCCGGCTGATCCGTCGCATCCGGCGCGACACGGCCGCGCGCGGACGCACCCTCGAGTCGGTGCTGGACCAGTACCTCACCACGGTGCAGCCCATGCACCTGCAGTTCGTCGAACCCAGCAAGCGGTATGCCGATGTGATCGTCCCGCGTGGCGGCAACAACACGGTCGCCATCGAGATGATCGTCGCGAAAATCCACAGACGGCTTTCGTCGCGCTCCGGCGCACGCACGGCGTCGCCCACTCCGGCATTCGTTCCCACGACGCCTGCCGAAACCTGACCCGCATGAATCCTGCACCGCCGTCCGCTGAGCGCATCCTCGTCGTCGATGACGAACCCGAGATCGTGGCCCTCGTGGCCTATCATCTCGGCAAGGCCGGCTATCGCCTGGCCACGGCAGCGACCGGCCAGGACGCCCTCGAGTCGGCGCGCAGGGATCAGTACTCGCTGATCGTGCTGGATCTCATGCTGCCCGGCATGTCGGGATTCGATGTCCTCGAAGCCTTGCGGGCAGACGAGGCCACGCGCGATGTCGCGGTGCTCATGCTCACCGCGCGCCGCGAAGAGCCCGACCGTATTCGCGGGCTGTCGCTGGGCGCCGACGATTACCTCACCAAGCCGTTCAGCCCGGCGGAACTCGTGCTGCGCGTCGGTGCGATCCTGCGCCGCGCCGGCAACGTGCCGGCGACCGGCGCGGACAGCATCGTCATTGGGCCCCTGCGCGTCGATCGCGCGGCGATGTCCGTGCTGGTCGACGGCAAGGCGGTCGAACTCACGCCGACCGAATTCAAGTTGTTGCTCACCCTCGCCGAGCGCCGTGGTCGGGTGCAGGGGCGCGGACATCTGCTCGAAACCGTGTGGGAGGCGGCACCGGATATCCAGACGCGAACGGTCGATATGCACGTGCAGCGACTGCGCAGCAAGCTCGGTGCGGCCGGCGACCTGATCGAAACCGTGCGCGGCTTCGGCTACCGATTGCGCGCGCCAGCAGCGCGCGGCGCCTGACCAGCCGCACGTAGCGGTGCGGCTCGCATCACGGCTGGTCCTCAATACCCTCGTGGTCACCACGTTGCTGGTGATGACCGTGCTCGTGCTCATCGAGCGCCGGGTCACGGAGCGCATCCGCAGCGGCAACGCGGCGGCCGGGGCCATCAGCAGTGACGAGCTCCTGGCCCACGTCCGCCGCGATATCGCCATCAACGGCATCGCGGTCCTGATCCTCGGCGCCGGCGCCGCCTACCTGCTCGCGCGACGGATTGCACGGCCCATCGATGAGTTGCGCGGTGTCGCGGGTGCCCTCGCATCGGGCGATGTGTCGCGTCGTCCGCTGCTGGAAGGCGACAGCGAAGTGCGGGACCTCGCGCAGTCGATGCGCAACATCGCCGAGCAACTCGAAGCGCGGCGCCGCGCACTCGCCGCCGAGCAGGAGTTGCTGGCGGCGCTGACCGAATCGTTGAACGAGGGCGTCGTGGTCGTCGACGGACGGCATCAGGTGGTGAGCGTCAACCAGACCGCGCGCCGGCAACTGCGGCTGCACGAAGCGGTGCCGTTTCCGGCCGAATACCTGCCGAGGGACCGCACGCTGCGCGAAGCGCTGGCCGCCGTCCTGTCGGGCAACGATGCGCCACCGGGTGAAGTGCATCTCGATGACCGTTCGCTGTCACTGACCGCGCGTCCGCGACCTGCCGGGGGCGCCGTGCTCGCCCTGTACGACCTGACGCCATTTCGGCGACTGGAGGCGGTGCGCCGGGATTTCGTGGCGAACGTGTCGCACGAGTTGCGCACACCGCTCACCATCGTGAGCGGCTTCGTGGAAACACTGGAGGACGATGCGCTCCCGCCCGACCTGCGCCACCAGTTCCTCGGGATGGTTTCCGGCAATGTGCGCCGGATGCAGCGCATCGTCGACGACCTGCTCGACCTGTCGCGCATCGAATCGGGAGGATGGCTGCCGAACCCGGTCGAACAGGATATCCAGACCATCGCCGCCGAAATCACCGCGCCGCTGCAGGATGCGGCGAAGGCCAAGAACGTGGTCCTCCGCGTCGAGTTGTCACCCGATGTCTCGCT
>CAZPON010000300.1:0-4454 GCA_964588045.1 uncultured Gemmatimonas sp.
GGGAGACGGGAGACGGGAGACGGGAGACGGGAGACGGGAGACGGGAGACGGGAGAGCCAAGACGGGAGACGTCCCTACGTTCCGCTACGACCTATCCCCGGCTGCGCCAGTCGCCGCGCGCCCACCACCACCGCCAGCACGATCACGATGCCCGCTCCCACCAGCGACACGGCCAGCGACGGTCCGTCGACGAGCCGGGCTTCCTTCGAGTCGGTGAGCACGTTGGCCACCGACAGCATCCACTGCCGCACGCTCACGTAGTGCAGTCCGGGGAACGTGGCACTCAGCACACCTTCCCAGAACACGACGTACAGCAGGCCGCTCACCAGCGCGCGACGCGTCACGAGCGCCAGCAGCGTGAACAGCGATGCATAGGCCGCGCCCCCGAACGCTGCGGCGACTCCGAAGGCGCGGGTCACATGCTGCGGATCGTGCGTGCCGGTGACGATGAATCCCGTGCCGAACACGGCAATCGCCGATACCGCCGCCGTGCCCACCATTGCCAACACGATGCGCACCAGCACGATCCACCACCGCGGGGTCGTGGTCGTCACGAGGTACAGCAGCGTTCCATCGTCGGCCTCGGCGCTGAACGCGCTCGTGCTCAACAGCAGCGCAATGATGGGGGTCGCGAGCGCGCCCACCAGCGTGTCGTAGCGCTGCACCAGGAACGGCACCGGATCGCCCGACAGGAAGCCGCGCGACGCAAACAACAACGCGAACAGCATCGGCAGCACCACCAGCCCGCACATCGTCAGCACGATCACCGGCGTGAACGTGCGCGCAACGGAAAGCTGTGTGATGGCCCGCGCCGTACGCCACCACGAAGGTGGCCCGGAGCGGGGACTCGTTGCGCCGCTGGTCGTGACCTGCGCCGCGGCCGTCATCGCGCCACCAGGTATGCGAACACGTGCTCCAGCGACTCGTCGGTCACCTGCACCTCGTACAGCGTGCATCCAAGGCCCTGCGCGACCGGCGCCACCGCCCGCGAGAACGCGCTGTAGTCGGTCGCACGCACCGTCAGCCCGCTGGCGTCCACGTCGACGCCAATCACGGACGGATCGCGCATCAGCGATGCGGCGAGCATCCGGTCGTCACTCGATCGCATCCGCACCGTGTGCGGACGATCCGTCATCAGTCCCCGCAGGGTGCGGTAGTCGCCGGTTGCCGCCAGACGTCCGGCCAGCACCACCAGGATGTTCGACGCAACGCCCTCGATCTCCTCGAGGATGTGCGAACTCAGCAGCACGGCGGTGCCGGCATCAGCACGCTCCTCGAGCAACCGCATCATGTGCAGCCGCTGGCGCGGATCGAGGCCGTTGAACGGCTCGTCGAGCAGCACGAGCGTCGGATTGTGTACCAGTGCCGCGGCCAGCTTGACGCGCTGCTTCATGCCCTTCGAGAAGGTGTCGATGCGACGGTCGGCGACGGTATCCATCTCCACCAGCGTGAGGGCGCGATCCACCGCGACCGCTTCGTCGTGAATACCCAGCAGCGCGGCTCTCGCGGCAACGAACGCCCGTGCCCGCATCATGCCCGGCAGCGCATCGCGCTCGGGCACGAGCGCCACCTGCCGGTAGACGTCGGGACGGTTCATGGGCGATGCCCCGTACACGCGCACCGAACCACTCGACGGCGCCAGCACACCCGCCGCCATCTGCAGCAGCGTGCTCTTGCCCGCACCGTTCGGACCCAGCAGGCCGGTGATGCCGCTGGTGACCGTGCACGAGATGTCGTTCACGGCCACCACGTCGCCATACCAATGCGACACGCGCTCGAGCACGAGCGGCGCAACCGATACGCGACCGTCGGTCACAGCGGAGCCCGTCACGTGTGAATCCGTCGCATGCGCCACGACAGGAGCAGCAACCCGGTCACCCCGATGCCCGGCATGATCGCCACGTACACGGAGAGTTGCATTGGCGGATCGAGTTCCATGCCGCGCGTCGTTTCGCCGAACAGGAGCATCGCCATCGTGCGCAATGCGCGAATCGGATCGAGCAATTCGGCGGCACGCATGCTCAGTCCGGTCAGGTCGTCGAGTCCGCCCGCGATCGCCGCCAGCAGCAGGAATGCCCCGAAAATCGACGCCGTCGCATACGCGCGACGCGATGACCACACCGCCAGCGCCACAACGATGCCGGTCATCGCCATGGCACTCAGCGAAGCCTGTGCCAGCACCGGCCAGATGCGAGCGCCCGTCGCGCGAAACCCCGCCGCCGGATCGGTCGCAATGCCGATCTCGCCGAGGTAGAGCAGCATGAGCGGCGCGAGCGCGACGAGGAACGCCGCGGTGAAGACGGCCGCGAATCGCGCCATCGCATACGACTGCCGCGTGACGTCACGCGTGAACAGCAGTGGCAGCAACTGGTGCTGCTGGTCGCGACTCAGCACCTCGGGGGTCTGCGCGGCGAGGAACAGCACGAACAGCATCAGTTGGCCGCTGATGAGCTGTCCGTACCGAATCGGCAACTGGCCGTTCGATGCCGACGATGCAACGAGCGACCCCATCACGGGCAGCATCGTGGCCACGACGACGAGCACGGGCACGACCTTGGCCTTGAATGGACGTCCAAGGCCGAACATCGCGCGCAGGCCCTGCGAATAGACCGCGCTCCACGCACCCGACGGGCCAAGGCGCGACCCTTCGTACCGTCGGTAGCCGAGGTCGTGAATCGCCGACCCGCCATTGGGCGCGCCGGTGACCGACACATCGTTGCGGACGACCGGCCCGGTCATGACATCCCCGCGAAGAGATCCTCGAGATGTCCGCGGCGTCGCTCCAGTCGCAGCAACGCCGCGTTGTGCAGCACCGCCACATCGCGCACGGCATCGAAGGCCGCACGCTCGTCGTCGGGGCTCGTGGACTCCGGCAGCGTCACGACGACGCGCTGACGCTCACCCGTCGCATGCACGCCGCGGGCCTCGAGCGCCGCCGCGAAGGCCGTCGCATCGCCATCGATCTCCACCAGCAGTGCGCTCGTGACACCGGTGAGCACACCCAACCGCTCGGCGCGCACCAGGCGTCCGTGATCGATCAGCACCACGCCATCGCAGATGCGCTCCAATTCGCCAAGCAGGTGCGACGACACGAGCACGGAGATGCCGAACTCGCGGCTGGTGCGCTCGATGAGCGCCAGCATGTCCTCGCGCCCGGCCGGATCGAGTCCGTTGGTGGGTTCGTCGAGAATCAGCAATGCGGGATCGTGCACCAGCGCTTGCGCCAGCTTCACGCGTTGCGCCATGCCGGTCGAGTAGCCGCCCATGGGGCGGTACCGCTCCTCGAACAGTCCCACATGGCGCAGCACTTCGGCTGCGCGCTCGCGCGCGGCCGAAGGCGGGAACCCCGAGCATCGCGCGAGCCACGTCACGAATTCCGCCGCGTTCATGTCGGGCAGCAGACAGTCGTGTTCGGGCATGTAGCCCACGCGTCGATGAATGTCGTTGCGCTCGATGTCGATCGGGCAGTCGAGCACGCGCGCCGTGCCGTCGCTCGGATCGACCAGCCCGAGCAGGATCCTGATGAGCGTGCTCTTGCCGGCGCCGTTTGCGCCCACCAACCCGGTGATGCCGGCTTCGATCCGAACCGTCAGCGCGTCCAGAGCCACCACGGAGCCGTAGCGCCGGGTCAGTGACTCCGTCTCGATGACGAACGGTCCGCTCACGCGATCGCGGCCACGATCGGCGCCGTCGTGTCGTCCGCGCCAGCGCCACCGGGCGCCGATTCCGGCGGCACCAGGTTCACGCCCGCCTTGGCCGCACGCCGCTCCAGCGTCTCGCGGTCGGACAGGCTGCGCAACAACGCATCGGCCTCCCGATTCTGCAGGTATTTGCCCTTTTCCCACCCCTCGACGATGCCCTTGGGCGTCCCGTAGCACAGCTCGGCCAGTTGAGCCACCGTGAGGCCGAGGGATTCACGCAACTGCCGGATGGCCTTCGGGGCGAGCAGGTCGTTGGCCGCCCGGATCTGTTCGATCGCGGACTTTTCTGCCGTGTCGCGCTGGTCGATGGTTCGCTGCTCGTGGCCGCACTTCTCGCACCGGTAGAACGACCGCTCCACGTCTGCGGCCATCCCGCTCACGCGAAGGGTGACCGTCTCCGACTGCCGGGCATAGCGCCCGCCGCAGCCGCGGTGCAAGGATCCGTCGAGGGTAGCAAGGCTCATGGAGGGCGGCAGGGGTTCGGAGGGGGTTGGGCGTGCCGTACAGGGTCGCTGGATCGTCGAACACTCGCCATCTACGCCGCGTCCGCGCCACCCCCGTTTCCCGGCCATGTCCGATTCCTGCCTCGTCCGCCAGCCGCTGTTCGGCACCACCGGTGCGCTCACAGGCTATGAAGTCCGGTACAGCGATTCCGACGAAGGCCGGCAGGCGCTGATCCAAAGCTTCATCAGCGGCACCTACGACCTGGTGCGCGGTCCGAATCCGGCGTTCCTGCCTTGCACGCGCGCGCAG
>CAZPON010000301.1:0-2589 GCA_964588045.1 uncultured Gemmatimonas sp.
AGTTTCTGGACGCAGGGGGCAACGTACTCACCGACGGTACAATTTTCGGTTGCGCCCTTGGGTCGTGCTCTGGCAGCCAAACAGACCCGAACAACAATCGCCACGTCTATTTTGAGTTCTCCGACTCAAACTTCGCGCAGCTTCGGTTCACATCATCGACGCAGAAAGCCTTTGAGTTCGACGACATCGCTATGCAGACGGTGGAGGCTGTCACCACCTCCACTGTCCCGGAGCCCGCTACGGTGTCCTTGGTTGCGCTCGCCCTCGGCGCGCTTGGTGTCGTCGGAGCCCGTGGCAAGAGAAACACAGGCCCGATCGCCTGAGTTCTGCCTGAACGACGCGAGCGCGCACCGCTCGCGTCGCCCGTAACAACTCGCGCCCCGTCGGTCCGGCCATTTCGGACGACGGGGCGCGCTTTGTTCAGACGCTGGGCCCGTGGATCACGGCGACTGTGACGCCGTTGGCAGCGTACCGTTTGGCGCCTGCCGCGTCCGCTCCCCCGAGCGCGATTGGCGACCACGTCCATGGTCAGCCGGCGGCGTATCGGTGAACCGCCCAGTTTCCGATCCTTCGCGACATCGCCACCGCTTCGCCCCGGCGGATACCCAGAGCGCGCGGATTGCGGCCACATGGTCACGGACGGTCAGGGTGGCGAAGGCTCAGCGAAACGGCCGTTCCACGTCATAGAGACGTTGAGCGGTCGTCAGACACACACCATGAGCAGGACCGCCGCCACGCTGAGTGGCTGGTTAGCGGACCCGGAAGGGGTGCCACTCTCGCGAAACGGCATCGACGCACCAACCTCCAGCAGGAGGGCGCGCTCGATGGGCGAACGACTCGGGCGCGTCATCCCGTCGATTTGGATGCGCTTCTTGAACGCCGCGACCGCCACTGCGCGTTGCAGAAGCAGCGCCATGTCACGTTCAGTCACCCTTTCGGCGTTCGTGGCCATCACGTCTCCTGAGTGGTCCCCATAGTCCTGCGCTCCGAGAGTACCGGCCCGTAGACCCTGTCGTCAACCCCTCCGCTCGTTCGCCGCCGACCCCGACGCGCCGAGTTGTTGAGACGTGACGAGCCAGTGACCCAACAGGGGATCCTCCAGCCGATACCAGACGGCCCCCGCCGCTCCCTCCTCACGCACCAGTCCACGATCGTCGAGCGCGGCGAGCGCTTTTTGCATGGACGCCGTTGGCACCCTGTATCGCTTTGAGACATCCGCCGAGAGAAGGGCGCGGCCCTGCTCCATCACCACCGCCTTGAGGGCTCGCTTCTGCTGGAGCTTGAGCGAGTTCCAGAGCTGGGTGTACGCGGCATCTTCCTGACGGAGCACGCGAAGAAGCGCCGCATCGACATGCGCGGTGGTGAGCACGATGGGGGCGTCCGGCTTTCCTGCTGCCGGCCTGGCGGCGGCGACCCGCAGTTGCTCCCAGCACTCGTGCGCAAGGCGCTGCACGCTGTACGGTACGTCCTGCACGATCTCGAGGATGTGCGTGAGCGCCGCACGGTCCACGGCAAAGCCGGCGCTTTCGAATCCCTGACGGAGGAAGGGCACGAACGCGTCGCGCGGAATGGGGCCCAGGAAGAGCCGGGCGCCCAACTTGTAGAACGCGCGACTGTGGTGACCAGTCATGTCCGCCAGCAGACGCGTCGCGGAGCCCGCGAAGACGTACCCGACATGCCGGTGCTTCTGCACGGCCGCGCGAAGCTGGCGCTCGCCGCGCTCGCCACCCTCCTTGACCACGTGTTGAAACTCGTCCAGGATGACCACCACGGATTGATTGGTCGCCTCGGCCATCCGCTCGATGGCATCGAGGACGTCGACCAGCACGGGAAGCGTGTCGGTCGCCGACGATTTGTCTGCCCCGATGCCCACGCGGAACGCCTGTTCGCGGATATCGTACGTCACTTCGGGACGCAGCGCGCCCGCCACGCGGGTCAGCAGCGCGCCGGCGCGCTCCATGGTCGAGGCCAGGCGACGCGTGGCGGCGGTCAGCAGCGCCGCCGCGAGCAGGTCGAGGCTTTCGTAGCGTTCTGCATCGAAACGCAGGACGACGATCCCGCTTTCCGACGCCACGGTTTCCGCTGCGCTGAGCAGCGAGGTCTTCCCGAAACGTCGTGGTCCGATCAGAAAGAGCTTGGCCCTGTTCTGGAGGGAACGGATGATCTGGGCGAGCTCCTCCTCCCGGTCGACGAGTTCGTCACGGCTCAGCTCTCGACCGTACTCGAAGGGATTGCGCTGCGGCGTGCCGGGTACGCGGTCGCGACGGGTCATGGTACCTCCCAGGTATGCCCATGGCGTTATGCCAATAGCGTTATGCCAATAGCGTTATGCTGATGGCATAATGCTAAAAGCATAGTGGCGCGGGCGACAGCCCTCGGCCAACCCGCGTCAGATTTTATTGGCAGCGACACACTCGAGCCCCACCGTCTTCATGGATCCAGAGTCCGACCTCTTGTTGTCACCAGGCGAACGGTCGAACCGCTTTGGCGGGATTGGGGGTAAAAATAGAAGTAGTCACAACGCCCCCGTTGCCGGTGCGGGATCTGCATCGTACTGTACGAGAGGCACGTTCAAGTGCTGGCACTTCC
>CAZPON010000301.1:2599-4443 GCA_964588045.1 uncultured Gemmatimonas sp.
TGTCTGGCGGAAGTGCCAGACAGCACAAGGGAGGCACCATGGTGCATTTTACGGTCGTCGTCCGGCGCATCATGTCTCCGCTGGCCGCGCGTGTGTTTCGTGAGCCTGATACGGAGATGCCTGCGGGACGCATGTATGGCCTCCAGCTGGCAGACCTCCATGATCCTGCCGGCAATCGTGTTCAGGTGAAAGAGGGTGATCGCCTGACGGCCTACGTTGACGAGCAGAATCCGGAGCGTATCCTTGCCGTTGCGAAAGTGCGCGCCGAAACGCCTGCGACTCGGTACGCACATGCGTAGGGTGCCTTTACCCAATCGCGCCGCTTGATCTGCCTTGATCGCTCGAGCGCCGACCCTCACGCATGACGGTCGGCGCTTCCTTGTCCGCACTCCCCACGTGCCGTGTCGTTCCGTCGCCGCTGTCGGCGCAAGCGGTGGCCGCAGGGTATCTCCCGGATATGCGGAGCTGGGAGCCGGCGGACATCGTCCTCCTTGGCTCCACGAGGCCAACGCGACTCTCGCAGGTGATCGTCGACGCGCAGCAGCGCTACGGCACTGCTGCCCAGTGGACGCACGCCGCCCTCTACGTTGGCAACGGCCAGGTAGTCGAGGCGGTGATCCGGCCAGACTTGCGAGTGATTCGGCGCGGCTCGGAGGGTAGTAGGCGAGTCGTTCGGCTGATCGACGAGGGGTTCTTGGTCCGGCATGACGACCCGGTCCGCCGTCAGCGTCCCGCCTTTGCCCTCGCCGACCCGTTCCTGCAGTTCCACTACGCCGTGCTCGAACCGCACCGCACCGCCCTGCGGGAGCGTGACACGCGGGCGACCTGGGACCATGGACTCGCGGCGACGTTCGACTCCCGTGTCCGCGGCCCGGTCTTCGAGGAGCAGGCGCGCACCTGGGTGCGCCGCTTCGCTGCGCCCGAGACGATCGGTGGAACGGCAAATCACATCGGCCCGTCGCAGGTGACGATTGAGCACAAGGAGTACCAGCTCGATGTGGTTGTCGCCGGCGGGGACCCCGGCATCGCCCCGGCCAACCGGCCCGTCCTGGCCATTGGCGAGGCGAAGGCCGGCGAGACGGTTGGCCTGTCGCACCTTCGGCATCTCGAACGGGCGCGCGCAGCGCTTGGCCCGAACGCGGCGGAGGCCCGGCTGCTTCTCTTCGCCCCGGCGTTCGCGGACGATGTCCAGCGAGCGGACGGGGAGCGGGGGGATACGGAGCTGGTGGGTCTCGAGCGGCTCTACGGCGGGGAGTAGGACCCGCCTTGGCCCGCTGCCTTACCTGTGTGTCGGCTTTCTCTCTCCACGACCCCGCGTCTTGCGCGCCGCAGCTCCTCGTTTCGTGGCTTCTGCCAAGGCGGCCTTCGGTCGTCTGGCCTGAACGACGCGCACGGTATCGACGTCGGAGAATGGATCGATCTCAATCACCACTTTCCCGGTCATCGTTCTTGGTGCCTTTCTTCGCCCGTCTGCCTCATAGTGCACCAGGCCAGCGGCCACGAGTTTGTCGAGGGTGCGGATGAGGTTTGAAGGCGCGCGCTCCGTGAGCAGCGCGAGCTGGGCCACCGAGGCAGGCCTGTGCTCGCGAATGGCGACCATCAGTTGCCGGTTCTGGGGCGTGAGCAAGCGTGCAATCACGTCCGCTGAATGCACGCTTGGCTCGGCCGCGTGCGGAGGCGCCTTCCGCTCACCACGTGCGACAGCAATCATCTCGTCGCGCAACGACGAAAAGCTTTGGATGCGAGGCATGAGGATGGGCTTCTGATGACAGCCATATCATCCAAGGGGTGATAGGGTGATTGACAAATACTCTCGGCCTTGGTAACGTTCGGTCCATGCTGCA
>CAZPON010000302.1:0-4400 GCA_964588045.1 uncultured Gemmatimonas sp.
CTCCTCGACCACGTGCCGCTGCTGGTTGACCTTGATCGGATACACGGTGGTGTACCCGCCCGTGTACTCGAACTCGGTGATCGCCGCACCGAACCGCTCGCTGAGCGTTTCGATGCGCGACCGCAGGATGTCGGAGAAGCGCAGCAGCACCGGCAACTGCACGCCCTGCTGCTCGAGGTCGCGCGCGAATTGCTTGAGATCGAGCGTCAGATCCGGCCGGGCCGGATCCGGCCGCACGATGACGTGCCCGTTGTCGTTGATGTCGAAGTAGCCGGCGCCCCAGCCTTCGATGTTGTACAGCGCGCGCGCGGCATCGACAGACCACATCGGTGCCGCGGGCAGTGGAATTTCCGGAAGGGTGCGAGTGGCCATGGTGACCAATACTAGCGGAGTACGGACGTCGCGCGGATACCAGGGCGGGCGACAAGTCCTTCGCTACCGAACCATGCCGGCATCAATAGCCTCCGGAACCGCGCACGTTCGACGTGCCCGTGGCGGGAGTGATGGTCGGGCGCACCTGGTCCCGTCCCTTCTCGAGGTACGGGATGCCGCGCACCATCCAGGACGGCGGCTCGGCGCCCAGGAGTTTCGTGGCGAAGAACTCCTGCATCTTCAGGTCGATGTCCTTCTGGTTGGCGCGCTTGGTCGGATTGTGCTCGTCGCCGTTGTACGTCACCATGTACGCTTCCTTCTGCAGGCGGCGCATGCCGACGTAGAACTCGATGCCCTGATACCAGGGCACCGCGCCATCGTTGTCGTTGGCCATGAACAGCACCGGCGTGGTGACGCGGTCGAGGCGGAACAGCGGCGAGTTTTCGATGAAGCGCTCCGGATACTCCCACAGCGAGCCGCCGATGCGGCTTTGCGTGTGCTCGTACTGGAATGCGCGCGCCAATCCCGACGCCCAGCGAATGCCACCGTATGCGCTCGTCATGTTCACCACCGTCGCGTTGGGAACCGCCGCGGCGAACATGTTGGTGACCGTCACCAGGTAGGCCGACTGGTAGCCGCCCCACGACTGGCCCGCGATGCCGACGCGCTTCGGATCGATGAATCCCTTCGCGATCAGCGACTGCACGCCGGGAATGATCGACTTCGCGGCGCTCGGTCCGGGCTGGCCGTCGGTGTACACGATGTCCGGCTCGAAGACGACATAGCCGAGCGCGGTGTACACCATCGGGTTGACGACATTGCGGCCGGTGGGCGCGACGTAGTTGTGCAGCCCGTCGGTGAGCTTCTCGTAGTAGTACACCACCATCGGCCACTGCTTCGACGGGTCGAAGTTCTCCGGCTTGAAGAGCAGTCCGCGCAGGGGAATGCCGTCGCCGTTCATCCACGACACCAGTTCCACCGTGCCGCGCGGATACTGGGAATCCTGCGGATTGGCATCGGAAATCTTCGTGGTGCCCGCCAGCGACGTGCCCGTCCAGAGGTCCGGGAACTCGCGATACGTGGACTGCGTGATGAGGTACTGTTCGGCGTTGCGTGCCTTCTGCGGCACGCCCAGGCTGCGGTCTGCCATCACGATGCGCTCCGGTGCCGCATCGGCGCCGATGCGCTCGCGGTAGAACCCCGTGGCCTTGGTGAGCGAGTCGACAGCACGCAGCAGCACCGGCTTCGCCGGATCGATGAAGCGCTCGTCGCGATCGAGATCGACTATGCGGAATGTCATGCCGGCGCGACGGCCGGCGCCGTCGGTCATGCTCTTCGGCGCCACGACACCCGTTGGATCGATCTCCCAGATGTCGAAGCGATCGTACACCAGCACGCGCCGGTCGCCGGTTGTCCAGCCGCCCAGTCCATACGGCGGCGGGATGTCCGGCGAGTCGAACTCCTCGTCCTGGAACTTGATGCTGGCGATAGCGCCGGTGAGGCTGACCGTCTTGCCGGTCGCCGTCGCATACGCGTGCCACTGGCCGTCGCGAAAGAACGTGACGTAGTTGCCACCGGGCGAGAGCTGCGGCTGGCGATCGAGCTTGCGCGCGATGAGCGTCTTGCCGCCGGAAGACGGATCGACCAGGTACGCATCGAGCCCGCCTTCACCCCAGAACTGCGGAATTGCATACTCGACGCTGTTCACGCCCAGCGCGCGCTTCGCGTCGTCGCTCAGCGTGACCTGCAGCGAGTCGTTGGCCAGTTGCGTCCACTTGCCGGTGGCCAGGTGGTACACGGCCAGGAACGTGCGAGCGCGGTCGCGGGCGGCGTCGAGGCGCTGCTGCGGCTGGATCTTGGTGTCCTGCCAGTGCCAGAGGTCGTAGACCGCCTTGTCGGCCAGCGAGTCGGCGGGAATGGAATCGAGTGGGACCTTGGCAAGCGCGAACGTGACCGCGTTGCCTTCGCGCGTGAAGTCCACGCGGCCGCGATCGGCGATGAGCATGCCGCGCGGGGCGTCGGCGCCCGCGATGATGCGACGCGCGGCGGCCGGCGCTGGCGCGCCCCTCGCCGACGTGAGCGACGCATGATACACCGAGTACGCCGGCTTCGGCGTGCTGTCGCCCAGGCTCGACATGAACACGACCTGCGAACCCTTGCGATCGAACGCGAGGCTGCGATACACGGCCCGTCCACCGAGCAGGGTGGTGACCGTGCCCGTGCCCAGCGCGCGCACGTAGGCGCCATCGGCAGCGCTGTCGACCGACGCGACGGTGTAGCCCAGCCACTGCTCGTTCTCGTCGAACGCGAACTCGGTCACGCCGTCAATGCGGGTCTCGGTGCCGGTGGCCAGCTCGCGAAGGACGAGCGTGGTTCCGGTCTCGCGGCGTGCGCCCGTGGCGCGCGCCGTGTCGGTTCCGGCCACACCGCCGGCTGGCATGCTCGGCAGGTTGCGCACAGCACCGGGTGCGGCGGCGCCATTCTGACCGGGACGCGCCGTGGTGTCTTCGAGGTGGTAGGCGAGGAATCGCCCGCCGTTGCGCGAAAGCTGGAACGCCTTGACGTTCGGCAGCCGCGTTACGGCGCCATCGGCCAGGTTGACGATGCCAATGCTGTTGCGCGGCGGCGTTGCCCCACGACGGGTACGCGCGCGGTCCACGTCGGCACGCGGCGGATAGATCGTGAACACCACGAAGCGGCTGTCGGCGCTGACCTGCGCGGCCTGCACCGTGAAGCCCGGTCCGGACGCACCGGCCGTGAGCTGCGGTCGCCCCGTGAAGCCGCGCGGCACACGATACTCGGTTGAACCCGACGTCGAGCGCGCCACCAGCTCGCCTTCGCCGACCACCGGACTCTGGGTGTACACGGCCCACTTGCCGTCGTTGGACAGGGCCGCACCGGAAATCGTGCGCCACTCGTCGTAGGTGTCCTGGGTGATCAGCTTCTTGCCCGGTGCGAGCGGCGGCGGTGTCCAGCGCGAGACGCGCGTGTACGGATTCGCTCCCGATGAAGGAGCCGCTGTGGTGGCAGGGCCTTGGCCGCGCGCGAGCACGGGCCAGGCGAGCGCGATGCCGATCACGAGCAGGCGCGGCGTGCGCGAACGGAGACGGAGCGATGTGCGCATCAGGAGGAGAGTCTGACAGGAGAGTGGTGGAACGGACTGGTCGGCAGTGCCGCGCGACGCCAAGTTCATGCGTTGTCACGGGTGAACCACCGACTGCAAAGATTAACGAGGCGGCGCAGGCCGCGTGAGGGATGCGATGGGCAAGCTGCTGGGCTATTTCGCGCGTGGACTGGTGCTCCTGGCGCCCATTGGCGTCACGATCGCCGTGCTGTGGTGGGTCTTCACCAGCGTCGACGGGTGGCTGGGCCAACTCATCGCGCTCCCACCGGGTGGCGGGTTCGTTGCCACGGTGGCCCTCATCACCCTGGTCGGGTTCCTCGGCTCCAGCTTCCTCACGCGCTCCGTGGTGGGCGCGTTCGAGCGCGCCATGTCGCGGCTGCCGTTCGTGCGCCTCGTGTACGGGTCCACCAAGGACCTGCTCAATGCCTTCGTGGGCGAGAAGCGGCGCTTCGACAAACCGGTGCTGCTCACGCTCATTCCCAACGGCACGCTGGTGCTGGGCTTCGTGACCCAGGAGTCCATGCACCAGCTCGGGCTCGCCGATCATGTGTCGGTCTACTGTCCGCACTCATACGCGTGGTCGGGGCAGATCTATGTGGTCCCGTCGTCGCTGGTGCAGGCCATCGACGTGAACAGCGCCGACGCCATGGCCTTTGCCGTGTCAGGCGGTGTGTCGCGTCTGCTCCCGTCCGCACTCTCGACCGGCGAGCACGCCGCGCCACCTGCGGCCCCGCAGGCGTGAACCTTCCCGACGTATTCTCTTCCACCCGCCCGATGGCCACTCGACTGATCCGCGCGCTGCTGTTCGTGACAGTCGTCGCCGCCAGACTGCCTGCGCAGGCCCCGGACACCGCGCGGCAGGCCCCGCGCCCCGTGCTCCTCGTGCCCGACGGCGTGTTCGACG
>CAZPON010000303.1:0-4398 GCA_964588045.1 uncultured Gemmatimonas sp.
TGTGGCGGACTCCGCGATCGGCGCGCCGATGGGGCGCAATGCGCGGTGGGGCGTGCTGATCGTGCATCCGCAGTCGGGTGACACCCTGTATGCGCACGATGCCGACCGGTTGTTCATGCCGGCGTCGAACCAGAAGCTGCTTACCGGCGCGATCGCGCTGCAGGTGCTGGGGCCGGAGTATCGCTGGCGCACGCCGGTGCTGCTGCGCGGCACGCAGCGCGGCGCGGTGTTTCGCGGTGATCTCGTCGTGATCGGGCGCGGTGATCCGAGTGTCAGCGATTCGCTGCGCGGTGGAACGGCGGCGTCGGCGTTCGATCCCGTGGCCAGTGCGTTGTCGGCGCGCGGCATCACGCGCATCACGGGCGACATCGTCGCCGACGGTGATGCGTTCACCGGCGCATCGAGCGGCTTCGGCTGGGAGATCGACGACCTCGACACACCGTCCGGCGCTGCCGTGGACGAATTGCTGTTCAACGAAGGACTGCTGCGACTCATGGTGCGCGGCGCAAGCAAGGCGGGAAAGCCGGTGACGGTGACGCGCACGCCCACGCCGACGTATCCGCCGCTGCTGATCGCGGCGACGACGCGCGCGGCGACCGATTCGGGGCCGCGTATCGAGGTCGCGTACGACTCGGTGGGTGGTGTGCTGCGGGTGACGGGCACGCTTGCCATTGGCGATAGCGCCAGGATCTCGACGTCGTATCGTCATCCGTCCGATGCATATCGTGCGGCGATGCGCGAGCGGCTGGTGTCGCGCGGCATTCGCGTCACTGGCGGCAACGCCCGGGCCGATGCGCGATTGGATACGCTGGTGGTGCTCGAGGGCTCGACGCTGCGCGAAGTGCTGCCGCGCATGCAGAAGCCATCGCAAAACCAGGTGGCCGAGATGCTCTTTCGCACATCGGGGTTGGTGGCAACCGGCAATGGCGGCGCGGACAGTGCACGGGCCGTGGCGGCGCGCACGCTGCAATTGTGGGGCGTCGGGAACGACGGGGCGGCGTATCGCGACGGCAGCGGCCTGTCGCGGCATGACTACGTGAGTCCGCGCGCCATCGTGCAGGTGCTCGATGCGATGCATCGTTCGCCGTGGTCCGAACTGTACCGGCGCTCGCTGCCATTGGCCGGTGTCGACGGCACGATCGCCAACCGCATGAAGGGCACGCCCGCGGAAGGCAACGCCAACGCCAAGACGGGCACGCTCGACAAGGCCCGCTCGCTGTCGGGCTATGTGACGACGGCGGACGGGCAGGTCCTGTTGTTCGCCATGCTCGCCAACAACTTCACGGTGCCCACTCGCGAGGTGGAGCGCGTGCAGGACCTGCTCGTGAGCACGCTCGCTGGCCTGCGCGCAGGCGACGGCGGCGCGCGTGAGCACTGACGCACCGAATCAGGTTCCCACCGTCGGGACAACCGGTACGCGCGGCGGTGCCTTGGCCTATGTCGATGCGCTGAGCGCGGTGTTGCAGGCGGCGACGCCGCTGGGCACCGAGCGCGTGGCACTGGACGACGCGATTGGACGGGCGCTGGCCGAGCCGATCGTGAGTCCGCTCGCATTGCCACCGTGGGACAACGCCGGTATGGATGGCTACGCGGTGCGTCGCGCCGATGTCGCCGGTGCATCGGCGCAATCGCCGGTGCTGCTGCGCGTGACTGGAACAGTGGCGGCCGGTGCCGATCCGGCAACGCTGCCTGCGCTGCGCGCCGGCGATGCCGTGCGCATCATGACCGGTGCGCCGGTGCCGCCCGACGCCGACGCCGTGATCCGCATCGAGGATACGGATGGCGGCACGGCGACCGTCGCGGTGCGCCACGCACGTGATGCGTCGGGGCGTGGCAACGTGCGACCGCGGGGTGAGGATGTTGGTGCCGGCGACGCACTGTTCCCGGCCGGCACGACGCTGCGGGCTGCGCATCTGGGCGTGCTGGCCAGTGTGGGATGCGCGATGGTGCCGGTGCATCGCCGGCCGCGCGTGACGCTGCTGTCGGGCGGTGACGAGCTGGTGCGGCTCGACCGGTTCGACGAAGTGCTGGCCGGCCGTCGCATCGTGTCGTCGTCCACGTATGCCCTGCCGCCGCTGTTGCGGGCCGCCGGCGCCGATGTCACCGTTGCACCGCTGGTGCCCGACACGTTGCAGGACACGATGCATGCGATCGACGCGGCGATTGCCGGCGGATGCGACCTGCTCGTGACCACGGGCGGTGTATCGGTGGGCGCGCACGACTACACGCGCGACGCGCTGGTGCAACTGGGCGGCGCGGTGGATTTCTGGCGGGCACGGATCCGTCCGGGCGGACCGATCGGCACGGGACACGTGCGCGGCGTCGCGTGGCTCGGCCTGCCGGGCAATCCGGTGTCATCGATGGTGACGGGGACGCTCTTCGGCTGGCCGCTCATTCGACGACTCGGTGGGCACGCTGACGTCGCGCATCGCGCGATGTCGGTGACCATGCGCGACCGGTTCGACACGCCGGCAACACTCACGTACTTCGTGCGCGTGATGCTCGAACGACGCGCCGATGGCGGCTATGACGCGCGCCTGGCCGGACCGCAGGGGTCGAACCTGCTGCAACCGATGGCGATGGCCGAAGCCCTGATGATCGTGCCCGAAACGGTGTCGGCGGCCATGCCCGGCGATGTGTTCGACGCCGTGCTGCTGCCGTGAGCGCCGAACCGCTCGACGGATTGCATGGTGACGCGCTCGATGCGGCGCTGAGCCGTCGCTGGACGACAGCCACGGAGCAGGTCACGGTGGGCAGCGAACAGTGGGCGCTGTTCAAGCCGGCGAACGCCGATCAGCTCATCAGCGAGGCGGACTACGTGCTGGACGAACGCCTGCCGTACTGGGCGGATCTGTGGCCGTCGTCGCGCGTGCTCGCTGCCACGCTGCTGCGCGAATCGGGTGGCAGGCGACGGTTGCTCGAGATGGGCTGTGGCGTGGGACTGGCCACCATCGCCGCGATGCATGCAGGGTTCGATGTCACGGCGACGGACTATTACGACGAGGCGCTGCACGTCACGCGGGGCAATGCGGCGCGCAACCTGGGGCGCGAGCCTGCAATTCGGCTGGTGAACTGGCGGGAGTGGCCGGCGAATCTCGGCACGTTCGACGTGGTGATCGCGGCGGATGTGCTGTACGAAGCGGAGTACGCGTCGCTGGTGGCAGAGTGCCTGGCGCGGGCGCTGGCACCTCGCGGCGTGGCGTTGATTGCGGATCCGGGGCGGTTGGCGTTGCCGGCGTTTCGGGCGCGCGTGGCGGAAGTGGGGCTTGGGATCGTCTCGGTGGAGACGGTGAGGTATGAGGATGGCGTGGTGAAGCAGGAGGTGCAGGTGATGCGGATCAGGTGGCGATTGTGAGTCAGGAGTCTTGAGTTCTTAACTCCGAGTAGGGGGTATGGAGTCGTGAGTACGGAGTAAGGAGTTCTACTGCACATCAACTTCCTTGCGGAGGCGGATGTCCTTGCTCGAGGCGCCGATGAGGACGCGCCAGGCGCCGGGTTCGAAGACGCGGCGCATATCGGCGTCGAGCAGGGTGAGTTGGTCGCGTGAAACGCGAAAGGTGACGGTGCGCGACTCGTTGGGCGCGAGGGGGATGCGGGTGAAGCCGGCGAGTTCCATCATCGGGCGGGCGACGGAGGCGAGCACGTCACGCAGGTAGAGTTGCACGACTTCGTCACCCTGGCGATTGCCGGTGTTCTGGATCGTGGCCGAGATGGTCAGGGCGGTGGAGTCTTGCGGAGGGTGTACCGCAACCTGCAGGTCGCGATACGCGAACGTCGTGTAGCTCAGGCCGTGCCCAAACGGGAACAACGCCTGCCCGGTGAGATCGAGATAGTCATCGCCGCGTCCGGTGGGCTTGTGCGCGTAATGCAGCGGCACCTGGCCTTCGTGCATGGGAAACGTGAGCGGGAGGCGCGCAGCCGGGTTGACGCGGCCAAATAGCATATCGGCGACGGCGTGCCCGCCTTCCTGTCCGGGATACCACACATCCAGCACGGCATCGACGGTGTCGAGCCACGGCATGGTGATGGCGCTGCCGCCAACGAGTACCACCACCACTGGTGTTCCGGTGGCAGCGACGCGCCGGATCAGCTCGTCCTGTCGTCCGGGGAGACCGAGCTTGGCGCGATCGCGGAACTCACCTTCCTCGATGCCTGCGACGATCACGGCAACATCACTGCTGCGTGCAAGCGTCACCGCGGTGGTGATCGCTGATTCCTGCGTGTCGCGAACGCCGGCATCCCACAGCAGCTTGAGGCGCGCATTGCCGGTGGCCTCGAAGAACTCGAGACGCACACTGTGGCGCGAGCCTGGGGTAAACGCGACGGTCGCGGTGCGCGTGCCGAACGATTCCTTGCGCCAGTTGTCGATGGTGAGCTTGCCATCGATGTACAAGCGAT
>CAZPON010000304.1:0-4395 GCA_964588045.1 uncultured Gemmatimonas sp.
CGGCGGTTCTCGCGGGTCTGGCGCTGCCGCTGGCGGTGCACCGGGCGATTGGCGGGGGAGCGCCGCTCAGTCCGGTGCCGGTCGGGGTGGCCGTGGCAACGCCGCTGCTGGCGGTCGTGCTGGTGCGATTGCATGGCCGCGCCGAGGGTTGGCGCGTGGTATTGCTGCTACTGGCGATCTTTGTCCTCTACTCGGTGGTCCGTTGATGGCTGAACGCTCCGTCCAAATCGTCAACAAGCACGGCCTGCACGCCCGCCCGGCGGCTGAAATGGTCAAGGCCGCGTCGCGCTACCGGTGCGACATCACCATTTCCCGCGATGACCTCGAGGTCAACGGGAAGAGCATCATGGGCGTGATGATGCTCGCCGCCGAATTCGGTGCGAGCATCACGTTGCGGGCCACCGGTCCCGATGCGGACGAGGCGCTGGATGCGCTGGCCACGCTCGTGGCGTCCCGGTTCGGGGAGAGCTAGTGCGATCAGTCCTGCGCGGCATCCCGGCGTCGCCGGGCATTGTCGTTGGACCGGTGCACCTGCTGCGCTGGGAAGTGCCGGAGGTCAAGCAACGCCTCATCGACGATGCGGACGTCGGTCCGGAAATCGAGCGGCTGCACCGCGCCTTCGAGCGCGCCCGCGAGCGGCTTCGCCACCTGCGGACACGGGCCGAGGCACAGGCCGGCGCTGAAGAAGCCGCCATCTTCGACGTGCAGTTGTCGATCCTCGACGATCGCACCTTGGCCGACAGTGTCGAGGCCCTCATTCGGCAGAACCTCGGCGCCGACAAGGCGTTCGACCTGGTGTTGCTCGAGTGGCGGCAGCATTTCGCCCGGCATACGGCCCCCATGCTGCGTGAGCGCGTCGGGGACCTCACCGACGTTCATATCCGGGTGCTGACGGTACTGCTGGAGCTGCCCGACCATGATCCGGTGGACGTGCCACCGGGCAGCAACGCGATCCTGGTGACGCATGACCTGACGCCGTCGCTCACGCTGCAACTCGATCGCGCGTGCATCAGCGCCATCGCGACCGATGCCGGCACGGCGACGGCGCACGTCGCCATCCTGGCCCGGTCGCTCGGCCTGCCGGCGGTGGTTGGCCTGCGCAACGCGCGCCGCGAGCTCGAGGGCGGCGAACTTGCGATCCTCAACGGCGCCGAAGGCACGCTGATGATCGCGCCCAGCGATGCCGAGGTGGCGGAAGCGCGTCAGCGGGTGGCCGACGAAGCCGGACAGGCCGAGGAGCTGCGTGCGGTTGCGCACAGCGATCCGGTCACGCGCGACGGTATGCGGCTTGTCGTGCGCGCCAACGTCGACATGCCCGAGGAATCGGAGGTCGCCGCCACCAGTGGCGCCGATGGCGTTGGCCTGATGCGCACCGAGTTCCTGGTCGCCAACCGTGCGTCGATGCCCGACGAGGACGAGCAGTATCGCGCGTATCGGCGCGTCGTGCAGGCGTTCGGTGACCGGCCGGTGATCATCCGCACGTTCGACATCGGTGGCGACAAGCTGCCCGTCGGCGGATTCCCGTCCGAGCAGAATCCGTTCCTCGGATGGCGCGCCATTCGCATGTGCCTCGACGAAAGCGAGTTGTTCAAGGTGCAGTTGCGGGCGCTCATGCGCGCCGGTGTGCACGGTGACCTGCGCATCATGCTGCCGCTCGTCGTCACCGTCGACGAAGTGCGCGAAACGCGCCAGTTGATGGAAGAGTGCGTGCAGGAGTTGTCGGAGCGACGCGTCCCGTTCCGCGACGACCTGCCGCTGGGCGTGATGGTGGAGACCCCGGCCGCAGCCATCGCCGCCGACACGCTGGTGCGCGATGTCGATTTCTTCAGCATCGGATCCAACGACCTGGTGCAGTACACACTCGCCGTCGATCGCGGCAATGCCAACCTTGCGCCGCGCTTCACGCCGTTTCATCCGGCCGTGCTGCGCCTGATGGCGCAGGTGCAGAGCACCGGCGCGTCGCATGGCATCGATGTGTGTGTGTGCGGCGAGATGGCCTCGCAGCCACTGGCGGTGTTTGCGCTGCTCGGGCTCGGGATACGGCAGCTCAGCGTCGCGCCGCGTTCGGTGGCCGGCGTCAAGCGCGTGATTCGCGGTGTCCGCATGTCGGCCGCCATCGATGCGGCGCAAGCCGCCCTGTCGGCGGGCACGGCGCGTGAGGTGGAGACGTTGCTGCGTCGCCGGCTGCGCGCCGAGCTCGATGGCCAGGACGGCGTTGGCCCCGGGTTGCCCGCGCTGTTCTAGCGGACTACCGTACGTCACCGGGCGCCAGTCGCGCCCGCCCTTATTCCCCACACCTCGAGACCTGCGTGGCCGACCGCCATCTATTCACCTCGGAATCCGTTACCGAGGGACATCCCGACAAGATTGCCGACCAGATTTCCGACGCCGTGCTCGACGCCATCCTTGCGGCCGATCCCGCCGCGCGTGTGGCGTGCGAAACACTGGTCACGACGGGACTGGCCGTCATTGCCGGCGAGATCACGACGACGGCCTACGTGCACCTGCCGGAAGTGGTGCGGCAGACCATTCACGACATCGGCTACAACGACGCCAACTTCGGCTTCGATGCCAAGACGTGCGCCGTCATCAGCACCATCGACCGCCAGTCGCCGGATATCGCGCAGGGCGTCGATACCGGCGGCGCCGGTGACCAGGGCATGATGTTCGGCTACGCCAGCGACGAAACGCCGGAGCTGATGCCGCTCCCGATCCAGTTGGCGCATGCGTTGACGCATCGCTTGTCGGCACTGCGCAAGGACGGCACGCTGAAGTGGTTGCGCCCCGACGGCAAGGCCCAGGTGTCGGTGGTGTACGAGGACAACCGCCCGGTCGCCGTCGATACCGTGGTGCTCTCCACGCAGCACGACGAGAAAGTGGGCAATACCACGCTTCGCAAGGCGATCCTGCGCGATGTCATCGAAGCCACCATCCCCGAGCAGTTTCGCAGCAAGAAGATCAAGACGCACATCAATCCCACTGGCCGTTTCGTCATCGGCGGACCACAGGGTGACGCGGGCCTGACCGGCCGCAAGATCATCGTCGACACGTACGGCGGAATGGGGCGGCACGGCGGGGGCGCGTTCAGCGGCAAGGATCCGTCCAAGGTCGATCGCTCGGCATGTTACGCCGCGCGCTGGGTCGCCAAGAACATCGTTGCCGCCAAGCTCGCCAGGCGTTGCGAAGTGCAGGTGGCCTACGCGATCGGTGTCGCCGAGCCGGTTTCGGTGTACGTACAGACGTTCGGCACGGGAACCGTGCCGGATGACGTCATCGAGTCCGCGGTGCGCGAGGTGTTCGATCTCACGCCGCGCGGCATCGCCCGCGATCTCGACCTGCGCAAGCCGATCTACCGTGCAACGGCGGCCTACGGACACTTCGGTCGCACGCCGGTCACTGAAGGCCGCGGCAAGGCGGCGCGCACGTACTTCACGTGGGAACGCACCGATCGCGTCGCTGCCCTCCAGCGCCATATCCGGTAGGGCACTCCGGCGGCAGGCAAGGAGGAACGGATGGTGGAAGTGACCGTATCACGACTCGCAATCGACAGTACGACCAACTCGTATGTCGTGATCCTGCGCGAAAAGGACGGTCGACGCCTGCTGCCCATCTGGATCGGGAAGCCCGAGGCCGAGTCCATCGTCATGCAAATGAACGAGGTCAAGCCGCTCCGTCCGCAAGCACACGACCTGTGCAAGTCGCTCATCACGTCGCTCGGCGGTTCGCTGCGGCGCGTGGTCATCACGCGCGTGCTCCAGAACACGTATTTCGCCGAGTTGCACGTCGACGGCCCCGCCGGCGCGGTGCAGATCGATGCGCGGCCGTCGGACAGCATCGCGATCGCGCTGCGACTGGATGCGCCGATCTTCGCCGGCGAAGCACTGCTGACGGCGCTCGACGCCGACGACGAGGACGACACGCTCGTCGGATCCGACCCGCTGTTCGACGCGCCGCCGCGCGAGGAGATGACCGCCGAGCAACTCAAGGCGTATCTCGAAACGCTGCGGCCCGAAGACTTCGGCAAGTTCAGGCCGTGATTGTCGCCGCGCGCGCCGGCAGGCTGTTGGCTGCGGGAGCCTGCCTTTTCGCGCTGTCGACGCCGGGCTCGGCGCAGGAGCAGCGCGTCGAGGGCCGGGTCCGTCGTCCGCTCGAGCGCGGGGGCGATTCCACCGGCATGGGCCCCGCCGCTGGTGTCTGGGTGACGCTGCATCGTGTCGGGAAGGACAGCGCCGGTCCCGTGGACTCCGTGCGCAGCGATGCGAGCGGACGCTATCGCATGCGCTGGACGCCGTTCGGCGCCAGTGATGCGGTGTATTTCGCATCGGTTCGCTGGGGGGGCATCGCGTACTTCACGGCGCCGCTGCGATCCGCCGTTGCGCAAGGCGAGGAAGCGGA
>CAZPON010000305.1:0-4393 GCA_964588045.1 uncultured Gemmatimonas sp.
CCGGCTGCTCGAAGCGCTCGTCATCGCGCTCGTGGCGGTGGTGGGCGGCTGCTTCCTGTTCGAACTCATCATCACGCGCCCCGACATGGGCGCCGTGGCGCGCGGATTCGTGCCGTCGCTCAGTATCGTGACCAATCCCGAGCAGCTCTACATCGCCATCGGCATCCTGGGCGCCACGGTGATGCCGCACAATCTCTACTTGCACTCGTCCATCGTGCAGACGCGCAAGTACGAGGAGAACACCGAGGGCAAGCGCGAAGCGGTGCGATTCGCGTTCATCGATTCCACCATCGCGCTCACGTTCGCGCTGTTCATCAACGCGGCGATCCTGATCGTCGCCGCCGCCACGTTCCACACGACCGGCAACACCGAGGTGGCCGAGATCCAGGATGCGCACCGGCTGCTCACACCCCTCCTGGGTGTCGCGGGCGCCAGCACGGTATTCGCCTTGGCATTGCTGGCGAGCGGGCAGAACAGCACACTTACCGGGACGCTGGCGGGACAGATCGTCATGGAGGGCTTCCTCAACCTCCGCATCCGCCCGTGGTTGCGGCGGTTGATCACCCGGGGCATCGCCATCGTGCCGGCGGCGCTGGTGGCCGTCTTCTATGGCGAGAGCGGAACCGCCAAATTGCTGGTGTTCAGCCAGGTGATCCTGTCGTTTCAGCTCTCGTTTGCCGTGTTTCCCCTCGTTCGTTTCACCTCCGACCGCGAGAAGATGGGCGTCTTTGTCAACTCGGGAGCGCTCAAGGTCGCGGCCTACATCGTGGCATTCGTGATCGCGACGCTGAACTTCTGGCTGCTGTGGCAGACGTTTCAGGAGTGGATGGCCTGATGTATCGTCGCATCCTCGTGCCGCTCGAGCACTCGTCGTCGGATGACGCGATCCTGAACCATGTGCGGCAGTTGGCGCGACTGTGCCACTCGTCGCTGCTGCTCATTCACGTCGCGGACGGCTGGGCGGCCCGCAACATGAAGCCGCTGCACCTGCGCGAATCCGAGGAAATGCGCGAGGACCGCGAGTACATCGAGGGCTGCTCGGCCGCGCTCCGCGCCGAAGGGTTCGACGCCGAATCCGTGCTGGCGGGCGGGGAACCGGCGGTGGAGATCGCCGCCGCCGCCGACCGGGAGTCCTGCGACCTGATTGCCATGGCCGTTCATGGGCACAAAGGGCTGCAGGATGTGATATATGGACAGACGGCGAACCGGGTGCGACACCTGACCGCCGTGCCGGTGCTCATGGTGCGTGATCCGCGCCGCATTCCCCGCTCGTCCTGATTCACCGACGCTCGCCCACTGCGCGCGCTGACCTCACCGATATGTCCACGCGCAAAAGCGTCGATTCGCGGCCACCGCTCACGGCGCCCGTCGAGGATTACCTCAAGGCGATTTACGAACTCGAGTCACGGCAGGGGAGCGCCGCGACCAGCGAAGTCGCTGATGCGCTCGAAGTGGCGCCTGCTTCGGTCACGGGGATGGTGCGTCGACTGGCGGCGCAGGGCTATCTCGATCACACGCCTTACCGCGGCGTGCAACTCACCGAGGCCGGGCGCCGCGCCGCGCTGCGCACCATTCGCCGGCATCGCGTGCTCGAGAGCTACCTCACCAGTGTGCTCGGCTATCCGTGGGATCGTGTGCACGACGAAGCGGAGCACCTGGAGCACGCCGCGTCGGACGAGCTCATCGAGCGCATGGCGGCCGCCCTCGGGCACCCCACTGTCGATCCGCACGGCGCGCCGATCCCAACGGCCGAGGGCACCGTCGTCGAGCCGCTGCATCGCACACTGGCCGAGTTGTCGGAGGGCGAGTCGGCGCGCATGCTGCTGGTAAGCGACAAGGACCCGTCGCTGCTGCGGTATCTCGCCGAGATCGGCTTGCAGCCGGGCACCGAAGTCACGGTACTGTCGCGTGCACCGTTCGATGGGCCGATCACGCTGCGCATTGGCGCCACCGAATCGATCGTGGGCTCGCGCCTGGCCGAACAGGTGCTGGTGGCTCCCAAGTCAAAGACCCGCTCCGCCCGCTCGCGCAAACGCTGAGCGGGTCCTGATCATGGCGTGCGTCGTGCTGCCCGGCGCGTGGCGCGCTACCGTCGATTCGCTGCCGGCCGCGTGGCGACGCATGGCTTCACCGTCAGGCCACGGACCCGATCGCGTACGACGGTGAGCGTTCCGGCGGTGAGCGGTGTCTCGGCAGCGATCGCGCACAACTGCTTGTGCAGCCGGGTGGCCGGGATGCGTTGCTCACCATCCACGTACAGCCAGATGGCGTCGGCGAGGGCCAGGGCTTCCGTCTCCCGGTCACCGCGCAGCATGGCCTCCCGGCCCAGCCCTTCCATCGTCCACGCCGCTTCGATCGTGTACCCCTGCGCATAGAGCGCCACGGTCAGGCCGCGCAAGGCTTCGACCGGGAGCGTGCCGGCCGCGCGCGCGCTGTCGGCGGCGATGCGAAACTCGCGGCGCGCGGCATCGAACTCGCCGATCGACATCGCGGCGCGTGCGCGGTCGAGCGGATCCGTGGTGGTTGGCGTTGGATCTAACCAGGCACGGTCGACCGGACGCTGCTCCCGCTGCGCAAAGTCACTCATGGCGGCCTGCAGCGAGGCGACCAGGGACACCGAAGCCAGGATCGTGCTGAACATGACAGGTTCCTCCAGATGAAGACTCGATGCGATGATCGCAACCGGCGATCAGAAGCGGTGCCGCCATGGGCGCGCAGCCCTCGTGAGTGTTGGATTCGGCGCGCGTCGATGGCGGAGACGCCTGCGGGATCGCACGCCCGGGGCGCGGGACAGGGCGCGGTGGGCGCATTCCGGTGAACGCCCGCGCAGCAGGGAGATTGCGCGACCCAAGCCGCTGCCGGTGCGCTAGCTTTCCGGCATGAATCACACGGACGACTCCCTGGCCGATGGCGCGCCGGGCTCCGGTACGCCGATGACGGAAGCAATCGCCGGCCCGCGCGACACAATCCGGCAGTTGCTGCGCGGCGTGTTGCGCACGCCGCACGACGTGCTTGGCGCGCATCCGGCGTCGCGCGATGGTGTGAGTGGCGTGGTGGTGCGGGCGCGTCTTCCTCGCGCCGAGCGCGTGTCGGTGCTGCTGCGCGGCGAGCGCGTGCCGATGGCGCGCGTGCACGAGGCGCTCTTCGTGCAGTTCCTTCCGGGAGAGGAACTGCCGTTGGCGTACCGGCTCGTGGCGGAATTCGCCGACGGTTCGGAGCACGTGCTCGACGACCCCTATCGATTCCTGCCGACGCTCGGCGACGTGGATCTGCATCTGTACGGCGAGGGACGTCATCTCCGACTCTGGGAAAAGCTTGGCGCCCATCCGCGCGTGCTGGACGGCGTCGAAGGGACGTCGTTCGCCGTATGGGCGCCGCATGCGCAACGGGTGTCCGTCGTGGGCACGTTCAACGACTGGGACGGCCGCGCGCATCCGATGCGCGCGCTCGGCGGCAGTGGTGTGTTCGAGTTGTTCGTGCCGGGCGTGCCGGTGGGTGCGCTCTACAAGTTCGAGATCCAGACCGCGGCTGGCGGTACACGGATCAAGACCGATCCGTTCGGCTTCAAGCTCGAGCAGTCGCCCGGGCATGCGTCAATCGTGGAACGACGCGGCGCGTACCGATGGAACGACGACGCGTGGATGGCGCAACGACCGGATGCCAACCCGGCGGCAGAGCCGATGCTGGTGTACGAGGTGCACCTGGGTTCGTGGCGACGTGGCGAGGGCGGACGCATGCTCAGCTACCGCGAGCTGGCGCCGCTGCTCACCGACCATGTGGTGCGTCTCGGTTTCACGCACATCGAGCTGTTGCCGGTGCTCGAGCACCCGTATGGTGCGTCGTGGGGCTACCAGGTGGGCGGTTATTTCGCGCCGACAACGCGTCACGGCGCGCCCGACGACTTCCGGTTTTTCGTCGACACGCTGCACCAGGCGGGCATCGGGGTGTTGCTGGACTGGGTGCCGGCGCACTTTCCGCGCGACGACTGGGCGTTGCGCCGCTTCGATGGCACTGCGTGCTATGAGCACGAGGACCCGCGACTTGGCGACCATCCCGAGTGGGGCACGCACATCTTCAACTATGCGCGCCACGAGGTGCGCAACTTCCTGCTGGCCAACGCGCTCTTCTGGATCGAGGAGTTCCACCTCGACGGCCTGCGCGTCGACGCGGTTGCCTCGATGCTGTATCTCGACTACGGGCGCGAGGCGGGACAGTGGCTGCGCAATCGCTTCGGCGGCCGCGAGAACCTGGAGGCGGTGGCGTTCCTCAAGCAGCTCAACCACGCCGTGCGCACGCTGCATCCGGGCGTGGTGACGATCGCTGAAGAGAGCACGACCTGGCCGCGCGTCACGCATCCCATCGTGGAGGGTGGCCTCGGGTTCACCTTCAAGTG
>CAZPON010000306.1:0-4371 GCA_964588045.1 uncultured Gemmatimonas sp.
TCGCTGGCTCGCTCCTCACCCCTCAACCCTTCGGTTGCTCAACCCTTCGGCAGTTGGTTCAGCTCAAGTTGCTCTCACGTACACGCAGCCATTCTCCTGCGCCAGCGTGGTCGCGAACACGCCGGAGGGCTGCATGATGATTCCCGGCAGCAGCATGCTGTTGGCCTTCGCCGTGGCAGCGTCCTCATTGAGCTTGTCGGCCTTGGCGATGACGTCCACCACGTCGCCATAGGCCAGTGCGCAGGCCAGCACGATCGTTCCGCCGGCGAGCAGCTTGTCGAGCGTGAACCCGGTCAGCATGCCCGGCAGGCCGTCGGCCTCGGTGAGCAACGCCGGATTTACGTCGATCGGCTTCTCGGTGAGCGGGTGCGTGGCCTTGTACTTCTTGCCGATCTTGTACGTCGACCAGTACTGCGGATTCATCGCCAGGTGGATGCCGGTGTGACGCAGGACGATCACGCCGGAAAACGCCGACGCAGGCTCGTTGAAGGTCTGCGCGTACTGCGCCGCTACGATGCCGGCGCGCAGCACGCCGAGTCCGCCGCCGATGTCGGGCGAATCGAAAACGGCCTTGTGTTTTCCGGTCAGGCGTTTGGGCCAGGTGACGTCCGTGCCTTGTGCTGGCATCCCGCGCAGGAGCGCGTTGGCGGACAGGGGGCCTGCCGATGACGGGGCGACGGCTGCGTCGAGTACAGTGGGCAGCGAGCCGAGTGCGATCCCGCCGAGGGCCAGGCGCTGAAGAAACTCGCGTCGGTCGGATGACATGTCTGCTCCGGCTGAAGGGTTGCCGGTGCCGTCGCCGAGGCGGCACCGGTCGTTCACCTCACGTGGCTTGCACGAATGCACATCCATTCTGCTGCGCCAGGGTCACTCCAAAAATTCCATTCGGTTGCAGCATCACGCCGGGCACCATCATCGACAGGGCCTTGGCGCGTGCCTCGGCATTCCCGAGCTTCTCTTCCTTCGCGATCGTCGACACCATCCCCCCGAAGGCCAGGTTGCACGCAAGCACGATGACGCCCCGCTCGATCTGCTGGTGCAACGCGTAGGCGCCGAAGCGTGCCGGAAGCTGGTCGTCCTCGACCGTCATCAGCACCGGATTGCGCCGGGTCTTCTTGTCCGTCATCGGATGACGGACGTTGTGTTCCTTCGCGATGTCGTACCGTTCCCAGAATTCGTGAACCATGATGAGCGGAATTCCGGTGTGCCGGATCACGATCACCGAACTCAGGTCGGTGGGCTGCGCCTGGAGCACATCCTTGTAGTGATCGAGCCACATCCCCGCGCGCCATACGGCAGCGCCGCCCGAGATGCTGGGAGAGTCGAACACCGCCCGGTACTTTCCGGTAAGCTTCTGGGTCCACGTGGCGTCGAACGCTGCCGTTGGCGGCTGCAGCGCGTCCTTCCACTCGTTACGGTTCGTGGGGAGTGCCTCCGGCCCGGCGGCGCCGAGCGCGGAAGGCAGCGCGCCGAAAGCCATGCCACTGACGGTAAGGTGCTTCAGAAAATCGCGACGGGCAGTCGACATCTCGGCTCCAAGGGGGTTTCGGCGAATCCCGGAAATTTAGCACCAGCCGTGCGCCGATGCTGCCGAGCCCTGCTTCATGCCTTCTTCCCCTGAGTGGATTGATGTCGACTGTTCGTGTCGTGCACGTTCTCGCTGGCGTGCTGCTGCTCTGCCTGGCGGGGTCAACGGTACAGGGCCAGGAGTCGGCGGCGCGGGTCCGTCTCAGCGGGTACATCCGCAGCGCGGCGAGTCGCGAAGTGGTTCGCTACGCGCTGGTCGCCGTCGACAACGAGCCGGCTCGCAGTCAGAGCAATGAGGATGGCTTCTACTTCCTCATGCTCGACAAGGGACCCCATCGGGTACGGGTGCGGGCGCTCGGATACGTGCCGTTCGACACGCTGATCACGGTGGACGCGTCGCGGGTGCTCGATCTCAGCCTGAAGCCGATGTCGACCGACCTGGCGGCCGTGCTCGTGGAGTCCACGCGCGAAGTCGCACAAGTCGATCCCAAGGCGCCGGAGATGAGCGTGGCGCGCCTCGACCTCAAGACCATTCGGCACGCGCCGAGCGTGCTGGGCGAAGTCGACCCGATTCGCAGTCTCACGCTGCTGCCGGGTGTGTCGCGCAGCAGTGATGCGTCGACGGCGTTCAGTGTGCGCGGCGGCAGCGCCGACCAGAACCTGATCCTGCTGGACGAGTCCACGATCTACAATCCGGCGCACATCCTTGGCTTCCTGAGCGTGTTCAACTCGGACGCCATCGACGACGTGACGCTCTACAAGGGTGCCATTCCGGCGCGACTTGGCGGACGGTTGTCGTCGGTGGTCGATATCCGTCAGCGCGAAGGCAACGCCAATGAGTTTGCCGGCTCGGCCAACATCGGGTTGCTGGCCAGTCGCGCCGCGTTCGAAGGTCCGCTGCCGCGCAACTGGGGGTCGTTTCTCGTTGCGGCGCGCCGGTCGTACGCCGACCTGTTCCTCAAGGCGTCATCGGACCCGGATTTGCGCGACAACACGGCGTACTTCTACGACATGAACGCCAAGATGAACATCCGCATCGGCGCAAACGGCGTGCTGATGTTCTCGACGTATGGCGGACGTGACCGCTTCGAGGCGGGCAGCGCGACATCGGCCAGTTGGGGGAACCGCTCGGGCACCGTGCGCTGGAACCAGATCGTTGCCAATCGCCTGTTCTCCAAGGTCATGCTGGCCGGCAGTGACTACGACTACCAGCTCGGCTTCGATGTGACGGCCAAGCCGGTGCTCTGGACGTCGCGCATTCGCAGCGTCGACCTCAAGATCGACGAGGCGTGGCACCTGGGCGATCGTAACATCATCGAGTTCGGTGCCGAACGCACGACACATGAACTCAGGCCGGGCGACGTTGCGGCGAAAGACGAGTCGGACACGACGACGTTCTCGCCGGTACGCATCCAGTCACGTCATGGAATCGCCACGGCCTTGCACGTGGGCCATGAGGTGGACCTTGGCTCGCGCTTTTCCATCCGGTACGGCGTTCGCTACTCGCAGTTCGACCGCACCGGCTCGGCCACCATCTACCAGTACGAGGGCGGGCAGGCGGTCACGTGGAACTCGGCGCTGGACAAGTTCGAGTCGGGGCAGGTGGTGGACAGTGTGTCGTATGGTGCCGGCAGCTCCATCACGAACGCTTCCGGATTCGAGCCGCGTGTCTCAATGCGGTATGGACTGGGCGATGCCAGCAGCGTCAAGGCGAGCTATGCGCGCACCATTCAATACCTGAACCTCGCCTCGCGCACCAATTCGCCCACGCCGCTCGATGTGTGGGAACCGATCGGTCCGTACATCGTGCCGCAGCGCTCGGATCAGTTCGCGCTGGGATACGCCAGCACGCTGGCCGACCGGCTGTACGAGTTCTCGGCCGAGGTGTACTTCAAGCGCCTGTACAACACGATCGACTTCATCGACGGCTCGGACCTGTTGCTCAATCCGCGTATCGAGACCGCGATGGTGCAGGGCACAGGGCGGGCAGTCGGCCTCGAGTTGTATCTGCGCAAGCGCCTGGGCACGACGACCGGCTGGATCAGTTACACCCTTGCGCGCGCCGAGAATCGCTATCGCGCGCCGGGGTTGACGGACCACGGCATCAACGACGGCCAGTACTATCCCGCACCGTCCGACAAGACCCATGAGCTGTCGATCATTGCGGTGCGTCCGGTGGGGAAGAAGTGGATGATGGGAGCGACGTTCTCGCTGGCGAGCGGGCTCCCCACGACCTACCCGGTCTCGCGGTACATGATCGACGGCTTGCTCATTGCGGAGTTCGGCCCGCGCAATTCCGCGCGCCTGCCGCTCTATCACCGGCTCGACGTAAGCGCGACGCGCAAGTGGGGCCCCGGCGAGTTGCAGCTCGGTGTCTACAACATCTACAACCATTTCAATGCGCAATCGATCTCGTTTCGTCAATCGGAAGAGAATCCGCTTGTGTCGGAAGCCGTGCGCCTGTCGATCTTCGGCATTGTGCCAAGCATCAGTTACGGCTTCAAGTTCTAGGAGATGTCAACGATGAGATACTGGATGATCGCGGCGATGTGCCTTGGACTGGGCGCGTGCGAGAAGGTGGTGGAGATCGACTTGCCGGAAGGCGCCAAACAACTGGTCGTGGAGGCGCGCATCGAGCGCATTCACGGAGTGGTGACGGGTACGCAGGTCATAAGGTTGACCACGACCGACGCCTACTTCAGCGACAGCGCCCCGCCGCCAGCGCGCGGAGCAACCGTGCGCGTGACCGATGACGCCGGCAGATCAGTCATTTTCACCGAGGGGCTCACGGACCCAGGCTGGTACTACACCGAGTCGCTGCACGCCGAAGTCGGCCGCAGCTAC
>CAZPON010000307.1:0-2020 GCA_964588045.1 uncultured Gemmatimonas sp.
TGCCGTTGCGTTCATGCGCAACCAGGCCGGCGTGATGATGCCCGATGTGAACGAGGACTTCGTCGCCATCGCGAAGCAGGAAGGCTGGTACAGCGAAGAGCTCATGGAGCGCATCGCGAAGTCGGGCACCGTGAACCACGCCGAAGTGCCGGCCAAGTGGCAGGCAGTGTTCAACACGGCGAACAACATCTCGCCCGAGTACCACATCCGCATGCAGGCCGCGTTCCAGCAGCATTGCGACTCGGCCATCTCCAAGACCACCAACTTCGGATTCGCCGCGACCGTCGACGACGTGCGCGCGATCTACGAGATGGCGTTCGACATGAAGTGCAAGGGCGTCACTGTGTATCGTGACGGCTCGCGCGACAACCAAGTGCTTTCCACTGGTGCTACCACCGACGCAACGGCCAAGCGCGAAGATGCGAAGAGCGCGCAGGCCGGCGAAGCGCCCAAGGCCGACAAGGAAGTCGGCACGTTGAAGCGCGAGATCGGCGAGTTGCAGGGCACGATGGCGGAAATGCAGAACGAGCTCGATCGCACCAAGAAGCTGCTGTTCAGCGCCGAGGCCGAGAACGCGTCGCGTCGTGGCAAGCGCTCTCGTCCGGAAGTGATGCGCGGCACGACCATCCGCAAGGAAACGCCGCTCGGCGTGATGTTCGTGAACATCACGGAAGACGAGAAGGGACAGCCGTTCGAGGTGTTCCTCAACCTCGGCAAGGCCGGTGGATCGGCGATGGCCGACGCGGAGGCGATCGGCCGCTTGATCTCGCTCGCGCTGCGTTCAGGGATCTCGCTGATGGAGATTCATCGCCAACTGCGCGGCATCTCGTCGGATCGTGCGGTCGGACTCGGACCGAACAAGGTGTTGTCGCTGCCCGATGCCGTTGGTATCGCGCTGGAGCAGTGGTGGAGAGACAAGCAGGGCGTTCAGCAGGACCTGCTGCAGGGCGGATCGAGCGCGCCGTCTCCGGTGAATTCACTGATGCCGCCGATGGCGACGCCGGCTGCTGGTATTCCGATTACGCGTCCGCCGATGACAGGCGGTGAGCAACAGCAGGTCGAATTCGGCAAGGGGGGCGGGGAAGTGTTCATGGGGACCTGCCCGGACTGCGGAAGTCAGCTTGAGTTCGCTGAAGGTTGCGTGAAGTGCCACGTGTGCGGGTTCAGCGAGTGCGGGTGAGGAGCTGAACTGCGCACTGCCTTGTGCAAACGCCGCCGGGTTCAATAGTGAATCCGGCGGCGTTTGCATTGCTTCCTATAGTTCGGCCAGGCCAGTCGTCGTATGCCGCAATTTGACGAAGCGATGCCGCTCCGAGTGCTGTGATCTATCGTGCGACCGAGAATCCACGCTCGCTACGCACTGCGAGACATCCGGCTTTTTCCATTGATACGGCGACCACGTACTCGCCGGCACGCAGCTTACTGATATCAACGGTTAGCTGGCGTGTGGTTGAAGGGACGCGGGTCGGTAGTGAGGCACCGGCCGCTGCTGAACGCGGCTCGTCCCACCGGACGGAGATCGCTGTCGTCGGATCATCGACAACTCTGAGCGCCATTCCAAGTTGGCGCCAGCGTGACATCTCACTTACACTCGCGATCTGCACGGTAACTTGCGTAGTGTCACCGGCGCCGAACCCGTAGCCCTCCCAGATCAGTCCAAGCTTCGACGGCCGTGTGAGAGTGAGGTTGCCGAGCAGCCCAGTGAATGCGTCCATGGTGCCGGCGCCGGTAAGTGCATCGGCTCGCGTGAGCATGGGCTCCGAGATGGCACAAGACGTTGGCGTGAAGGCGGCGAGTGTTGGGAGAGTGTCGATGCCAAAGCGCGTACGGCCACCCGCGAGCCCGGCGGCATTCACGAGGTATTCGAAGCCTGCTATGCCTGGCGATGCGATCTCGCCGTGCATTGTGACGGTGGTGCCTCTTGTGGTAGTTCGGCGCGCGAGAATCGCCACAGAGTCTGGTGCTGGCGTGAAGACGAGCGCGGCGCGAACTGCAGCAGCGCCAACGCTGTCTATTCGTC
>CAZPON010000307.1:2030-4363 GCA_964588045.1 uncultured Gemmatimonas sp.
GACAGCGTTGGCGCTGCTGCAGTTCGCGCCGCGCTCGTCTATTCGTCCATCCCGCAGTTCGCTGGCGACTAGCAGCACCGCAGTCGAATCACGGCGAAGCAACGTGCGCTGCTGATGCGCGAGCGTCTCCATCGTTCCGCCTGGATGTTGGAAGTGCTCCACCGGCCACCACGCGTACCGCGACACCCTATCAGGTGCGGTCAACTCAAAGTCCGAGTCACGCACTGTAAACGGTGAAAGTCCAACGCGAAGGAGCGGAAGCGTCGCGACTCGGTCCATCGTGTACTCAGGGACTGGATAAGGAGGTGCCCATGCTCGCGCGCCCTGCCCCACAAGGGCCGCGCGGTCCCAATCGCTTCCCCACCAGAACATGTGCGAGGCCCATCCGTAGCGGAGCCGCATGGCCATTACGACATCGCCGCCTTTCTCTCTGCGAAGATCGTAGTAAGCATCGAAGGGCACGTCGGCCGCGAGTGCGTGCCGTACGCGCCGCACGACGTGCTCGAGTCGACGCCAGTCCACAGAATCAGAATAGAATGGCGTCGCCAGCCACCATATGGCTCGCGAGCTCGCCGCATTGCGATCGCACCAAGACTCGGGGTCGGCGCTCTGGAACAGGGGAATTGCGAAGGCCGGGATCGCATCCCATTCGCAACGCATCTGCGGTGACATGCGCGCGAAAGTCGATGCGAAAACTCGCTGGGACTCGATTGCGCGCCCCGACTGCGCGGCCACATACCCCTTTAGCAGACCACACCAGAGCAGTCGATCCACGCAGGACCCGGCAACGGAATCCGCCCTTTCCAGATCGCCGTTCTCACTTAAGAGTCGCACGAACTGACGCGCCACCCATGCGTCGTTCGGGGAGCGTATTGCGGCCTGGTGGAACGCGTCAAGCAGCGACCCAGGAAATGGCACGAGCGTGGCTGGCTCTGGCAATGGGCCGCGTAGCTCGTGGCCGCCATGACTTACGGCTTCTCTGGGGATCCAATCAGGACAAACCGTCCGAGCGCCAAAAAGAGTACCCGGGGGGACCTTCAGTACGACGCTTTGCATCATGGTTCGCACGGGATACAACCAACCTTCATTGATGTTTACATGCACCGATCCGGTGGGCGTACACAGTGCATTCGCTGACCGTCGCATCTTGGGTTCTACATGCTGCCCTTGCTGGCCGGCGGGGCCTTTGAACTCGCCGTGGTCCTTGCTCTCCGCCGCCTGCCAAGCCTTGCGCTGCGCGAGAAGGGCCTGTTGGAGGGCATCGACCAGCGCCGTGTGCGAAGACTGCTGTGCGCTCAGCGGCGTGCACACGCAGCTGACGCTCAGGACGACGGCTATGCACTGCATGAAGCGGCAAGTCACAGTCTGACGCGTCCAGTGAGGAAGGGTTGTCCCGGCACGTGCCGACTACTGCTGAGCGCTCGACTGCGGACGGCGGTTGTGTAGCCACCGACGAAACTCATCGGGACGAAGGCCATACCGCGCGATCACGCCATCATGCAGGGTGTTCAGCGTGCTAAGCGCGAGTGCCGCGAATGCGTCGTGGTCCTCACGCGGGATGTCCAGCGCGTCGAGTGAGGCGGCGAGGGTTAGCTCGGCCTCCTTCTCAGGTGTGCGAATCACGGCTTGCACGAGATGGCTAAGCTGCTGTCGGTAGCGTAGCCGGACCGCGTTCGGCTCTGGCACCGAGTCGCGCACGATTCGGTAACGGATGGCCGACCGTTCATAGGCCCAGACAAACAAGTCGCGCAGCAGCTCGACGCGATTCAGTTCGTAGACGCCAAGGGTGGCCTCGACATAGGTGCGTTCCGGTACATCCACAAAGGACAAAGGGCACAGATTGTGCTTGATGAAGGGAATATTCGCCGCGAGTCGTGACGTGCGCTTGTTGACGTCGATGAAAGGCTGCAGGTAAGGCAGGTGGACCATCACGAAGAATGCCTGCTCGAAGGGATCGGGAATGGCGTCAGCAGTCGTGAGCAACACGTCGAATAGTTCGTCGAGCTTCTGGGGAATGGACAGCGGTATGAATGTGGTACCGGTGATTCCCACCTGTCGCCGCCGTACGCGACCTTCATCGGAGAGATCGTCAAGCAGATTCTCCGACAAGGCGGCATGCAGGTTGAGCAGTGTATAGCGATTGAAGCCGATGTCCGGAGCGCCATCGACCAGCATCTCAATTGCCTTCTTGTGATTGAGGATCATTTGCGTTTCGCGCGCGTCCTTGCCAACGGCCTTCTCGCCACGTTCGAGGAGATTCTCCGTGTCGAGGCGGCTGTAGGTGTTGCCTTCGAGGCGGCTGGATGACCATGCAAGGTCTATCAGCAGTCGTT
>CAZPON010000308.1:0-4362 GCA_964588045.1 uncultured Gemmatimonas sp.
CGGCGACGCCCAGGATGTAGGCGCCCTTGAGGCCTCGCTCGAAGCCAAACTGCAAGAGCATTTCACGCGGAGACGCGGAGGACCGTGGAGAGACCATCGTACTCTCCACGGTCCTCCGCGTCTCCGCGTGAAATGCTTTTGTAGTTTGGTTCGAGCGAAGCTGGCGGAAAATTCGCGTGTTTCAGCTTGCCTTGATCCCGGTGCCGCGCGCATCCTGCTGAACCTGATCACCGCGCCGCCGGTGCCGGCGACGCCCAGGATGTAGGCGCCCTTGAGGCCTCGCTCGAAGCCAAACTGCAAAGGCATTTCACGCGGAGACGCGGAGGACCGTGGAGAGATCATCGTACTCTCCACGGTCCTCCGCGTCTCCGCGTGAAATGTCTTTGTAGTTTGGTTCGAGCGAAGCGGGCGGAAGATTCGCGTGATTCAGCTTGCCTTGGCTGACTGCGGTGTACCGCCGAAGCTCAGCAGCGTGCCAACCACCACTACCGTCACTGCACCGATGACGTTGTGCCACAGGAACGACACGCTCGGCGCGCCGAACGACACCGATGCGACGGCGAGCATGCCGGTGAGCAGTCCCACGAACGCGCCGAGTGCGCGCGTGCGCGGGATCATGGCCAGCAGGAAGACGCCGAGGATCGAGCCGTAGAAGAACGAACCGAACCGGTTCACCACCTCGACGAGCGAGCCCAGTGTCGCCGCGTAGGTGGCCACGACGCAGGCAAACAGGCCCCAGCCCGCCGTTGCGAATTTCGACACCGCGAGGAAGTGACTGTCGCTGCCTTCGGGCTTGAACCAGCGGCGATAGAAGTCGATTACCGTCGCCGTCGACAACGAACTCAGTTCGGCCGAGATGGCCGCCATCGCGGCGCCGAGCACGGCGGCGAGGAACAGGCCGGCCAGGCCGAGCGGGAGGTAGCCGAGTACGAAACGCGGAATGATGTAGTTGACGTCGCGCGACGGCTGGCCCGTGATGCGCGAGGCTTCCGCGAGTGCTTCGACCCGGACGGCGGTGACTTCGGCGTCCGTCACCTTGAACTGCACGAGTGCGGCACGGGCGGCGTCGGCATCGCCACTGCGGCGCGCGTCAGTGGCGGAGCGCGCGGCGGCCGTGCGCGCGGCAATGGCCGTCGCGTAGTGCGCTTCGAGCGAGTCGTACAGCGCCGGTTCGGCCGCCTTCACCTGGGCACTGTGCGCCGGGTTGTAGTACATCGGCGCCGGCACGAACAGGAAGAACAGGAACACCAGCACGCCGACCAGGAGCACCAGCGCCTGCAGCGGGATCTTCCAGTACGCGCTCATGAGCAGCGAGCTGCGCGCTTCGTCGACCGACTTGGCAGCGAGGTATCGCTGCACCTGGCTCTGGTCGGTGCCGAAGTACGACAGCATGAGGAACGTGCCGCCGATGATGCCCGACCAGAACGTGTAGGTTTTCGTGATATCGAAGGAAAAATCGAACACCTGCAGCCTGCCCGCGGCGCCCGCGATGCGGAATGCGTCGTCCATCGGGATTGGCATGCGGATCACGAGCACCACCACCACCGACACGAGCGCGGCCACCACGATCACCATCTGCTTGACATCGGCCCAGGCGACGGCGCGCACGCCGCCGAACACCGTGTACGTGATGGTCGGGACGCCGATGAGGGCAACGGACCAGGCCAGGTCCCACCCGAAGATGGCCGAAAACACCACCGCGGGCGCCGCGAGGATCGTGCTGCATGACATGCCGCGCGACAGCAGGAACAACAGGCTGGTGAGCGAGCGCGTCTTCGCATCGAAGCGACGCTCGAGATATTCGTACGCGGTGTAGACCTTGGCGCCGTGCAGGAAGGGCACGAGCGTGACGCCAAGGATCACCATCGCCACCGGCAACCCGAAGTAGAACTGCACGAAGCGCAGGCCGTCGGTTGCGCCTTGCCCCGTCGTCCCGATGAGCGTGACCGCCGAGAGCTGGGTAGCCATGACCGACAGGCCGACCGCCCACCAGGGCAGGCTGCGCCCGGCAAGGAAGTACCCCTCGAGATTCGACGTGCCGCGCGAGCGCCGGAGGCCGTCGATCACCAGGTAGGCGAGATACACCGCGACGATGGCCCAATTGATCCAATGCATGGCGCTCAGCTCGCGTAGCGGGACTGGAGCAGCCAGAGCAGCACCAGGGTGATTCCCTGGATGGCCAGCACGCGCCACAGGGTCGAGCGAAATTTGGATGGCATGGTCAGGAAAGTACCACGCGGCCCCGCTGCTATCGACTACACTTCAATGGAGGACCGTCGGGAACTGTCAGGAGGCTCCCAATGAACCCCAATCCGGATCGTCGTCCCCACGTCATCATCATTGGTGGTGGTTTTGGCGGGCTTGCTGCCGCCCGGGCCCTGCGCTCGGCGCCCGTGCGCGTCACGCTGCTGGATCGCGAGAACCACCACACGTTCCAGCCGCTCCTGTACCAGGTAGCGACGGCGGGGCTCGCGCCCAGCGATATCACGGTGCCCATCCGATGGCGCCTGCGGGGGCAGGAGAACACGACGGTGCTGATGGCCGAGGTGACAGGCATCGATGTCGAGGATCGTCACGTCACGATCGACAACGGCAGCCTGCTGTCGTACGACTTCCTGATCGTGGCCACCGGTGCGCGGCACGCGTATTTCGGCCACACCGAGTGGGAGCAGCACGCACCGGGACTCAAGAGCATCGCCGACGCCGTGGATATGCGTCAGCGATTCCTGAGTGCCTTCGAGCGGGCCGAGCGAGAGACCGACGCCGCGGAGCGCCTGGCCAACCTGACGTTCGTTGTCGTGGGAGGCGGGCCAACCGGCGTGGAGCTTGCCGGCAGCATTCCCGGGCTCGCGAAAGGGGGACTGGCTCGCGATTTCCGCAACATCGACACGAGGACATCGCGCGTGATCCTCGTGGAAGCGGGACCACGCATCCTGCCGACGTTTCCGGAGGACCTTTCGCGTTCGGCGCAGAAGGCGCTGGCGGCGCTCGGTGTCGACGTGCGACTCGGCGCGCCGGTCACGCACATCGATGGCGAAACAGTGACCATCGGTGACGAGCACATCGCCACGCGCACCGTGTTCTGGGCGGCTGGCAACGTGGCCTCACCGCTCGGCAAGATGCTCGGCGCCGAGACCGACCGCACCGGCCGTGTTCTCGTGTCACCCGATTGTTCGCTGCCCAGGCATCCCGAAGTATTCGTGGTGGGTGACCTGAGCGGGGTACTGGGCGCCGATGGACGTCCGTTGCCACAGGTCGCACCGACGGCGAACCAGACCGGGCATCATGCGGCGCGCATGATTATCCACACGCTGTCCGGGAAGCCGCGAGTCCCGCACCGGCACTTCGACAAGGGCTCACTCGCCACCATCGGGCGACACAAGGCGGTGCTGGCCATTCGCGGGATTCACCTGAGCGGCTATTTCGCCTGGTTCACCTGGCTGTTCGTGCACCTGCTGTATCTGGTGGGGTTCCGCAATCGTGTGTCGGTGCTGCTGCAGTGGGGGTACGCCTACCTGACCTGGCAGCGAGGTGTTCGGCTCATATTGTCGGGAACGGCGTCAAGTCGCTAACGTTCGTGCGGTGCCGCATTGGAATGCGAAGCGACGATGCTTCGAGCGGACGCTTCTCCAGCCACGCCATGGCCGCTGAATTGCCGGTTGAGTCGCCACCGTTGGTTCCCGACACCGCCGCGCTTTCTGCGGCGCTGGAGCGGACGAACTGCGTGCTGGCGACGGTCCTCGAAGTGAGCCCGACCGCCCTGCGTGTGGTGGACGTCACGGGACGCATCGTGCGCATCAACGACCGGGCACTGGCTGAGCATGCCGCACCGCAACCGGTTACCCTGAGGGAACTCTGGGAGCGTGACCGGCCCTGTCGCGCCCACGACGAGGCGCCGCTGGGATTTCCCGAGACGCCCGGCATGCGCGCGCTGGGCGGGCATGCGACGCGTCGCGAGCGACTGAGTGTGCACCGGCTCGCGTCCGGCGAGCCCAGTGTGGTCGAGTTCAGCGCCTCGCCGGTGCTCGGCAACGATGGCACGGTGCTCGGCGCCGTCATCAGCGAGCGCCATCTCGGCGCGGGGGCCTCTCGATGGCAGGACCTGGAGCCGATGGCGACCAGTGCCGCCGTTGCGGTCTTGCAGAGACAGCCCTCGAACGAGCCGCCTGATGGAGCGACGGGGTCGGCGTCCGGCCCGATTCATGATGTGAACAACGCGCTCAACACGATCATGGCGGCGGCGTTCCTCGTGCAGCACAACGCGGACTCGCCCGACGCCATGCATGATTATGCGGGCCGTATTCAGGCGGCGGCCGAAGCGGCCGCGTTCGCCGCGGCGCAGTTGGAGCGAATTGTTCGCCG
>CAZPON010000309.1:0-4359 GCA_964588045.1 uncultured Gemmatimonas sp.
GTCTTCACGTCCCTCAAGGACGGCGACCTCGACATCTACACGATGAACGTCGACGGCACCGACGTGAAGCAACTCACCAACACACCGGGCTACGACGGCGGTCCCTGGTGGTCTCCCGACGGCACCAAGATCGCCTATCGCGCCTGGCATCCGACGGACCCGGACTCGCTCAAGGCGTATCACGACCTGCTCGGGCAGCGCATGATCCGCCCCAACCGGATGGAGCTGTTCGTCATGAATGCCGATGGCAGCGACCAGCGGCAGATCACGACACTCGGCGGCGCCAACTTCGGCCCCTCGTGGACCCCCGACGGCAAGCGCATCATCTTCTCGTCGAATCACAAGAATCCGCGCAGTCGCAACTTCGACCTGTTCATCATCGGTATCGACGGCAGCGGCCTCGAGCGCATCACGACCAATGAGGATTTCGACGGATTCCCGATGTTCAGCCCGGACGGCAAGCAGCTCATCTGGGCCTCGAACCGGGCTGGTACGAAGTCGGGCGAGACAAATCTGTTTATCGCCGATTGGAGGCAGTGACGGGGTTCTGGTAAGACGGGAGATCTGAGACGGGAGACGGGAGACTTCGCGATGGAGTCTCCCGTCTTTCGTCTTTCGTCTCCCGTCTGCACTCTTCAGTACGTTTCCGGTCTTCCGTCTCCAGTCTCCCGTATCCCCATGATCGGTCTCATCGTCGTCGCCGTTGTGCTCCTCGCGCTCCTTGTGGCCTCCGTGAAGATCATCGGGCAGGCCGAGGTCATGGTGATCGAGCGGCTGGGCCGCTTCGATCGCATTGCGCGTTCCGGGCTCAACCTGCTGATCCCGTTCATCGAGCGACCGCGCAGCATCGACGTGCGGTACGTCGAGTCCGATGTGGGCGGGGTGCGCAAGGTCGTTTCGGGAGCATCGGCGCGCATCGACCTGCGCGAACAGGTGCTCAACTTCCCCAGCCAGCCGGTCATCACGAAGGACAACGTCACGATCGATATCGATGCGGTCATGTACTACCGCATCGCCGATCCGCAGAAGGCGACCTACTCCGTGCAGAACCTGCCGTACGCGCTCGAAACGCTCACCCGCACGACGCTGCGCAACATCGTGGGCGAGATGGAGCTCGACGCCACGCTCACCAGTCGCGACATCATCAACCGGCGGATGCGCGAGGTCATCGAGGAGGCGTCCATCGGCTGGGGCGTCGACGTGACGCGTGTCGAGCTGCAGTCCATCGAGCCGCCGCGCGACATCCAGCAGTCAATGGAACTGCAGATGCGCGCCGAGCGCGAGCGCCGCGCTGCGGTCACGAACGCCGAAGCCGGCAAGCGGGCGGCGATCCTCGAGTCGGAAGGCCAGCGCGAGTCGCAGGTGCGCAAGGCGGAAGGCGAACGCGACGCGAACGTCTTGCGCGCGCAGGGCATGGCCGAGGCACGGCTGGCCATCGCGGTGGCCGAGGCGGAGGCCATTGGACGCATCACGGCGGCGCTCCCCGAGGGGCAGGCGGCAATGTACCTGCTTGGCCTCAAGTACCTCGAGGCGCTGCCGCAGCTCACGGCCGGCAAGGGCACCACGATCTTCCTGCCGGCCGAAGCGTCGGGCGTAATGGGTGCGCTGGGGGGACTGCGCGAGTTGTTGAGCGCGACCGGCGCATCGCGTCAGGACGACGAGGCGCCACGTGCCCCCGGAGCGCGCACCGCCGCATCCACCGGTTTGGGCTATCCAGCCGTTCCGAAGGCGCTGGGTGGCGGCGAATCGAGTGGCAGCTGAATGACCGTCACCGTCTGATGGCACTCACCAGGGAGCGGGCCGAACTCATTGCCCGCGCGCATGCGTGCGTGAGTTGCCGGGAGTATACGTGGCGAAAGCTCAGCGTCCGTGAGGCCTCCCGCGCGCTGCGCGAGGCGTTCGGGGAGGCGTGGCACGCGACGCTGACGTGCGGCGTGTGTGGCCTGGAGCAGGAGCTTGGTATCGACGACGACGGCGATATCGTCTACGTCGGTTGATTGAGACAGGCGCAGGGAGACACGCCTGCGGATGCGTCAGGCCGATTTCGCCTCGTCGTTGAGTTCGTCGGCCTTGGGCAGCTCGGCCGCATGGAGGCCGAGCGTTCGCAGGAGCGCCGTGACCACGCCCTGCTCCTCGACGGTCAGGCCGCTGGTCGCGCGCGTCAGCATCGCCGCGTGCGAGGGGAAGATCGCATCCAGCAGATCCACGCCCTTCGACGTGAGCGCGGCATAGCGGGCTCGACGATCGGAAGCACAGGCGCGCCGCTCCACCAGCCCCTTGGCGGCCAGCCGGTCCACCAAGAACGTGATCCCACCGCTCGACACGAGAATTCGGCGCTGCACTTCACCCAGCAGCATCGGGCCCCGGTGGTAGAGCGCCTCGAGGATCGCAAACTCCGTCAGCGTGAGGCCGTGGTGCGCCACATCGGCGGCCGCATGCTCGGAGATCGCTGAATGCGCCCGGGACATGATGACCCACAATCGCAGCGCGGAGGTCTCGGCGGGCGTAGTACGAAGTGGGTAGGCGCCGATCGGCGTTTCCGGCGTTTCGGACTCGTTGTGCAGGCGAGCGGGCTCGCCGTTCGCGGAATGGCGGATGGTCATGCTAAAGCCTCTCAGAGCTGATGCATCAGCGCAAGGGCCCAACCGTTTTATGGAGGGACGAAATGCGTGAGTGGTTTGGCGCCTGCAGTCGCGGGGATCACGGAGTGCGAACCCCGTAAAACTACTTAGACGGTTACTCAGACGCACGATTCATTTTCGCCATGCGGTGCAAATGCGGGCCAGAATGTTTTAGCTTTGAGAAGCCGACTATCGAACCAAAGTCGACGTCCTTTGTGCGAGGATTCAGTCGTATGCGTAAGCCCCGCCCCAACACGTACAACCCGGCTCAGGCGCTTCATCTCATCGCGTCCGATCGCACGGGTTTGCCCCTCAGCTGCCCGTCCTGTTCCGGACAAATCGATCGGGATCCGGCCCTGACGCCACCGCAACCGCATTCTCATGTAACCCTCAAGTGCACGGGGTGCGGTCGTTTGGCGCGCTACATCGCCGGAGTCAACTGACGGTTCGTCTGGCACACGCCGGGCCTCACCAACAGCAACGCCCCGTTCGCACTGCGAGCGGGGCGTTCACTTTTCCGGCCTATCGACGCGCGGCGTCCGTTCAATAGTTGATCGTGCCTTGCTTGGTCGTGTCGACGTCGTCGGCCTGACCCGCCTTGAACAGGAAGGCGTCCATGTTGCGCGTGAGGAACGTGCGCGCCTGCGGGTCCATGACGTTCAGCCCGTAGTGGTTGATGAGCATGGTCTGCTGCTTGAGCCACTGGCCCCAGCACTCCTTGCAGATCTCGGTCACGATGCGCGCGCCGATGGCCCCGGGGAACGGTGGACGCTCGAAACCCTCGCGCGCCTGACCACAACGCGTACAGGTGACGTCGGCCATCGCGCTTACTCCGCCACGCGGACGTGCGCGCCCTGGCGGGCGTACTTCACCTCGGCGAGGCCGAACAGCGACAGCAGCTTGATGTACATCCAGCCGATGTCGAACTCGAACCAGCGATGCGCGAACTTCGCGGAGTGCGGGTCGGCATGATGGTTGTTGTGCAACTCCTCGCCACCAATGAGGATGCCGATCGGCGAGATGTTGCGGCTCTCGTCCTTGACGTCGTGGTTGCGGTACCCGAGCGCGTGGCCAATGCCATTGATCACCCCGGCCGCCCAGAACGGGATCCAGATCATCTGGATGCCCCACACGATGGGGCCGATGAAGAATCCGAACAGCCAGATGTCGATGGCCAGCATCAGCACGATGCCCACGCTGCTGCGCTTGTCCAGCAGATGGCGCTCGATCCAATCCTCTGGCGTGCCCTTGCCGTACTTCTCGAGCACCCCGGGCTGCCGCACCGCGTTGCGATAGTAGAAGGCACCCTTGAGCAGGATGTTGCGGAGTCCGTCCACCACCGGGCTGTGCGGATCCCCTTCGCGATCCGCGAACGCGTGGTGCTTGCGATGACACGCGACCCACTCCTTGGTGCGGATCGCCGTGGTGAGCCACAACCACACGCGCATGGGCATCTCGACCAGCCAGTGGAAATTCACACCACGGTGGGTCTGCGCGCGGTGCAGGAACAGCGTCACCGAAATATTGGTCAGGTGTCCCGCGACGATCACGAACAGAACCGGCTTCCACCAGTCGGTTCCCCAGCTTCCGAACTCGGGCATGTAGTGCACTCCAGGCGGTTTCGTGCGGGCCGCCAACCAGCTACCCGCGAACCATGAAAGCTAGCCGCCGGGAGCCGGTGCGCCAACCAGCGACGCATGGAGATCTGGCCTCAGAGCCCGGAGCCCGGCTCTGATGC
>CAZPON010000310.1:0-3840 GCA_964588045.1 uncultured Gemmatimonas sp.
CGGCGACGTCGCGTCCGCGTCGGCGGAGGTGCTCGACAGCCTGTTGCGCCGCGACGGATTGTTCTTCGGTGACCGCCCGTTGTGCGGGGTGCTGCGCCCCCGGCTGTTGAGCGTCGCCGAGTACCGGCATCTCGCCGAGGCGTGTGCGCAGGTCGGCGCAGCGTTCGAGGCTGTGCGTCGGGCGGCGATGCACGACCCGGCGCTGCGCGCGCAGTTCGGGCTGACGGCGTGGGAGGAGCAGTTGATCCACGCCGATCCCGGGTTCCCGGTGGCGAGTCCGACCTCGCGCCTCGACGCGTTCTTCGGGTCCGGTGCAGGGGGGCTCAAGTTCACCGAGTACAACGCCGAGACGCCGGCCGGCGCGGCGTACAACGATGCGCTCTCGCGCGTGATGATGGCCATGCCGGTCATGCATGCGTTCTCGCGCACGTACTCGGTCCTGCCGATTCCGTCCGCGCCGTCGGTGATGCACGCACTGCTCGATGCGTATCATGCGTTTCGTGGTGTGCGCGAGCGGCCGCAGGTGTGCATCCTCGACTGGGCCGATGTGCCGACGCGCAGCGAGTTCGTGCTGTTCGAACAGCAGTTCGCGTCGTGGGGTATCGACGCGTTCATCGGCGACCCGCGCGATGCCGAATACAGTGGCGGACGGCTGCTGGTGGGCGGGCGTCCCGTCACGCTGATCTACAAGCGCGTGCTCATCGACGAACTGGTAACACGGGAGGGGCTCGACTCACCGGTCGTGCGCGCCGTGCGCGACCGGGCGGTGTGCATGGTCAACCCGTTCCGCTGCAAGCTGCTGCACAAGAAGGCGTCGCTGGCCGTGGTGAGTGACGAGCGACAGGCGCACCTGCTCACCCCCGCGCAGCGCGCCGCCGTGGCCGCCCACGTGCCCTGGACGCGCGTGGTGGAGGAGCGCGAGACGACGTATGCCAGCGGCACCGTCGACATGCTGCCGTTCATTGCGCTCCGGCGCGAAACGATGGTGCTCAAGCCCAACGACGAGTATGGGGGCAAGGGCATCGTGCTCGGGTGGACGGTGGACGATGCCACGTGGCAGGCGGCGATTCGCGCCGCGGTGAACGAACCGTTTATCGTGCAGGAGCGCGTGGAGGTACCCAGCGAGCCATGGCCCGCCTGGACTGACGGCGCGCTGCATATCGGGGAGCGCATGCTGGATACCGCTCCATTCCTGGTGGACGGCACCACGATGACGGGGTGCCTCACACGGATCGCGACCGATCCGCTCCTGAACGTGACAGCTGGTGGCGGTTCGAACGTGCCTACTTTTCTTGTCGAGGAACGTTGATGGCGTTGATGCTGCGCCCGGTGATCGGGCTGACTACGCAGACCCTGCATTCGATCGATGGCATTCCCCCGGCGCTGCCGGCGTCGTGGGTGATGAACCAGCGGTATTTCCTGGCGGCGACGAACGTCGGGGCCGTGCCCTGGATGATTCCGCTGCTGGACGACGATCCGTACACGCTGCGCGAGATTTACGAGCGTCTGGACGGCATCCTGATCCCCGGTGGTGTGGACATCAATCCCGCCGAGTACGGCGAAGCGGTGCGGCCGGAGTGTGGCAACCTCGATCCGGCGCGCGATCGCGTGGAGCTCCAACTGGCTCGCTGGGCCATGGAAGACGGGAAACCGCTGCTGGGCCTCTGCCGGGGGTTGCAGGTGGTGAACGTGGCCTGTGGCGGCACGCTGTGGCAGGATCTCGCTTCACAGAACAGCGCCTTCCACAAGCACGACTACTTCCCGACAGCCGGGTTCGAGCGTGATCATCTGGCACACGATGTCGAGGTGGTGGCGGACACCCGCCTGCGGCGTATCCTGGAATCGCCGCGCGTGATGGTGAACAGCATGCATCATCAGGGCATCAAGGATCTCGGTCGTGGCCTGGTGGCGTCGGCCATCGCGCCGGACGGGCTGATCGAGGCGGTGGAGGGTGAGGACGACGCGTTCCTGGTTGCGGTGCAGTGGCACCCCGAGGTGTTCGAGATGTCCGATCCGCACTTCCGTCACCTGTTCGGCAGTTTCATCCGCGCATCGGTGGCGTGGGCGGAGCAGCATACCCCGTCGCGCGTGCCCGAGGGTGTGGGCGCGGGTCGATCCATCCGAAGCGCATAGGCCAGCGAGGCATCAAATGCGGGCGCCCAGCCTGACTGTCGGTATCGAGGAAGAGTACCAGATCATCGACCCGGTCACTCGTGATCTCACGCCGGGTTTCGACACCCTGGTCACGAGTGACGATGCCATCCTCGCCGACGTGAAGGCCGAGTTGCATCAGTGTCAGGTGGAGATCGGCACGAAGGTGTGCACGTCGATCGCCGAGTTGCGACGCGAACTGACCACGCTGCGCGGCCTGGTGATCAAGGCGGCCGCGCAGCATGGCCTGACCATCGCGGCGGCGGGCACGCATCCGTTCTCGAACTGGATGAACCAGGAGATGACGCCCAAGGAACGCTACCTGGGTGTCAAGGCCGAGCTGCAGGACCTGGCGCACCGGTTGCTCATCTTCGGTACGCACGTGCACGTCGGGATCGAGGACAACGAGTTCCGCATTGATTGCCTCAACGCGGCGCGCTATGTGCTGCCGCACATCCTGTGCCTGTCGACCAGTTCACCGTTCTGGTTTGGCCGCAACACGGGGTTGCACTCGTATCGCAGCATCGTGTTCAAGAACTTCCCGCGCACGGGCGTGCCGCGCATCCTGCAGGGCTGGAACGACTACGCCGACCTGGTCGACACGCTGGTGCGCACGAAGAGCATTCCCGACGGATCCAAGATCTGGTGGGACGTGCGTCCGCACCATGTGTACCCGACGCTCGAATTCCGCGTCTGCGACGTGAACACGCGCGTCGACGAGGCCATCTGCGTCGCGGCGATCCTGCAGGCGGTGGTGGCCAAGATGTGGAAGCTGCGCCGCGACAACATGACGTTCCGCGTGTATGCGCAGGACCTCATCGAGGAGAACAAGTGGCGTGCGGTGCGCTGGGGCCTCAGCGGGAAGCTGATCGACTTCGGCAAGAAGCGCGAATTGGAGGCGCCCGTGCTCATCCGGGAGCTCATCGAGTGGTTCCTCGACGATGTGCTCGACGAACTGGGCACGCGCAAGGAAGTCGAGTACGCGTTCACGATCCTCGCCGAGGGATCGAGCGCGCAGCGCCAGCTCGCCACGTACGCGCGCACGGGCGACCTGAAGGCCGTCGTGGATCAATTGATTCGCGAGACCGCCGAGGGCGTGTGCGAGCCGACATTGGGACCACCGCTCGAACCGTTGCCGTAGGGGATTCCACGGACATCGGACTGCGCACTAGTACGGATCGTCCGGACGTGCGGCGCACACTAGCATGCGAAGAACACGATGTGCAGGTCCGTCGATCGCGGCGGACCGGGTGTTCCTCCATACGAGTTCGTCCAATCCATGCGTATCCCTGTTCGCTCCCTGGCGCGCGTCGTCCGCGCGCTGTTGCCCTTGCTGGTGGTCGCGACCGTTGCCTGTGAGTCCGAGGCCAACCCGACCGGTCCTGATGAAGATGTCGCCGAGCCGGCGGTCAACCAGATCGTTACGTTCGGTCCGCTCGATGCGAGCAGCAACGACACGCTGGTGTACTTCAGCTTCGCCACCCGCAAGCTGGTGGCCCAGAGCGGCGATTGGGACCTGGCCTTCCGTCGCTACGAGCTGCGGCTGAACAGCCCCGCCATTGGGGGCGCCGCCAGCAAGAATGTCACGGGCTTTTCGCTGGACAACAACAAGGACGCCACCGACGCCCAGGTGCTGGCGTTCACGCCGGCCAACACGCTCGCCGCCTTCGACCAAGTGCGCGTCGCGCA
>CAZPON010000310.1:3850-4349 GCA_964588045.1 uncultured Gemmatimonas sp.
TCCGCCTACTGGAAGACGCGGCTGTCGAACGGTGGCTTTGCCGTGTTTCGCGTGACCGCCGTCGCGTTCACGCCGCAGTTCCAGGTGTCCTCGCTCACCATCGAATCGCGCGTGCAGACCGGCGCGACCCTCGGCGCGGTGCAGACGCTGACGCTGACGCCGGGCGGGCAGGTCACGTCGTTCAGCCTGGCGACGAATGCTGTCGTGGCGACACCGACCGGATGCAACTGGGACGTGCAGTTCGATCCCGCGTCGAACCAACTGGCCATCACCACCAACACCGCGTGCAACGCCGGCACCTATCCCGGGCCCGCGTCCCCCACGTTCGCCAATGCCACGACCGCCAGTGACGCGCCGCAATACGGGGCATTCCTGGCGCAGCTCGTTGGCCCGGTTCCCAACTCGGTGACCGACACGTCGGCTCCGTTTCGCTACAACCTCACGGGCAACAACCGGCTGCATCCTGTCTTCAACACGTACCTCGTGAAGTCCGGCGTGA
>CAZPON010000311.1:0-4337 GCA_964588045.1 uncultured Gemmatimonas sp.
GGTGGCGAGCGGCGACTCGAACTGGAACACGCCGGCGGTGCGTCCCGCGCGCAGCATGCGGTACGTGTCCTCGTCGGTGAAGCCGCGCTCCTCGAGCACCACGTCGCGTCCATGCCGCGCCTTGATGAGCGCCAGCGTATCGCTGATGACGGTGAGCGTGGTGAGGCCGAGGAAGTCCATCTTCAGCATGCCGGCATGCTCGAGCGCCGTCATGTCGTACTGTGTCACGATGACGCGTTCGTCGTCGCCGCTGCCCGCACCCTTGGACGCCTGCGTGCAGATGGGCACGAACTCGTTGAGCGGACCCGGCGCGATGACCACGCCGGCGGCATGCACGCCGGTGTGGCGCGACAGTCCTTCCAGCGACATCGCGAAGTCGAGCAGTTGCCGGTAGCGCGGATCGTCGTGGTAGAACCGCTTGACCTCGGGAACCTGCTCGATCGCCTCCTTCACCGTGAGCGAAAAGTTCGGCGCGTTGGGAATGAGCTTGGCCAGCGCGTCGGTCTCGGCTGGCGTGAAGCCGAGTGTGCGTCCCACGTCCTTGATGGCGGCGCGCGACTTGAGCGTCCCGAAGGTGACGATCTGCCCGACGGAATCCTTGCCGTACTTCTGCCGCACGTACTCAATCACCTCGCCGCGCCGCTCGAAACAGAAGTCGACGTCCACGTCGGGCATCGACACGCGTTCCGGATTGAGGAAGCGCTCGAACAGCAGGTCGAACTCCAGCGGGCACACGTCGGTGATGCGCAGTGCGTAGGCCACCAGCGAGCCGGCGGCCGACCCGCGTCCCGGACCAACGGGAATGCCGCGGTCGCGCGCGGCCTTGATGAAGTCGGCGACGATCAGGAAGTAGCCGGCATAACCGGTGCTGGTGATCACGCCCAGCTCGTATTCGAGCCGTTCCCTCACCTCGTCGGGGAAGGGGTCGCCGTAACGCGCCTTCGCGCCGTCGGTGGCCAGCTGCACCAGCAGGTCGTTCTCACTGGCCACGCCTTCCGGCAGCGGAAACGACGGCACGTAGTACTTCCGCTCGAACTGCACGTCCACCGAGTCGGCGATGGCGAGCGTGTTGGTGAGCACGTCGTCACGGCCGGGGAAGAACGCACGGATCTCGTCGTGCGACTTGAAGTACAAGCCGTCGTCGTAGCGCATGCGATCGCGATCGGTGCGATCCTTGCCGAGCCCGATGCACAGCAGCACGTCGTGCGCCGCGTGATCTTCGTGACGCAGGAAGTGCGCATCGTTGGTGGCCACGACGGGCAGCCCGAGGTCGCCGGCCAGCGACAGCACCTTGGCGTTGAGCGCGGACTGGCCGTCGCTGGTGTGCGCCTGTACCTCGAGGTAGTAGCGATCCCTGAACAGTTCGGCGTACCACGCAGCCGCTTCGCGCGCTTCGGCGATGCGGTCGTCCATGAGGTGCGTGGCCACTTCACCGGCCAGGCAGGCGGACGAGACGATCAGCCCTTCGCTGTGCGCGGCCAGCAGTTCGCGGTCGATGCGCGGCTTGGTGTAGAACCCCTCGGTGTATCCCAGCGAGGAGAGCTTGACCAGATTGCGGTACCCCTGCAGGTCGCGCGCCAGCAGCACGAGGTGGTAGTACGGCTTGGCCCCGGGGGCGGGCCGGCCGCGGGTGCGCCGGTCGCCGGGGGCCACGTACGCTTCCATCCCCAGGATGGGCTTGATGCCGGCCTTGTGCGCTTTCTCCTGGAAGTCCCAGGCAGCGTGCATGTTACCATGATCCGTAATCGCCAGCGCGGGCTGCTCGTAGAGCTGCGCGCGCCTGATCAGATCATCGATACGATTCGCGCCGTCGAGGAGCGAATACTCGGAGTGACAATGCAGGTGCACGAACGACATGGACTGCACAAGCTAGTCGGACACACGCGCGCCGGACAGCGCCGGATGCGACGCGGCGCACTTTCGTGGCGCCTCTTGCGCCGCGTGACGGGCGTCGCCACGGCGGCGCTCGTGGGCGTGCTTGCGCTCACGCCAACCGGTTGCTACCTGTCGCGCGCGGCGTACGAGGAAGCGCGCATCCTGTCACGCCGGCAGTCCATCGAACGCCTGCTGCTCGATTCCGGTCGCGTCCTGCCCACGTCGGTCACGGCGCCGGGCAGCACGCCACCCGACGCGGCCACGCTCGACAAGCTGCGCCTGGTGTCCGAGGCGCGCCACTTCGCCGAATCCACGCTGGGGCTCACCACGGGCAAGAGCTTCACGCAATACAGCCGGCTGGACCGCGACACGCTGGTGCTGGTGCTGTCGGCCGCGTATCGCGACCGGCTGGAGCGCAAGACGTGGTGGTTTCCGGTGGTGGGCACGTTCCCGTACAAGGGCTTCTTCGACTTCGAGGAAGCCAGGCGCACGCGCGATCAACTCGCACGCGACGGCTTCGACGTGACGCTGGGCCCGTCGTCGGCGTTCAGCACACTCGGCTGGTTCAACGACCCGCTGGTGAGCACCACGGTGAAGGCGGATTCGGTGACACTGGTGAACACGGTGCTGCACGAACTGCTGCACAACACGTTCTTTGCCAGGGGACGGGTGGCGTTCAACGAGTCCTTCGCGACCTTCGTGGGCGGACGCGGCGCCGAGGCATTCTTCCGCGCGCGCGGCGACAGCGCGCTGCTGCGCCGCGCCGAAGACGAGTGGCAGGACGACCTGCTGATGGGCGCGTTCTGGGCGCGCGTCTCGCACGAGATCGACTCGGTGTTCGCAGCGCTGCCCGACAGCGCCCGCACCGACCGACTGGCCGCCCGCGAAGCCGTCTACTCGGCCGCCCGCGTCCGGCTCGTCGATTCCGTCGGCCCGCAGCTGCGCGGCTATCCGCCCGGATGGACGGCGACCGTGCCGCTCAACAACGCCGTCCTCCTCTCGCGCCGCGTGTACGCCGAAGGGCTGGACAGCTTCGATTCGGTATACGTAGCCGAAGCGCGCGACGTGGCGAAAGCGATAAGAGCGATCGTGGCGCGCGAGAAGAAATAGAACAAGAACAACAAACGCGTGAACGTTGTTGCTTGTTGTCCTCAGGGTGTCTTGGCTTCCGGCAACAGCACGAACCGCGCCCGGTTGGTCTCGGCGAGATAGCGCTTCGCGGCCGCCGCGAGTTTCTCCGGCGTCAGCGCCGCAATCAGCGCGTCGTCCGCGAACACGGTCGTCACGTCGTCGCCGTATTCCAGCCGGTTCTGCAGCACGCCCATCCACCAGTTGTTCTGCTTGTGCGCCACTTCGCGTTCGCGGCGCTGCTGCTCCCGCACGCGTTCCACTTCGGCCGCCGAGGGGGGCACGCGACGCAGGGAGTCCAGCTCCTGCTGCACTGCGGCAAACATCGTGTCCGCCTGCTCGGGCGCCGAGCCGTAGCTGATCACCACCTGCCATTCCGTGCGCGGGCGACGCGAGAAGGCCGTATTCACGCCCACCGAGTACGTGCCGCCGAGGGCCTCGCGCAGGCGGTCCAGCAACCGCATCTCGAGCACTTCGCCCACCGAGGAGAGCAGGTACGACTGCTCACGCGACCATTCGCCGTTGCCCGCGATGAGCAGCGCTGTCTGGCTCTGCGGCGCCAGTCCCTTGCGCACCACCTTGTCGATGCGGCCGCTGAATTGCTTCGGCCCCACGTCGCGGTACGTCTCCTGGCGACCCGCGGCCGGCAGGGGGGCGATCCACTGCTCGACGAGCGGCTTCAGCACCGCGAGGTCGATGGTGCCGACGAACAGGAACGTGAAGTCGCTCGCGTCGCCGAACCGGTCCGTGTAGATCGCCATCATCTGGCCGAGGTCCAGCTCCGTGAGCATCGACACCGACAACGGGCGCACGCGCGGATGACCGTTGGCGAGCGTGACCTGCACCGTGTCACTGAACACCGCCGCCGGGTTCGCGTCCTTGTTGCGCAGCACGGCGTCGAACTGCTCCAGCAGCGCCTGCATGGCCACCGTGTCGGCGCGCGGCGCCGTCATGCGCAGCCACACGAGTTGCAGCATCGTCTCCAGGTCCTTCGGCGACGCGCGTCCGCTCAGCCCCTCGGTGAGGTCGCTGATGAACGGCGACACCGCCGCCGCCTTGCCCGTGAGTTTCTTGTTCAGGTCGATCAGCGAGAAGTCGCCCACACCACCGCGTTCCAGTGCGGTGGTCGTGAACGCGCCGCGAAACACCGCGCTGTCGGGAAGCAGGCTGGTGCCGCCCGGACTCCACGCCGACATCAGCACCTGGTCGGCATTGAAGTCCGTGGACTTCACGTACACACGGATGCCGTTCGACAGCACCCACCGCGTGAGTCCGACGCTGTCCACGCGCGACTCCGACACGACGCGTCCCGGCACCGGCGCGCGCGCGACCAG
>CAZPON010000312.1:0-4320 GCA_964588045.1 uncultured Gemmatimonas sp.
GGTAATACCACTGGAGGAACTGGGTGAACGTCAGGAACAGTGTAGCGGCAAGCAGTGCCATCTGCACAATCAACTGCCAGTTGAAGCGGCGCTTCTTCGGAAGCCAGACTTCATCGCCCGAGCGAACACCAAGCTGGTCGAGTGTTCGCCCGTCCTTCACGACGCCCCTGCTCATGAGCGTACGACCGGCCCGGCGGATTTCCATCTTGTCCAGCTTGGCGTCCGGGAGAGGACCCCCAGCCAGCATGAGCAGCTCACTGATGGGCCGGTCGGGCGACAGGCTGTAGAAGCCCGGCCTCCCAACGGCGCCCTGAATCGAAATTCTGGTAAGTGCGTTTGTCCGAACCTGAACATTCCTGAGGTACTTGGACACGTGCACCGTGAGCTGATCCGTCAGCTCCGAGCGCAGCACGCCTTTCACGGGAAAATCCGGCAGCCCCCGCACCGCAACCGTGAGTCCATCGCGCACGGTGGCCGTGTCGGAAACGACCTGATCCCAGATGATAGTAATGACCAACAGGTCGCCCACCGCAAAATCACCCTCGGTGAGGCGCACGTTGATACTGTCCATCTCCGACTGGATCCGGCCCTTCTTCCTCCCCGACTTCTCCACCGAAAGCTGCTTTTCGAGATCTGCGGCTCGCTGGGCAAGGTCCGCCCTGGTGGCTTTCGGATCACCAGCGGCCGATTGGGCCAAGCCCCCACGTCCCGCCACCAGCAAGCCCAGTGCCGCGGCGAAGAACATCCGTGTCACGATTCGTGGAGTCACTGTGCCTTGGGGCCGAGAGAGGAGTTGCCGAAGCATCACGCTTCGGACTTGGTGGGAATCGCGCGAGCGCTGCTGGCGCTCGCGATTCTCGGCTGCGGTGCCTCGTCCTCGGCGGCGTAGTCCTGATAGTACGAGTAATACTGGTACACCCCGGTCATCTTGATGCCGTTGAGCACGGCGCCCATCACCCTGATGGGGAGCGTGTCAACCGTCGCCATTTTCGCGGCCGCCATTCGTCGATCAGTTGTCCCGGCGCGCAGCACAAGTACCATGTTCACGGTTGCCGTCGCCAAGGCATACGCATCGTATCCGGCGCCCAGGGGCGGCGAGTCCACGATAACGACATCGTACTCCTTGGACATCTGGCTGATGAGCTGAGTGAGCCGCGGCGTGCCCAGCAGTTCGGGGGCGCGGCGTCGGCGCGCACCCGCGGGCACAACGGTCAGGTTGCTATGCGCGGCGGCAGGCTGAAGCACTTCGGCAATGAGCGCCGTACCGTCGAGGTACTCGATGAGCCCGGGCCTTGCCGGAATGCCAAACGTCTTGCACAGCTCTCCGCGCCGGATATCCCCGTCAATCAGCAGGGTGCGCGCGCCAGACTCCGCGAATGACAATGCGAGGTTCGACGACACCAGCGATTTCCCGTCGTTCGGGCCGGGGCTGGTGATGGTGAACGTAAGCGGCCTGGAAGGATCTGCCGCGTAACGCACGTTCATCCGGATTGAGCGGAACGATTCCACCACCTGTGAGGCTTCGTCGGCAGACTGCCGCCTAGCTTTCGTATTGATGAGTGGAACGACACCCAGCACAAACAGTCGCAGCTCTTCGGTGGCCTGTTCGGGGTACCGGAAGCGTTTGTCGAACCGGTCGAGCAGGATGGCGAGCAAAAGGCCGAGTGCAAGGCCGGCGGCGGTCGCACCAAGGATCAGCACCGGCGCCGTGTTCTTGGTTGGCTTGAGCGGCGCGACCGCGGAGTCGAGTACCTTGATGTCGGGGATGGTCTGCGCCTCGGCCATCTTCGCTTTAGCCGCCTCGAGATCGAGGTTGCGGTACATCGCATCGGCAACCTCGACGCGTCGCTTGAGCTGCTGCTCCTGGATGGTGCGAACCGGGATGCTCTTGAGCTCCCTGCCCGCGCGCTCAATCACCAGTGTCAATTGCTGTTCCCTGATGCGCAATTGCGCCAGATAGCGCTCGATGGTTTGCGGCACGACCACGCTGCGAAGCTGACTCAACTGCTCCTCGGCCAGCTTCACGTCGCGCATTTCGTCGGTGAACCGTTCCTTCAGCAGGCGCAGCTTGAGCACGCGTTCGGACTGCTCGGCAAGCACCTTGCGAACATCGTCAGCGGCGGGATCGGCATTGACAGAGGGAATGGCAAGTACCGCTTCCTGCGAAACGATCCCCGATGCGCGGCCTTCGGCCAGCACCTTTTCGAGCGCCTCACGATCACGCTGGATGCCGTCGGCCAGCACCTTGTTGTTGAAGTATTGCGCGAACACCGGGCTGTTGGTGAGCTCGAGCCCGGCGGCAATTGTGGGTCGCTCCGTGGGCTCGGTTACCGTCTGCACCCGGAACTGCTCGAGCGCGGCTTCGGCCGCATTCAGGTCCTCGACCGCATACGTGCGCTGTCCTTCGAGGATCGCCGCCAACATGGAAATGTTCCGCTTCTTGAGCTCGGTGGCGACCGATACGAAGCGATCTGTCCAGCGATTGAGCGAGGTCGCGGCACGACCGGCGTTCGATCCGGTGAGTTCGAGCTTCAGGAACGCGCTCCCCATGTCGGACTGCATCTTCAAGCTTCTGATCAGAGTTCGCGAGGCTTCACGCGGCGTCTGCACCCGGAACTCGACTTTCTTCAACCCGGCCAAGTCTTGACGCGCCGGCTGCCACAGGAAGCCGGCCTGACGGCCTATCGAGTCACCGATAGCACCCTTTTCAACCTCGATACCGGCAGGCTTCAGCGAAAGGCCCCACGCCTTCTCACCCACGGTGAGGACATAGTCGCCCGGTCGCAGGTTCTGCTGCACGCGGAACCCGGCAAACAGGGCGCTGTCCTTGGCCTCCTTGGGCTCCACGAAAAGGGCAAGATCGTTAACGACCGGGTCGGCTACGATATAAGAGGTGAGCAGATCCTTCCACCCCGACTGCTTCAGCAGTTCTGCGCCCTGAATGGGGCCGCGGCCATTGGCCCCACCTCCCATGCCGGTACCCTGCTCCAGCAGCACGTTCGCCTGAACGACATACTCGGGCTCGAGAAGCTGGGTGGCACCGTAGCCAGCTCCGGCCCCAACGATAGTCGTGAGAAGCACCAGCCATTTGAACCGGCCAAGCGCCGACATGTAGCGCGCGAAATTCGGTCCGCCAGAAGGCGCCGGGTCGCTCTCGCTGCCCTGCCAGTCAGCCGGTGGACCGCCTTCGCTCCATGCGTCAACACTTGCACCCGAACTTGGCTGGATTTCGTTTCCGGACATTGCTGAATGGGGTTGGACTAGAGGCGCTGGCGCCACGAACCGTTGAATTTGGCCTACGTTGCTTCGCTGCGAAAGCGCTGGAACGATGCTATTGCGCCACATCAGACTTGTGACGCCAGCCACAGGACGGCTGTCTACACACTGAATCTGTTGGACAAAGGCAACAAAATGTCTTGACAGCCCAACAGTTTACCGGGTACATACACGAATATCGTGCCCCGTTCCTCATGTGGACGATTCACGACCACCTGCGAAACGCCATGACACCGGAACTCCTGCTTGTCCGCACCGAGCACGCTGATGACTGAACCGTTTCTGGCCGAGTCGAACCCGACGGCGGTTCCCGACCGGGGAACCGGGCTGCGCGTGTTGGTGGTGGACGACGACCGGACGCTTCGGGAGGGTTGCGTTTCAATTCTCCAGATTGACGGGCACGTCGTCAACTCCACCGGACGGGGGGAAGAGGCGCTGGACTTGGTGCGCCGGCGACGCTTCGATATCGTTCTGGTGGATCTCTATATGACCCCGGTCACGGGAATGGAGATCCTCAAGGCCACGCTGGAGTTCAACAAGGAAGCCATTGTGGTGGTCATGACCGGCAATCCCAGCGTGGCTTCCAGCATAGAGGCCTTGCGGGCCGGCGCATGGGACGACCTCCCCAAGCCCTTTTCGGCGTCCCATTTGCAGGTGCTGGTAGGCCGGGCTGCCCACGCGGCCGCCAGCAGCCGGCACAGCCGGGCCATTCACCCGTCGGGGGTCACGACGTCGGCCGCCTCGGGTGACCTGTCGTCGCTGCTGGGCGTTTCGCAGGCCTTCCGCAAGGCCGTGGAACTGGCCCAGAAGGTGGCGGGCACTGATGCCTCGGTGATGATCTCCGGCGAAAGCGGCACCGGCAAGGAAATGATTGCCCAGTACATCCACAAGCACAGCCGCAGGGCCGCCCGCAAGCTGGTGCCCATCAACTGCGCGGCGTTGCCGGAAAACCTGCTGGAGTCGGAAATGTTCGGCTACCGCAAGGGTGCCTTCACGGGGGCCGACCGCGACAAGCCGGGCCTGCTGGAGGTGGCCAACGGCGGA
>CAZPON010000313.1:0-4285 GCA_964588045.1 uncultured Gemmatimonas sp.
CGATCGATCGGGCCGTGGCGATCGTGCGCAGCAAGGCCGACCGCCAACCCATCGTCGTCGTATCCGCGTTGGGCGGCGCGACCAACCAACTGCTCGAACTGGCACACAAGGCGGCCGCCGGCGAACTGCTGGTGGCGCTGCTGCAGATCGAACAGTTGCGTACGCGCCATTTGCGCGAAGCGGCCGCGTTGCTGGTCGGATCGCCGGAGTCGGACGACATCGCCGCCGAGATCAGTGCCGGGTTCGATGAGCTCGCGCACCTGGCGGAGGCGTTTCGCACACTGGGTTACCTCACGCCGCGATCACTCGACATGGTGGCCGCTGTCGGCGAGTTGCTGTCCTCGCAGATCGTGGCGGCTGCGTTCCGCCATCGGGGATTGCCGGCGGTGTTCGTCGACGCGCGCGACGTCATGAAAACGAATGACCTGTTCACGCGGGCCGAGCCCGATGTTGCCGGCATCGAGCAGGCGGCGGGCGATGTGCTCACGCCGATCGTGTCGCGCGGCGAGATCCCGGTCATGGGCGGCTTCGTGGGCGCCGGGCCGGGCCGGGTCACCACGACGCTGGGCCGTGGCGGCTCCGATTACTCGGCGTCGCTCATCGGCGCGGCGGTGCAGGCCGAGGCCATCGAGATCTGGACCGACGTCGACGGCATGCTCACCGCGGATCCGCGCGTGGTGCCCGACGCGCGGCTCATCGAGCGCATCCGCTTCGACGAAGCGGCCGAGCTGGCGTCGTTCGGCGCCAAGGTGCTGCATCCGAGCACGATTGCGCCCGCGGTGCAGCGCGGCATTCCGGTGTACGTGTTCAACTCGCGCAATCCCGCCGGACTCGGCACCATGATCGCGTTCGAGGCACCGCGCATGGCGGTGCGCGCGATTGCCGGCAAGCGCAACACGGCCGTGGTGAAGTTGCGGTCGGCACGCATGCTGCTGGCACCGGGATTTCTGCGTCGCGTGTTCGAAGTATTCGAGACGCATCGCGTATCGGTGGACGTCGTATCGACCTCGGAAGTCTCGATCTCGGTCACGCTCGACGATCCCACCAACCTCGATGCCGTCGTCGCCGACCTCATGCAGTTCGGTGACGTGGCCGTAGAGCGCAATCGCGGCATCGTGGCGATCGTGGGCGCCGGCATCGCCGACGGCAGCCGGGCGCTCGCCGACGCCATCGCCGCGCTGGGCGCGATCCCGGTGCACATGGCGTCGCTGAGTGCCACCGGCATCAACTTCACGCTGGTCATCGACGACGCGGAGGTCGTACCGGCCATGCAGCGACTGCACCAGAAGTTCTTCGGCGACGCGCCGTCATGAGCGCGCCCGTGGGCATTGCGCCCGTGCGTGTCGCGCTGGTGGGCATGGGGCGCATGGGACGCGCCCTCGAGGCCCTCGCGCCGGAGCGCGGACTCGAGGTGGTGGCGCGACTGGACGTGCCGGAGATGCAACGCGGTCTCACGCGTGACGACCTGCGCGGCGCGCAGGTGGCCATCGAGTTCACGCAACCCGAGTCGGCGGTGGCGAACGCCAGGGCGTGTCTCGCGCTGGCGTGCCCGGTGGTGATCGGCACCACCGGCTGGCTCGCGCGACGCGACGAACTCGAAGACGCGGTGCGCACCTCCGGCTGTGCGGCGCTGTGGTCGCCGAACTTCTCGCTGGGCGTGCAGTTGTTCCTGGCGTTCGCCGAGGATGCCGCGCGCCGGCTTCGCGGTGCGGCCGGATTCGATACGCACATCGTGGAGACGCATCACGCCGCCAAGCAGGACGCACCGTCGGGCACCGGCATCGCGATCGGCGAGCGTGTCCGCGCCGGGCTTGGTCGCGACGTGCCGATCAGCAGCGTGCGTGTCGGCTCGGTGCCCGGGACGCACGAGGTGATCTTCGACGCGCCGTTCGAGCAGATCCGCCTGGTGCATGAAGCGCGCGACCGGCGCGTCTTTGCCGACGGCGCGCTCACCGCGGCGCGGTGGCTTGCTGCCGGACGCACCGCGGCGCTGTACTCGATGCAGGATGTCCTGCGCGACCTTTCAGCAACGTCCACGGAGTTGCCCGCATGAGCGCCAAGCGACTGCACGGCTGCGGCACGGCGCTCGTGACGCCGTTCACCTCCGACGGCGCGGTCGACGAAGCCGCGCTGCGCGCCTTTGTCGAGTGGCAGGTGCGTGAAGGCGTGCACTTCGTGGTGCCCTGCGGGTCCACCGGCGAGGCGGCCACGCTCACGCTCGTCGAACACCGCCGCGTGGTCGAGATCACGGCCGACCAGGTGAGCGGTCGCGTGCCGGTCGTCGCCGGCGCCGGGTCGAACGACACGCAGCGCGCCATCGCGCTCTCACGCGAGTCGAAGGCGGCGGGTGCCACGCACCTGCTGCACGTCACGCCGATGTACAACAAGCCGCCGCAACGCGCGCTCGTGGCGCATTTCCGCGCCATCGCCGATGCGTGCGACCTGCCGATCGTGCTGTACAACGTGCCCGGGCGAACCTCCGTGAATCTCGAGGCGCGCACGTGCCTCACGCTGGCGGCCGATCCGCGCTTCGTGGGTGTCAAGGAAGCGTCGGGCAACCTCGCCCAGATGGCCGACATCATCCGCGACCGGCCGGACGGGTTCGCGGTGCTGTCCGGCGACGACGGTTTCACGCTGGCCGTGATGGCGCACGGCGGCGAAGGACTCATTTCCGTCGTGTCGAACGTGGTGCCGCACCTCTGCGCGTCGCTGTGCAACGCGATGGCGCGCGGTGACCTGAAGGATGCCCGCCGCCTGGATGCGCGCCTCGCACCGATCGTCCACGCGGCCTTCGTCGAATCCAATCCGATCCCCGTCAAGGCCATGCTGCACATGCAGCAGCGCATGCAGAATGTGCTGCGGCTGCCGCTCGTGCCGCTCTCCGACGTGCATCATGACACCGTGCGTCGCGCGCTCGCCGACGCCAACGCCCTCTGACATGGCCTTCTCGCTCACCGACCTCGAAACGCGCCTCAACGAACCGTCGCTGCTCGACAGCGGCGTTCCGCTGTCTGCCGACGCCCAGCATGTCTTCGACCACGCGATTGCGCTGCTCGAGCGCGGCGAGATTCGCGCCGCCCGCAGGGACGCCGATGGCACCTGGCATGCGGTGCCGTGGGTCAAGCGCGCGATCCTGCTGGGCTTCCGGCTGGGCCGCGTGGTGGAGATGTCGGCCGGCGCGCCGTTTCACTTCTTCGACAAGCATACGTTTCCCACGCGTGACTTTCGCCTCGAGCACCAGGTGCGCATCGTGCCCGGCGGCTCGACCGTGCGACGCGGCGCGTATCTCGCGCCGATGGTCGTGTGCATGCCGCCCATGTTCGTGAACGCGGGCGCGTGGGTTGGCCGCGGCACGATGATCGATTCGCACGCGCTGGTGGGCTCGTGCGCGCAAGTCGGTGAGCGCGTACACCTGAGCGCCGCCGCGCAGATCGGCGGCGTGCTCGAACCCATCAATGCGTCGCCGGTCATCATCGAGGACGACGTGATCGTGGGCGGCAACTGTGGCGTGTACGAAGGCACCGTCGTGCGCGCACGCGCCGTGCTCGGCTCGGGCGTGATCCTCACGCGTGGCACACCCGTGTACGACCTGGTGCGCGAAACCGTGCACCGCGCCACGGCCGATCGTCCGCTCGAAATTCCCGAGGGTGCGGTGGTGGTGCCCGGTGCGCGCCGCGTCAGTTCGGCCTTTGGTGAACGGGAGGGGCTGTCCCTGCAAACGCCGGTCATCGTGAAGTACCGCGACGACCGGACCGATGCGTCGACCGCCCTCGAAGGGTGGCTGCGCTGAGCGCCACCGGCGGTGTGCGCTCACGACTTGTCGTGCGCGGGGTGGTGCGCGCGCCCGGCGACAAGTCCATCAGTCATCGCGCGCTCATCTTCTCCGCGTTGGCGGTGGGACGTTCGCGCGTGCGCGCGTTGCTCGAGTCGGCCGACGTGCAGGCCACCGCGCGCGCACTGCGGGCCATGGGCGTCGGCATCCCGCCGCTCGGCCCCGACATCGTGATCGATGGCATCGGTGCCGCGGCATTGCGTTCGCCGTACGAGGCACTCGATTGCGGCAACAGCGGCACCACCACGCGGCTGTTGGCCGGACTTGTCGCTGGGCTCGACGGACGGCGCGCGCGCTTCGAGGGCGACGACAGCCTGAGCCGGCGGCCCATGCGGCGCATTGCCGCGCCGTTGCGCGCCATGGGCGCGCGCATCGAGTTCGAGGGGCCGGAAGGGCACGATGGCCTGCCCATGACGGTGACCGGCGCACCGCTCGGCTCCCTCACCTGGGACA
>CAZPON010000314.1:0-3010 GCA_964588045.1 uncultured Gemmatimonas sp.
GGAACCTGGTGTTCTTCGTCATGGCCTGCATCGACGGGGACAACCTCGCGAAGCAGTTGCAGAAGCGCGGCCCGCTGCCCATCACGGACGTGCGCCGCTGGCTGCTCGAGGTTGGCGAGGCGCTCGCGTATGCGCACTCGCGCGGCGTCATCCATCGCGACATCAAGCCCGACAACATCCTCGTCGACGCCATCGACGGCCGCGCGCTGGTCACCGATTTCGGCATTGCCCGCGCCGCCACGGACAGTGGCGATACGCCGCGCCTGACCGCGACCGGGATGGCGATCGGCACGCCCGCGTACATGTCGCCGGAGCAGGCGTCGGGCGATCGCGACCTCGACGCGCGCAGTGATCTCTACTCGCTCGGCATCGTCGCCTACCAGATGCTCGTGGGCGAGCCGCCGTTCGTGGGCAACACGACGCCGGCGTTGCTGGTGAAGCATCTCGCCGAGATGCCGGTGCCGGTTGCGCAGCGCCGACAGGACGTGCCGTCGGACCTGGCGCGCATCGTCATGCGCCTGCTGGAGAAGGCGCCGGAACATCGCTTCCAGACGGCGGGCGACATGCTGCAGGCGATGCGCAGCGGCATCGTGCCGCCCACACCGGTGCCTGAGCGCACGGCGTCGTCGCCGGCACCCATCACGTTCAACGGCGCGCCGATTGGCGGCAAGCGGCACGACCAGCCTGTGGACGCCGCGGGCCATCGCGGCTACTCGGCGCCGGCATACTCGTCGCGCACGGGCATCGCGTCACCAATCCCCACGCCGCTCGTTGGTGGCAGCAGCGGGCCCGCGCCGCTCAGCCAGTCCTACGCGCCGGGACTCGAGGAGCGCGCGCGGTGGGACGCAAAGCCGGTTCGGGATTTCCGGAAGCGGCTCGCGCCGTACCTGTTCGTGAACTTTCCGATCCTGCTTGTCAGCGTCTTCGGCAAGACTGATCTGCTTGGCGTGACCACCATCTGGACGGTGTTCATCGCGTGGAAGTACGCCAAGCTGTGGAGCGATGGTTACGACTGGCATGATGTGCTTCGTCAGCCCAGGGATCGCGTGCTCGGCGAGGTGATCTCCGATGCGCTCGATTCCGTGCACGCGACGTTCAGCCGCAAGAAGCGTGAGGAGATGCGGGCGCTGGGTCAGTTGAACAACAACCCGTTGCGCGGCGTGCTCGCCCCGTCGGCGCCAACGCCGCCGGCCGGTTCGATCGCGCAGCCCAGACGCGACACGAAGGGAAAGGCCGTCTCGCTGCCCACGGCGCCGCCGCCCGACGACCTGCTCGGCGAGTATGCGGGCATGGTGCGACGCGCGCGCGAGGACCGGGAGGAGATTGGCCGGCTGCTCGGCACGATCCCATCCGCCGAGCGCGGTCGCATTCCTGATGTCGCGTCGACGGCCGTCGAGCTGGTGCGTCGCATCGAGTCGATGGCGGTGGACCAGGCGCAGACCGACCGGACCTTCGGTCCCGATCGCGCGCGTGCGATCGAAAACGAGATCAGTACGCTCGAGGCGGAGGCCAATCCGCTCGAGACCGCGAAGAGCGAGACACGCGTGCGTCGGCTGGCGCAGTTGCGCCGTGACCGGCGGGCGATGGTCGAGGTGGAGCAGAAGCGCGCGACGCGGCAGGCCCACATGGAGAGCTGCCGGCTCGCGCTGGAGAACGTGCGCCTGGACCTGGTGCGCCTGCGCACCGGCAACAGCTCGGTGCAGAGCGTGACGTTGATCGCCGAACAGGCGATGGCGCTGGCGCGCGAGGTGGACATCGCGGTCGGTGCGGCTGGCGAGGTCCGCGAGGCGACGCGCGGACGCGCCGCGTCGCCCGCCTAGGCGCCCCACGCATGAGCGACGCCATGCGCGCGGCGGCCAATGCGTCCGACGCCACGCTGCTGCGCGACCGCGTCACGGCGGCCTTCGGCGATCACTACCTCGTGGGCCGCGAACTCGGGCGGGGCGGCATGGCGGTCGTGTATGCCGCCGAAGATGTGCGACTGCAACGCCACGTCGCGCTCAAGGTGCTGCCGCCGGACCTCGCGTTTCGCTCCGATGTGCGCGAACGGTTCGTGCGCGAGGCGCAGACGGCCGCGCGACTCAACCACCCGCACATCGTGCCCATCTACGCGGTGCACGAACAGGCGGGGATGGTGTGTTTCGCGATGGGGCTCGTCGACGGCGACAGCGTTGCGGCGCGATTGCAGCGCGAGCCGCGTCCTTCCGTCGAGTTCATTGCCGCGGTTCTCGAGCAGACCGCCGATGCGCTCGCGTATGCGCATGCGTGTGGCGTCGTGCATCGGGACGTGAAGCCCGACAACATCCTGCTCGATCGCGAATCCGGCCGCGCGATGGTCACCGACTTCGGTATTGCCCGCGCTGCAGAAAGCGGCTCGCGACTCACGCAGACCGGCATCGCGGTGGGCACGCCCGCGTTCATGAGTCCCGAGCAGGCCACCGGTGAGCGGGACGTCGACGGCCGCAGCGACCTGTACTCCCTGGGCGTGGTCGGTTACCTGATGCTCGCCGGCCGCCTGCCGTTCGAGGCGGCGACCACGCCGGCCATGCTCGTCAAGCATGTCAGCGAAATACCGCCACCGATCCTGTCGGTTCGGCCCGACGCACCCGGCGCACTGGTGGGCATCCTCGAGAAGTGCCTCGCGAAGCGTCCGGCAGATCGCTGGGACAGCGCACTGCTGTTGCGCGACGCGCTGCGACGCGTGCAGCGCGATGGGTCGTTGAAGCGCACGGGCGACGCGAGGCCGGCCCCCGCTCTGGTGCGGGAGCCGGCCCCGCGACCGCTGGCGCCACCGTCCGCACAGCGACCCATGCCGCTCGTCGGCCGGCGTGAACCGTCCGCTGGCGCGGGACTGCTGCCCAGACCCAGGCGCATTGAACGGGCGGTGCGCGCGTTCAAGCGTCACGCCAGGTGGCTGGCCGGCAGTGCGGCAACGGCCGTGGTGAGCTTCGCCATCGGTGCGGGATTCAACATCGATCCGATGGCGGTTCCGTTCGTTATCGGGTTGATC
>CAZPON010000314.1:3020-4270 GCA_964588045.1 uncultured Gemmatimonas sp.
AGCGGCTCGCTGCTCATGTTGGATGCGCTCAAGCTGCACCGGTTCGGTATCACGCCCGGCGATGCGATGAGTGATGGCTGGAAGGAGATTGCTGCCGTGTCCGACGACCGGCCGCGCCATGTGCAGCTCGAGGACGCGCTGGCGCTGGTCGCCGGTCCGTCGGTGCTCGCGTCGTTGCATGGTGACACCGTGCGCAGCGCGGTCGATGACCGGCTGACCATTCGCGATACCGCGTCGAAGCTGTCCGACGCCGACAAGGCGCTGGTGCCCGATGTGGAGCCCACGGCCGACGCGCTGCTCGAACGTATCAGCGCGCTCGCCGCCGGACTGGAACGCCTCGAGCGTGACATCCCCGGCGACGCGATCGGCAAGCTCAATGCGCGCATTGCGGCGACCGAGTCGGAGCCGGAGACAGCGCCCGATCGCGAGCGGCGGCTGACGTTGCTCACGCGTCAGCGCGCGTCATTGCAGGAGCTCCTGGAGCGGAAGGGAACGATGCAGCACCAGCTCGAGAGTGCGTCACTGGCCCTGCATTCCCTGCGGCTCGACATGGTCAAGCTCCGCACACTCGGCGTTGGCGCGGCCATCGGCGACGTGAACAACGCCACGCAGGAAGCGCGCGCCCTGTCGGTGGACATAGGCCGGGCACTGTACGCGGCCGACGAAGTGCGGAAGCTGTAGGACGTCTCCCGTCTTCACCGCGTGAGCAACTCGGCGACGAGCGTGCCGAGCCGGTCGGGCGCTTCCTCGGGCGCGACATGCGCCACGCCAGGCAGGCGCTCGAGCACCAGGCGATGGCCCGTGGCGCGATCGAGTGACGCCGTCAGTCGCTCGACTCGCGATCCTGAAAGCCACGGGTCGAGCGTGCCGTACGCGCAGGTCACGGGGCAGGCAATGGCGCCGGGCTGCAGGGCGGCGACCGTGTCCGCGCGCGAGTCGCGCAGGGCGCGCAACTGCGCGCAGGCCGCGTCACGCCCCTCGCGCGACCGAAACGTCTTGAGGTAGAGGTCGAGCGTGCGCGCGCCGATATCACGATGCGCGTACGCCGGCAGGAGCGCCGAGTGCAGTGCCGACGCAAGCCAGCCGGGCGACAACCGTCTCCAGATCGGCAGCAGTGATGTCAGTCGCGAAATCCGCCCGTTGATAACGGCGTCGTCTGGCGCACCGGCGAGGAGCGTGGGATTCACGAGGGCCACGCGCGCGATGCGCGACGGGAGCCGGTGGGCCACGCACGCGGCGATCGCGGCGCC
>CAZPON010000315.1:0-4244 GCA_964588045.1 uncultured Gemmatimonas sp.
GGCATCGACGAATCGGTGTTCCAGGCGGTGAAGGCGGTGAAGGAAAACCGCTTCGTGGGTGGCATCCAGCAGTTCGGCCTGGCCGAGAAAGGCGTCGGCTACGTGTACGACGACAACAACAAGGCCCTCATTCCGGCGGACGTGCGCGCCCGGCTGGATGAATTGACCGCGCAGATCATCGCGGGGACGATCACGGTGCCGAGCACCCGATGAGCGATCGGGCCGCGAGTCCGTCGACGCGCGATAGCGCGGTGCACATGGCGGGGATCGCGAAGCTGTTCGGCAGCGTGGCCGCCAATCGCGACGCTTCGCTCGATGTCGCGACCGGCGAGATCCATGCGCTCGTGGGCGAGAACGGAGCCGGCAAGAGCACACTCATGCGCGTGCTCGCCGGCCTGTATGCGCCCGATGCCGGCACGGTGCACGTGAACGGACGCGACGTGACCGGCTGGTCGACACACGCGGCCATTGCGGCCGGCGTCGGCATGGTGCATCAGCACTTCATGCTCGTGCCGACGTTGACGGTGGCCGAGAACGTGGTGCTGGGCAGGGAGCCCATGAACGGATTGCGGATCGACCTTGCCAAGGCCGCAGCCGACGTCGAGGCGTTGTGCGCCAGGAGCGGTTTGCACGTCGATCCCCACGCCCTCGTCGCCGACCTGAGCGTGGGTGAGGCTCAGCGCGTCGAGATCCTCAAGGCACTCTATCGCGGCGCGCGCATCCTCATTCTCGACGAACCCACGGCCGTGCTGTCGCCGCCCGAAGTGCGCGAGCTGTGGACGGTGCTGCGCACGCTCCAGCAGGGCGGTGGCACGGTGGTGCTGATCACGCACAAGCTCGACGAAGTGATTGCCGTGTCGGACACGATCACCGTGATGCGCGCCGGCATGACGGTGTCGCGCTTCGCCACCGCCGGCACGACGCCACGCGACATCGCGCGCGCCATGGTCGGGCGCGATGTGTCGCTCGCGCTCGACGCGACGACGACAGCGATGCCCGCGCGGGCCGTCTCGTCAGCGCCGGCGGTGCTCCAGGTGTCGGGATTGACGGTCCGGTCGGATCGCGGCATGATCGCGGTCAACAACCTGTCGTTCCAGGTCGCACCGGGCGAGATCCTTGGCATCGCCGGTGTCGAGGGCAACGGCCAGACGGAGTTGCTCGAGGCGATTGCCGGATTGCGCGCACCCGTCTCCGGATCGGTGATGCTTGAATCGCGCGACGTCACGCGGCTCACGGTGCGCGATCGTGCCGACGCCGGGCTCTCCCATATTCCCGAAGACCGGCATCGCCGCGGTCTCATCCTCGACTATTCGATCGCCGACAACCTCATCCTCGGCCGACAGCATCACTTCAGCGCGGCGCGCGGTCTCGATGCCGCACGCATCGCGGACAACGCGGCGCATCAGGTGAAGGCGTTCGACATCCGGCCCCCGATCGCTGCGCAGATGGCACGCGCCCTGTCGGGCGGCAACCAGCAGAAGGTCGTGATCGCGCGCGAGATGGGTCGTGCGTTCACCGTGTTGCTGGCCGCGCAACCCACGCGCGGCGTCGACGTGGGCGCCATCGAGTTCATTCACGCGCAGTTGCGACAGGCACGCGATGCCGGCAAGGGCATACTCCTCGTGAGCGCCGACTTGCCGGAAGTGCTCGCGTTGTCCGATCGCATTGCCGTCATGTACGGCGGCCGCTTCGTGACGGTGATGCCGGCCTCCGAGGCGTCGGCCGAGCAACTGGGTCCGTACATGACCGGAGCCGCCGCATGAGCGGTGCGCACGTGCCCACGAACGACTCCCGCGGGATGCGCGCGATCGCCGGCATCCTGCCCATCCTCGTCGCACTGGGCATCGCCGCTGTCGTCGGTGACCTGCTCATCCTCACGTTCGGTGAAGCACCAGCGACGGTGTATCGGTTGCTGGTGGAAGGCACGTGGGGCAATCCGTACGGCATCGGCCAGGTGTTGTACAAGGCAACGACACTTACCTTCACCGGCCTCGCCTTCGCACTGGCAGGCCGAGCCGGGCTGTTCAACGTCGGCGCGGAATCCCAACTGGCGATGGGTGGCTTTGCGGCCGGCATCGTGGGCATGCTGCTGCCGGCGAGCGTGCCCGGACTGCTGGGCGTCGTGCTGTGCGTCGCGGCGGCAGCCGTGGGTGGCGCATCGGTCGCAGCGGTGCCCGGCGTGCTGCGCGCGCGCTTCGGTGCCAGCGAAGTCATCGTGACCATCATGCTCAACTTCGTGGTCCTGGCGTTCCTCAACTGGCTGGTGGCCGCGAAGATCCACGTGCCGGAGACGTTGCACACGCCGTCCATTGGCAGCGGCAACGTGGTGCGACTCTCGGATGTTTTTCCCGGTTTCCACGGCAGCGCCGCCAACTGGACGATCCTCATCGCAGTCGCCGCAGCGCTGGCGTGCCAGTGGTTTCTCTTTCGCACGCGCGGCGGCTATGAGCTGCGCGCGGTGGGATTGCAGCCCGATGCCGCCGAGTATGGCGGCGTGAACGTCAAGCGCGTGCTGTGGGTGTCGATGGTGCTGTCCGGCGCGCTGGCCGGCATGGGCGGCATCAACTTCGTCCTCGGCTACAAGGGCTACTACGAGGAAGGCTTTGCCGGTGGTGCGGGCTTCCTGGGCATCGCCGTCGCGTTGGTGGGACGCAATCATCCGCTGGGCATCCTGCTCGCGTCGCTCCTCTTCGCCACGCTGTCGCAGGGCGGACTCGCGGTGAATGCGTTGGTGCCCAAGCAGCTCACCGATATCCTGACGGCGGTCGTCATCCTGGCCGTTGCGACCGCGGTGCCGGAAGTGCAGCGGCAACTGCGCGCCGCGGCTGCCAGCACGTTGGCCGCATTCAATCGCGACAGCATGAAGCCGCCGGCTGAGCAACGCGCGCGTACTGAGACGGGAGGCGACCAATGAGCGCGTTCGCCTTCCTGTTGCAGACGATTCGCATCTCGATCCCCTACCTGCTCGCAGCCGCCGGCGGTGTGATGTCCGAGCGGGTCGGCGTCATTGCGCTCGGTCTCGAGGGCCTCATGCTGTCCGGCGCGTTTGGTGCAGCGCTTGGCAGCTACTATGGTGGCAGTGCGTGGGCCGGCCTTCTCGGCGCGCTCGTGGCCGGCCTCGTCGTAACCAGCGTGCTGGCGCTCGCCACGCTGCGCTTCAAGGCCAACCAGGTGGTCGTGGGTGTGGCGATCAACCTGCTCGTCGTTGCCGCCACGCGTTTCTTCCTGCGCCTGGTGTTCGACAGCGCCAGCAATTCGCCGCGCGTGGCGGGCTTCGGCGGCGAGGGCGCCGCCAATGCCATGCTCGCCAGCTTCGCCAACCCGGTGGTGTGGATCGGCCTGTTCGCGCTGCCCGCGCTGGGATGGCTGCTGTACCAGACGCCGTTCGGATTGCGGGCGCGCGCGGTTGGCGAGAAGCCCGAGGCGGCGGCGTCACTGGGCGTTCCCGTGGGTTCGTTGCGACTGAAGGGATTGTTGCTGTCGGGCGCACTCGCTTCGTTGGGCGGTGCGTATCTCGCGCTCGACCAGCACCAGTTCACCGACGGCATGACGGCGGGTCGCGGCTTCATTGCGCTCGCCGCGGTGATCTTCGGACGATGGGAACCGATGCGAGTAGCAGTGGCCTGTCTCCTGTTCGCCGGCGCGGAAACGTTGCAGATCCAGCTTCAGGGCGCGCAGCTCGTGCCCAGCCAGTTCGTCGAGATGATCCCGTACGTGTTGACCATCGTGGCGCTGGCCGGTGTCGTGGGCCGCAGCGTCGCACCAGCCGCCCTGGGGAAGACCGAGTGAGCGAAGGCGTGACCCGCACGGGCGAACACCCGTCGCAGGACCCCGAGAAGAGCGCGTTCGGCAAGCTGACCGTGCTGATGGTGGCGGCGTTCATCGACATGCTCGGCTTGCTGATGATCCTGCCACTGTTGCCCTTCTATGCGAAGAGCCTTGGTGGTGGCGGCCTGGTCGTGGGCTTTCTCGTCAGTGCGTTCAGCCTCGCGCAGTTGATCAGTGCACCGTTGTGGGGACGTTTCAGTGACAAGCACGGACGACGGCCGGCACTGATGGTCGGCCTCGCCGCCAGTGCGGTGGCGTACGTCGTGTTCGCGTATGCCGACAGTCTCTGGCTGCTGTTCCTGTCGCGCATCGTGCAGGGCGCCGGCGGCGGTACGGTGAGCGTGATTCAGGCGTACGTGGCCGACGCAACGCGGCCCGACGATCGTGCCAAGTCGCTGGGGTGGTTGAGCGCGGCA
>CAZPON010000316.1:0-4214 GCA_964588045.1 uncultured Gemmatimonas sp.
GATGCCGGCCCCGGCTCGGGACAATCCGCGCTTGTCCGCGTCATCCGCGTCATGCCGTCTGGCTCCGCGCCTGGGCGGTTATCCACCTGGTGGCGCTACAAATCTGATGTCGGATGTGTGACACGAGACTGTCGCGCCATCCCGCAACTTCAGGACTTGCACATGATTAGATGGGCGCGGGTCACAATTGGCTCTTGCGCATTTGGCCCTTTGACCTACTTTATCCACAATCTTCCACATGGGGTACTCCCTTCCAGTCGCAGCTTTCCCTCCGGCACGAATACGAGCTGTTCGTCGAGCGTGAAATCGAGGACTACAAGGACTCGGTGTCGCGTGGCGCGCTGCTCAAGATCGGCGACGAGGCGGTGGCGACCCTGTGCAGCCAGGCCCAGATCACGCTGACCGAGATCGTCGTCTGGCAGGAAGTCGACCGGATCATCTCCAGGCGCCTGCGGCTGCCGACCTACGCCACGTGGAAGCGGCGCCGGCTCAAGATGCTCGAGCAGTACAGCAAGCCCGAGCATTGGGGCATCGACCCCGACGCGGCGCTGGTGCGCGCCTTCAAGGACTCGTCCGACCGGAACGTGCTGGTGGCCGGCGCCGAGCGGGAGGGGCCGGCACTTTTCCTGGCAGCGCGTGGGTGCACGGTGACGGCCGTGGAGCCCGGCAGGGACGCCGTGGAGCGCGTCGTGAAGGCAGCCGAGGCTGCGGGCCTGGCCCAGCGCGTTCGCAGCTACTGCGCCGAACTGGGGACGTGGGCGCCCGATGTGGAGCTGCATGCCGTCGTGTGTTCTCCGTCGGCGTTCACGGGCCTGTCGCCGCAGGACCGGGCGCGGGTGATCGAGGTGCTGCAGAGCGCCACCGTGGACGGCGGGGTGCACCTGGTGGAGACGATCGCCGCCGGTACCGACGGCGCCGCGCTGGAAGAGCTGACCACGCGCTACAGTGGGTGGTCGATCTCCATCGAGCGCGGGATGGGACGTCCCGAGACGTTCCTCGCCCGGAAGCAGGCCGCCGTCGCCTGAGGCGTCTGCGCGTGTCGCACGGACACGCGCAGATGAAAACCTGACGTGTCCGATGGACACCAGGCCGGCGCTCCTCCCGTCAGCTACACCGTAAGTGCTTGTACGGCAACATGTTTCGAAATGGCAGCCGGTGGCATACACCATGCATAAGAGATTGCCATGCGAACAAATAGAATTCCAGAAATCCGCCACGAGCCCATGGGCATCGTGATCGCCGACGGTGGCCGCGGCGATGCTACGCCAAAGTTCTCCGCCTTTGTCTGGGGCCCTGTTCCCGACGAGCTGGACATCCGCGACCTGGTGCCCGAGCTGGTCGCCGCGCACTGACGCGCCCGGACAACTGAACCGCACGTGAAAGGCGCCGGCAGACATGCCGGCGCCTTCACGTTTACCCACTCGATGATGCGCCTGCTCTGACGAGCAGGTTACGCCGCGGCGGGGGCCGGCGCCGCCGCCTTCTTGCTGCGCTTGGCGGGCTTGCGGGCCTTCTTGGCGGCCTTCTTCCTGGTGGACTTCTTCGCCGCCTTCTTGGTCGCCTTCTTGGTCGCCTTCTTGGCGGCCTTTCGGGTGGACTTCTTGGCCGCCTTCTTCGCCGCCTTTCTGGTGGACTTCTTCGCGGCCTTCTTTGCCGCCTTCCTGGCGGGCTTGCGCGCCGCCTTCTTGGCCGCCTTACGGGCACCCTTCTTCGCGCCCTTCTTTGCGGCCTTCTTTGCTGCTGCCATGTTCAAGCTCTCTTCTGAGAGGTTCGGTCGCTCCCTTTCCCCCGGTGGAAAGGTGAGCGCACGCGACGTGACCGTGCCGAAGCACGATGGGCGTCGCGCGCTACACGGCCTCCAGGAGGCACGTGCAGGCGGGGACCCGGGCCGAATCAGGCACGAGCCATGGGAGGGTCGATGCACCGCGTCCTGAGGGCACGCGGATCGATGCAGGGGGGATTGCGAGGCGGCCGCTCGACGCGAAGGGCGCAGGGCACGCGCGGGTCGCGGAGCGAAGGAAGGACGTCGCGGTCGCGACGGGGGACTGCTGGTGGAACTCGTGCCGTGCTGTCGCCACGCGATTCCGTTGAGGTCCGCGCACCCCATCCGGCCTCCGATTCACAAACTTCCGGAATCGGCCCGGACGAGCATGTGTAAAGCGTGCGCAAGTCGTTGATATGAACGCGAATATACACGTGGATAATTCCGCCGCGCAATACCGCGTTTATAGAACGCGCGCGAATACATAACGGCAACATTTCCGGATCGTCCGCCGCGGCCTACCACCGGGCCGGGCGCCGTGCGAGTTTAGGTCCGCACGCGTCGGTCGCGTGCCCCTCGATCGCACTCCATGGAGCGCCTGTGAAAGCGTTGGTCAAGACCTCAGCCGGCAAGGGACTGACACTCACCGAAGTCCCGGTACCGACCATTCGCGATGACGAGGTGCTCATTCGCGTCCGCAGCGCCGGCGTCTGCGGCACCGATGTGCACATCTACGAGTGGGACGCGTGGGCCGCGGGCCGCTGCAAGCCGCCGTTCGTGGTGGGCCATGAATTCGCCGGCGACGTGGTGTCCGTTGGCAGCCTGGTGGAGACGGTCAAGGTCGGCGACCGCGTCACGGCCGAGGGACACATCGTCGACGAGCGGTCGCTCTTCAGCCGCACCGGCCAGGCGCACGTCGACCCGGGCACGCGCATCATCGGCGTCGCCCGCGATGGCTGCTTCGCCGAGTTCATCGCCATGCCGGCCACCAACGTGTGGCACCTGGATGACACGGTCAGCTACGACATCGGCGGCATCCACGACCCGATGGGCAACGCCTTTCACACCGCACTCACCGCCAACATCCCGGGCGCGGTCGTGCTCATCACGGGCTGCGGTCCGATCGGCGCGTTCGCGGTGGGCATCTGCAAGGCCGCCGGCGCAGCGCGCATCATTGCCAGCGACGTGAACCCGAAGCGCCTGGAACTCGCGCGCTCGATGGGCGCGCACGACGCGGTCCTCCCCGGCGAGGCCGAGCGGGCCGTGCTGGCCGCGTCCGCCGGCGTCGGTGCCGACGTGGTGCTGGAGATGTCCGGCGTGCCATCGGCGGTACACCAGGCCTTCGCCCTCGCGCGCCCGGGCGGCCGTGTGAACATGCTCGGCATCCCCTCGAAGACGATCGACATCGACTTCGCGAGCGAGATCATCTTCAAGGGATTGACCATCTACGGCGTGGTGGGCCGGCGCATGTACGACACCTGGCACCAGATGAGCCGCTTCATCAGTTCCGGCAACTTCGACCCGACCCCGGTGATCACGCATCGCCTGCCGCTCGAAGCGGTCGACGAGGCGATGGCGCTCATCAAGTCCGGCGACGCGGGGAAGATCATTTTTCAGATTTGAACTGCCGGAGGGTTGAGCAACCACAAATTTCACGCGGAGCCGCGGAGGAAGCGGAGATGTTTGTGCATTCGACGACCGCTCCGCTTCCTCCGCGGCTCCGCGTGAAATTTGTTGTTGCGCATCCCTCCAGCAGTCCCCCGACCGGCAGAACCTCAAACGTCAGGAAATCGTGTCCAGCCTCACTACTGATCTCCAAGCCGAACTCGACGCGCTGAAAGCCGCGGGCACGTACAAGCGCCTCAATCACCTCGAGTCGCCGCAGGGCGCGCGCGTGCAGATGGAAGGGCGCGGCGAGGTGATCGTGCTGTCATCCAACAACTACCTCGGCCTCGCCAATGAGCCGACGGTTGTGCAGGCCGGCATCGATGCGTTGCACCGGTTCGGCGCCGGCACGGCGTCGGTGCGATTCATCTGCGGCACGTTCACGATCCATCGCGAGCTCGAGACGGCGCTCGCCCGCTTCGTGGGCACCGAGGCGTCGCTGTCGTACGTGTCGGCGTGGAACGCCAACGAGGCGCTCACGCCGTCGATCGCACGCGAGGGCGATTTCGTCGTCTCCGACGCACTGAACCATGCGTCCATCATCGATTCGGTGCGACTCGCCAAGGCGATCACGAAGTGCACGACGGCCGTGTACCAGCACGCCGACATGGACGACCTGCGCACGAAGTTGCGCGGCGCCAAAGAGGCCAAACGGCGCATCATCTGGACCGACGGTGTGTTTTCGATGGAAGGCGCGATCGCCAAACTGCCGGACATCCTGCAGATCGCGCGCGAGCACGACGCTATCGTGGTCGTGGACGACTCGCACGCCACCGGCGTGCTGGGC
>CAZPON010000317.1:0-4200 GCA_964588045.1 uncultured Gemmatimonas sp.
GCTGCGCACCGTGTGTACGTTCTTCACGCCGCCCTCGATGCAGTACGACGCGAAGATGTTGCCGGTCGTCGAGTCTTCCCAGCCGGGCACGATCATGGGCAGGTTCTTCTGCGCTGCCGCCAGCATCCACGAATCCTTCGGGTCGATCTGGTAATACTGCTCCAGTGAGCCGTTGAGCAGGATGCGATACATGAACTCGTGCGGGAAATACCGCACACCCGCCTGGTCGGCCGCCGTCCATTCATCGAGAATCGCCTTCTCGATGCGACGAATCGCCTCGGCTTCCGGAATGCAGGTGTCGGTCACGCGGTTGAAGTGCTGCTCCAGCAGCGCCTGCTCATCCTGCGGCGTGAGGTCGCGGTAGTTGGGCACGCGCTGGTAGTGATCGTGCGCGACGAGGTTGTAGATATCCTCCTCGAGATTCGCACCGGTGCACGTGATCGCGTGCACCTTGTCCTGCCGGATCATCTCGGCCAGCGACAGCCCCAGTTCGGCCGAACTCATTGCACCGGCCAGCGTGATCATCATCTTGCCGCCCTGGTCCAGATGCGCGACGTAGCCGTCGGCGGCGTCGATGAGTGCGGCGGCGTTGAAGTGACGGTAGTGATGGCGGAGGAACGCCGAAACGGGCGCAGACGACGACTGGGACATGGCGGAACTCGGCAAGTGGCGGCTGGATACGTCGCCGGAATGCGGCGACCGCGCGCAATCTACTGCGACGAGCTCCCCTCGTGGGTCCGGTCGCTTCGACGCAGGGCAAGCCAGCCGATTCCGGCGCCCAGGGCAATGGCGACGAACCAATGACCGGTGGCCAGCGCTCCCACGGCCAGCGCGACGCACACCACGGGCCCCAGGCGAGCCCCCGCCAGGCCGGACTTACCGGGCATGCCCGCGGACGCGGCAGCGGCCGCCGCGCCCCACCCCGCCCCCGTGAGTTCCACGCCATGCGCCGGGCTCGGTATCGCGCGCATATCGCCGCTCATCATGTAACGGATCACGCCGCCGTCATCACGCACGCCGAATGGCCGCGCCGGATCGAGCGCCACACGCGATGTCGGCGTTTCGTCGAGCAGCCCGAGGCCGAGCCGCACCGGTACCAGCGGACCGCGATCCGGTTCGCCGCGCACAACCGGCATGCCTGCCGGGGGCGTTTCTGTTGCGCGATCCGGCGTCGGCGATGTGTCGCGCACACCGCTGCCGCGCGCGAGCGCGAGCAGCAGGCGGCCTACCGGTTCCCGCAGCAACGCACCCTGACGACGGATGATCCGCTCGGCATCGTCGGCGCGCGCATGCTGCAGCAACGGCACGAGCTGTTGCATCAGCGAACGCAGGGGCGCCCGCGCCTCCGTGCCTTCACCGCTTGCGACACCCAGGAACGTCGCGAGCACCATGCGCGCCGCGTGTGCATGCTCTGGCGTGACTGCTGTCGCCAGCGTGCCACCGGCACTGAAGGCACGCATCAGCATGCGCGCTTCGCGGACCGTCTCCGGCATCGGTTCGTTCGCCAGTCGCTCACCGAAGCGTTCGATCGCCGCCGTGCTCGCATCGGTCGGGGGGAGCGCGTCGATGGCGTCGGCGATGGCGTCGGCGATGGCGTCGGCGATGGCTGCCGACGACGCGATGGGTGTGGATCGCGATTGCTGCCGGGCCGCGTCGGCCGCAATCGAACGCAGCATTGAACGTCCCCACGTCACCACCGGATGATCGGGCATCGCGACACCAAGCTGCTGCACCTGTGCGTCGGCTGCTTTCGGATCGCCCTGTTTCGCCTGCACCAGCGCGCGCTGGACAATCAGCAGCGGCTCGGTCGGTGCACGCTCCAGTGCGGGCTGCAGCACACTGCGGGCCCCGGAAATATCTCCCAGCATCAGGCGCGCGAACGACTGCATGAATCGCAACGCCATCGACGCGGGACGCAACGCAAGACCCTCGCCGGCAACGCGCTCCGATTCGCCGGGCAGGCCGAGCGCGGACAGCGCGCCGCTGCGCAGGTACCAGCCCTCCTCGCTGTGACGCGCTCCATCCCAGATGCCGTCGAGCGATGCCAGCGCCTCGCCCGGTCGATTGCGCAACAGCGATCCGCGCGCGTGTTCGAGTCCGGCTTCGCGCGCCACCGAGCCGGTGGCCTCGCGGGTTGCCACCTGGTCGGTGACGGCGAGCACATCGAGCACATCGAGTCCGCTGCGCCCGAGCGGCTGCGTGGGGATCGCATCGTGCGGATCGACCGATGTGATGCGCGTGAGCGCCCGGGACGGCTCCACCACGCCGCTCCCGCTGCTACCAGTCGCGGCGGGGACCGTCGGGCGATCGATGGACGTGAGTCGAGAGATATCTGCGGTCACAGCCTCGAGTCTCGGCAGGACTCCTGGTCCACTTCACGTTCGCGTACGACTGAGGCGTTACGCCAACGCGTCGACGAGCGCGTCTTCGATGCTGATGCGACTGTAGCCCGCGAAGACCGAGAACCAGCGGTACGCCCCGCCGTCGCGGTCGAGCACGAGGCGTCGCCGGGTCACACTGTGTTCGTAGAGGCGCAGTTCACCGACGTCGGCGGGTCCGTCGATATATCCGATGAACCAGAAGGCCGCCGAGGCGTCGATCGCGTCGACCCCGAACTCGGCCGCCAGTGCGCGCTGTAGGGGAGCCCAGTCGGGCGGTCGATAGTCTGTGGCCATGAGCATGTTGTTGCCCACTGGACGCATTGGCCACGGAGCAGTCACGATTCGTCACGTGAGCGGCGCGAGGCAACACAGGAGAGACGGGAGACGGGAGACGGGAGACGGGAGACTGAAGACTAAAGACCGGGCACCCGGGTGCGAATGAACGTCGCGGCGTCATTCAGTGACTGCTCCGCCTCGGGCAACACCGCGGGAAAGAACTGCCACACGTGCGGCACGCGGTGCCACAGCCGCATCTCCACGTCCACGCCGGCGTCGCGCGCGCGCGCGGCGACCCGCACGGCGTCGTCGCGCAGCACTTCGTCGTGGCTGGCGTGGATGAGCATGGGCGGCAGGCCCCGATAGTCGCCATAGAGCGGCGAGATGTAGGGGTGCGTCGCGTCCGATGCGCCAACGTAGAATCGCGTCGCGCGACGCACCGTGTCGCCGGCGAACATGGCGCAGCTCTCCGTGTTTTCGTCGAGCGAAGGGCCGGTGGCTGCCAGGTCGGTCCACGGACTGAATGCCACCACGACGGCCGGCAACGGCCCCCCTTCGTCGCGCAATGCAATAGCCAAGGCGAGCGCCAGCCCGCCGCCGGCCGAGTCGCCGGCAACGACGATGCGCCCGGGGGCGATGCCGCGCTCGTCGACCAGGTGCCGCCAGGCCGCGCGCGCATCGTGAAAGGCGGCCGGGTACGGATGCTCCGGGGCCAGCCGGTACTTCGGCACGAAGGCCGAGCCGGAAATACGCCACACCAGCGACGCGGCCAGCGGACGATGCGTGGACGGTGATCCGGCGAGGTAACCGCCACCATGGAAGTACAGGAGCACCGGCGCGGATGCGGACGCGCCGGGCCATGCGAGCTGCTCACCGCCGGGCCAGGAATCCGATGGCGGAAGGGCCGAGACCGCAACGCCCGTCGAGCGCACCATGAAGCGTCGCGGCACGTCCGGTCGGTTCATGCGGCGCCGCATCCTCGCCGGGTCGATCGGCTGGTACGAATGCGGGCGCATGTACGCGCGCACCATCAGGCTCACCAGCCGGGACTGCCAACTGGGGGGCATCGCATGTGCAGCACCGGCATCAGGAGACATGCCGAAACATACACGCCTCCGGAACCGCCGCCCCCCGCAGTACCCGACTACACGCCGACCTGCTTCTCCACCCGATCGCGGTAGTGCCGGCTGAGACGCAGCCGCGTGCCGTCCTCGAGAATCACCACGTAGTCGCCGGAAAACCACTGCTGCATTTCCCGCACGCGATTCAGGTTCACGATCGTGGACCGATGAATGCGCGCGAACAGGCGTGGATCGAGCGTTTCCTCGAGGTGACTGATCCGGTCGCGAATGGTGTGGGCCGCCTTGCCGACATGCAGCTTGACGTAGTTGCGATCGGCCTCGATCCAGTCGATTTCGGTGGTCTTCACGAAGAACATCCGGCCGTCGTGCTTGACCAGGATGCGGCTGGCGTACCGGCCGTTGCTGGCCCCATTGGCAGCGGCGGTTGCTGCAGCGACTCCGGCGAGGACGTTGCCGTCCCC
>CAZPON010000318.1:0-4196 GCA_964588045.1 uncultured Gemmatimonas sp.
GCGTCGGAGCGGCTGGGCGACGAACTCCGTGACCTCGTCGAGAGCGGACGCATCGCGGAGCAGGTGCAGCCCTGGTAGGTGGCCGTCTCCCGTCTTCTACTTCTACGCCATACGCGCGAGCGACTGCGTCGCATGACGTATGGGCCGCGTCACCCGGCGAGCGTCATCGTACGGCTCCACTCACCGAGCCGAGGCCATGATGACCCAGCCATTCTCCGCAACAGCTGCTCGTGCAACGTACCGCGCATGGACAGTCGCCCGTCGATGGAGCGCATCCATCGCGCTTCTCGCGTTCCAGGTCACGCCCGTGGCCGTCAAGCAGACGGCCGACGGAAAATTCGACGTCAGCGTCGGGTTCACGGCCGACCAGTACCTGCAGGAATCCTTCGGGTGCGATGGCAGCAAGCTGAGCGAACGATCGGTGCAATCAAAGGTGGTGAGTGCGATCTTCGACTACATGCCGAAGGACGACATGCGCTTCTCCGGGTTCGTCGGCGGCGCATCCTCGACGGCCGGGGAATGCAGCTCCGGCGTGGTCGTCAACTGCCGCTTCGGCCCGCCCTTTTCAGGTGGGTTCGCCGGCGCGCAGTTTTCCCACGAAAGGCGGAGGCTGGGCCTTGGATTGGGCATCGCGACCCTGCCCGAAGGCACTTACGCCGAGAACTCCGACGGTGTGACGTCCCACGTGGTGCGACCGACGTTCTACGCGCGCTTCGGCAACCGCGAGAAGCAGTACGTGCGCCTGGATGTCAACAACGTGCGCACGCCCGGTCAGGTGCCGATGCTCCTGACCCTCGGCGTGGGAGTCGGACGGCCCGGCTACCACACAGAACGCGGCTTCATCGGCATCGGCTTCCTGCCGTATTCGGACGTTGGCACAGACGCGCCCACGGTCATCACCGGCAACATCGCGATTCCGGTCGCCAACTACGGTGATGTCCTGATCGGCGGCTACGCGGGTGCAGGTGAGTCGCGGGGCGCCACGATTGGCGCGCGACTGCACCTGAGCGGCGGCAAGTAGGCACCGGCGTGCTAGCCCGGCCGGCGCCCGGCATCCTCGAGATGCAGCGCGCCGGCCGACACGCACGACGACACGACCTGCAGCACCGCCTCGTCTGTCACCGACACCTTGAGGAATCCTTTCTGTCGCAGCACCGTGATCAGCTGCTTCAGCGTGCGCGTGCCATCACACCGCGCCAGCAGCTGCGCCACATCGTCGGGACAGGCCAGCGTTGCCGTGAACGGCCACGTGACCTGAAGCTCGAGGTGCGTGACCGACCACTTCTCGCCAACGAGCCCCTGTGTCTGGCGCAGCCTCGCACCGCGATCGAGGCGCGGATACGCGGCCAGCATGCGCTGCGCGCGGTCCGGTGCGTCTCGCCGCGTCAGCCAGTCACAGTACTGCTCGAGTTCACGTCCCGTCGTTTCCGCACCGCGCCACAGGCGCGCGGTCGCCGGCGCGCGGGTCGACGTGTGACGCTCGAGCACCCACGAGCAGTACACCATCTGCTCGACACGCAGCGCCTCGAGCGCGCGGTGTCGCTGCTCCGCGTCGGCGAAGCTCCGCTTGCCGTTGATCGCGCTCTTGAAGTAGTACTCGGACGGATGCTCGGCGCTGGTGACCGCCACCACGACATCGAACTCCGACTGCGCGTCGCCCAGCCACTCGCGCACCCGCGCCTCGAACGGGGCACCGGTGCGATCGGTCACCACGCACGTCGCGTAGAATCGTCCGCCGGGCCGCAGGTACCGGGGCAGTTCGGTCACCAGTCGGCGGGTGATGAACTCGCCGTCCGGGCCGCCGTCCCGATAGATGAGCTGCTGGTCCATCGACGGCACATACGGCGGATGCGCCACGATGCGATCGAATGTGAGACCCTGCACCGGCTCGTACAGGTCGCCCTGTGCCACCGTGACATTGGGCAGGCCGTTGAGCCGCGCATTGAAGCGGGCTACCAGTGTCGACCGCGCGGCGATATCGAGCGACCAGGAATGCGTCACGCGTGACGCCATCGCGATGGCCGCAATGCCGGTCCCGGCACACATCTCGAGGAAGGCGTCGCACGCCGACGGTGGCATCATGCGCACGAACATGGCCGTATTGCGCGTGATGGCCGGATACACGAACTCGGGGAGCAGGTCGAGCTCCTCGCCGGGGCGCGCGAACGTGCGGTCCGACACGAGCAGCACACCGGCCGTCGGATACAACAGCATCGTGGCCAGCAACTGCGGCGTGGTCGCATCGGCGGCGCGCACGAGCCGCAGTGCGCGCAGGGCATCCACCACCGGCGCACCCAGCGCTTCGCAGGCGCGCGCCTCGCCGACGCCAACCAGGTCCAGGAACAGGTCGGTGAGCACCTCGAGTGCATCGCCGTGTCGCGCACGCGCTGGGCGACCCTCGCGCAGGCTCTTGAAATCGACGATGCTGGCGAGGCCGAACCGCCGGCAGAGTGCCTCCTCGGTGAAGCCCGCGCTGGCAAACGCTGCACGCACCAGCGCGTACACATCGTCAGGCGCGCCCTCGATAGGCAGCGCCCAGTCGGAATCCGACTCGAACGTCGCGGCGGTGGCAGTGGATGTCGGCACGACCCAGAATGCCGACGAATCGCCGAGGATGCCAGCCCTATGGATAGCACGAGACTCGCGGAATGACTGCGTCATCTGACGTATTGTCCTCGGCGATGGCCGCCGGCATCTTGCGCTCCGAACCACTCCTACTGAGCCGAGGCCAGCATGTCGCAGGCATTTTCGCCAGTTGATGCAACGCGTCGCGCATGTCGGCTCGTACGTCGATGGAGCGCTTCCGTCGCGCTTCTCGCCTTCCAGGTCGCCCCGGTCGGCGTCAAGCAGACGGCCGACGGGAAATTCGATGTCGGCATCGGATTCGGTGCCGACCAGTTCCTGCAGGAAAGCTTCAATTGCTCCGAGGTCAGCAAGGCCAAGCGCGCCGATCGAGAAGTCGAATCGAAGGTGGCCAGCGCAGTTTTCGACTACCTGCCACGGGAGACCATCCGCCTCTCCGGATTCATCGGGAAGGCGGCTGCATCCGTCGGGGCGTGTTCTCCGGCGATCATCGGCAACTGCGATGGCGAAGCGCTTCTCGACAACTTTGACCCGCCGTTTTCAGGCACCTTCGCCGGTGCGCAGGTTGGACATGAAGGGAAGTCGGGAGCACTCGGGATCGGGATCGCGACCATGCCCAAGGGCGAGTACACCGGGGATTCCTACACGGAGACGACGACATCCCAGGTGATCCGTCCAATCTTTCATGTGCGCCTTGGCGACCGCGAGAAGCTGTACCTGCGATTGGACATCAATGGCGTGCGCTCGCCGGGACAGGTACCAATGAGCACGCTGGGAGTGGGAATTGGCCGGTCAGGCTACCACACGGAGCGCGCATTCATCGGGGTCGGACTCCTCCCGTATCCGGGCGATGATCTCCCGGGCATCGTCACGGGAAACATCGCGATCCCCATCGCGCACTCCGGTGACATGCTGATAGGCGGATACTTCGGCGCCGACAAATCGCGGGGCATCAGCGTTGGCGGGCGATTGCACCTGAGCGGCGGAAAATGAACCCGAACCAGAATGAACCAGGTATCGGCGAGGATCGTGACGAGCGTTAGGTTGGATCGCACTGTATTTCGCCTCACGGAAGCTTCCAGCCACGCCCCCATGAAAGAAGGCACCCGCGTTCTTGTCGCCCTCGGCGCAGCGATTGGCATTGGCATCGGCATCGCGGCATCGGGGAGCACGCAGGCGTTGCAGCTCGCCGACGGCGTCGCTCCCATCGGCATGCTCTGGGTGACCGCCATTCGCATGACGGTCATCCCGCTCATCGTGGCGCTCATCATCACGGGCGTGGCGTCGGCGTCGAACGTCAAGGACATCGGACGCCTGGGAGCCCGCACGCTGATCGTGTTCGTTGCGCTGCTCTTCGGTGCCGCCGTCGTCGTGTCGGTCGTGGCGCCCGCGCTGTTCACCCTGTTGCCCGATGGTGCGCGACCGGAACTGCCAGCCGGCGCCATCGAGGCCGCGCGGGAACTGCGTCAGGGCGGACAGGCGCAATCGCTCGCGTCATGGATCACGTCGCTGCTTCCCGCGAATCCGGTGGGCGCGGCGGCCAACGGCGCGATGGTGCCATTCGTGCTGTTCGTGGTGCTGTTCGCAGTGGCCATTGCCAGGAGCTCCCACGA
>CAZPON010000319.1:0-4187 GCA_964588045.1 uncultured Gemmatimonas sp.
GTGGCGGGAACGCGCTGTCCGGCATGAGTCATCACGGCCCACCCACCACCAATGGCACTCACCACGTAGAACAGGAGCCGCAGTGGCATCGTCGCCATCGCGAACATCCATCCTCGACGACGGGCAAACCAGGCGAACAGTTTCGCATTGCCCGCCATGATCATGGCGGCACAGGCGACGGCCAGCCAGCCCGGCGTGGCATTCCAGGTCACGAGCGCGAGGACGAGACTCGCCACACCCACCCCGGCCAGCACGGTGAGCACCTTCTCCCCGCCCGTCAGGTTGAGCGGCCCGTCCCCCATCACCGTACCACGCGACAGCAGCAGGTGCGTCCAGGGAATCGCGCGCTCACGCAGGTCCGTGCGCAGCATCCGGAAAAAGGTCCAGCGTTTGAGGTGAGTGCCGACGAGCGCCGGATCGAGCACGATCCGTTCGCCGCGCGCCTTCAACCGATACCCCAGTTCGATGTCCTCGATCTGCGGACGCGGATAGCGTACCGTGTCAAACCCGCCGACCGCCAGGAACGCGTCGCGCCGCACCGCACCGCAGCCGGCCCAGAACGTCTCGGCGTCACCGGCATGCAGCACGTGCACATACCGATGCAGGAGGTTGCGATACTGCGACACCAGTCCCGGGTCCCGGGGGGTGTCGTCGTAGGCGCCGAACACGGCGCCAAGCAAGGGCTCGGCGGCGAACCGTTCCGCGATTCCACGCAAGGTCGATGGCGCCACCACCACATCGGCGTCGATGAACACCAGCACCGCACCGCGTGCGGCACGGGCCCCGAGGTTGCGCGCGAACGCCGGCCCGCACGGCCCGTCGGCGACCAGGAGCACGTCGTCGGCGACAGCACGCGCGACATCGGGTGTCTCGTCGGTGCTGCCATCGTCGACCACCAGCAACTCCCACGTCGATCGCGGCAGGTCGCTGGCCCGCAACCCGTCGAGGCACGCCGACAGCAGCGGCGCACACTGGTACGCCGGCACGATCACCGACAGCGTCGGCACCAGCGGGCTCGATGCGCTCATGATGCCGCCGTGGCGCGGTCGGCCGCGCCCGGAGGTGTCACCCGCTGCTCCTCGTGATACTCGAAATCCGTGTTCACCTCCCAGACATCGTGCTGATGCGTGCCCAGCATGTTCTCGACGGTCAGCATCGCCGTGTACATCGAGTGGTCCTGATTGTTGTACTTGTGCATGCCGTTGCGTCCGATCGTGTGCAGGTTCGGCACCCGGTCGATGAACGCGCGCACACGGTCGAGATGCTCGCGATACACCGCATCGTAGATCGGATACGCCTTGGGCATGCGCACGACCGTCGCGTCGACGACCGCGCGTGCCGGTGCGAGGCCCAGTACCTCGAGCTCTCGGCCGGCGGCGGCAATCAGGTCCGCGTCGCTCGACGTCCACATCCCGTCACCTTCGAAGCAGAAGTACTCCATGCCGAGGCAGGTCCGTCCCGCATCGGGGACCATGGCCGCACTCCAGTTGTTGAAGTTCTGGATGCGTCCAACCTTCACGCCCGGCGTGTGCACATAAATCCAGTTGTCGGGAAACAGTCGCTCGCCGTCGAGGATCAGCGCCACCACCAGGAAATCGCGATAGCGCAAGCCTTCGGCGGCCGCACGCGCCTTGGGCGGTGCGGCGTCGCCGAGCGCACGCACGAGCCCTCGTACATCGGTGCTCGACACCACATGCTCGGCGTCGATGCGAACCGTGCCCTCGGGACCATTGGCGATCACGGCCGTGGCGCGTCCGTCGGTCAGCTCCACCTGTCGCACGTGATGCTGCATCAGCACCGTCCCGCCGATGTCGGTCAGGCGGTCGCGGCAGGTCTCCCACATCTGTCCCGGGCCCAGCCGCGGGTACTTGAACGTGTTGATGAGCGACTTGATCCCCGGATCGCGCCGGTTGAGCGCCGTGGCATTCAGCAGCGCGCGCGCCAGTGACAATCCCTGGATACGCTGCGCCGCCCACTCGGCGCGGATCTCACCGCACGGAATGCCCCACACTTTCTCGGTGTACGTGCGAAAGAAGATCTCGTACAGCCGCTGGCCGAAGCGATTCGTCACCCACTGCTCGAACGTCTCCTCCACCGGTGTCGGCCACAGCTTCGCATGGACGTAACTGGCCAGGATCCGGATGGCGTTGATGGGGCCGAGCCCCGTCAGCGCATTGAGCGCCTTGAGCGGATAGTTGAAGAACTTCCCGTCGTAGTGAATGCGCGACAGTCGCGGCACATCGATGAAGTCGTCGCCCAGCAGCTCCTCCCAGAGCTCCTGCACCGGCGCGATCTTCGTGAAGAAGCGATGGCCGCCGATATCGAACCGATACCCCTTGTAGCGCGCGGTCTGCGAGATACCGCCAACCATGTCGGTACCCTCGAGCACGGTGACAGCGAACCCGCGCTTGGCCAGCAGGTAGGCGAGGGTCAGCCCGGCCGGCCCGGCACCGATGACGGCGACCCGATCGCCCGCAGCCAGGCGCTGGGTCGCCCGCACGGGAGGCGGTGCCTCGGACAGCGGGTCGTTCGATACGTCCATCAAATGGTCCGACGAAGCCTCGCGTACGGTGGCCAGGGAATCGCGCGGGCGGTCAATTGCCGCTGACGCCGCGCCGTCGAGGAAGCTATCGTCGTACAGCGCCTCGCGCTGCGGCACGCCCTTTCGCGCCGCTCGTCTCCCCATGCGTCCACCATGAGCAAGTCCGGCAAGCGCGCCAAGCCGCGTCCAACGCAACGCACCCCCGCCGCAACCTCCCGGCCGGCGGACCCGACGACGGAGCAGGAGCAGTGGAACGTGTGGTGGTTCTGGCTCCTCGTGCTGGCGCCGGTGCTGTTCAACGCCATCATGCTGGCGCCGGAGCTGATCTCCGGCGTGCCGGCCAAGAACGATTCCAGCCTGCACCTGCTCATGGTGCACGCCGCCAGCGACGCGCTCCGCGACGGTCACAACCCCTTCGACTTCTGGATCCCCCAGCTCGAGATGGGGTTTCCACAATTCCTGTACTACCAGCACCTGCCACACGTCGCCGTGGTGGCCCTGCATCGCGTGTTCTTCGGCGCGGTGGGACTGGAGCAGCTCTTTCACATCGTGCAGTACCTCATGCTGGTCTGCCTGCCGATCACCGTGGCGTGGTCGATGCGGCGCATAGGGTTCTCGCCGGCAGCGACGGCGGTGGGCGCGGCCGTGTCGACCCTGCTGGCCGGTGGCCACATGAGCTTCGACTACAACAGCTACATCTGGCGTGGCCCGGGATTGTACACGCAGCTCTGGGGGATGCACCTGTCGTTCCTCGCACTGGCCAGCCTGAGCTACACGGTCAACGAGGGACGCGGCTACGTGAAAACGAGCCTGCTGCTCGCCGCACTGGCGCTCTCGCACCTGGTGTACGCCAGCATGATGGGCGTGACGAGCCTGGTCGTGGTGTTCGTCGGCGCCGATCGACGCACGCTGCTGCCGCGACTCGCGCGACTGGCCGTTGCCGGATCGATCGCGATCGCACTGGCCGCCTACATGCTGTGGCCGTTCCTGCAATCGAGCCGGTTGTACATGAGTACATCGCCGGGTGCAGGTCGCGACTCGAGCGGCCCGGTCGGTCGTGCCGTCCGGTCCATGCTGCTGGGCCGCTACCTCGACTCGCGCCGGTTGCCTGTGCTCACCCTGCTCGCGGCCTTCGGCATGGTGGTCGCCATGATGCGACGCGGCCGGCCACGCATGCTGGCGCTGGTCGGACTGCTCGTGTGGCTGGTCCTCTTCGTCGGACGTCCGATGCTCGGCCCACTGGCCACCCTGCTGCCAACCCGGCTCAGCTTCGTGAGTTACCGGTTCGTGGGCACCGTCGGCATGTTCGCGATTCTCGTCATCGGCGTCGCAGGCGAGGCACTCTGGCACGCGGTGGCGCGCGTGCCGAGGGTCTCACCGCGTGTACGACCGGTGATCCTGCTGGTGCTGATCGGCCTGCTGTTCACGCCCGCGCTCATCGATCGCGTCGAACTGTACAATGGGAACCGGACACTGATTGCCGAGGCGCGTGCGGCGCTCGCGTCCAATCCCGAGATCCATGCGGTGCTCGATTCGGTGGTGGCGCATCCGGGAGGACGGGTGTTCGCGGGGCTGCGTCGTTCGTGGGGCGGCAGGATGCGGGTGGGGCAAACTTTGCGCGTCCTCGACCTCGTGAAGGCGCGTC
>CAZPON010000320.1:0-4173 GCA_964588045.1 uncultured Gemmatimonas sp.
CGGCGGCCGAAGCGGCCGCGTTCGCCGCGGCGCAGTTGGAGCGAATTGTTCGCCGAGCAAGTATTTCAACAGACGCTTCGCAGGATCGCGACCGTGCGATGTCTGTAACGACACCGGCCGCGATGTCGGAGAAAGCCGGTCCGTCGGATATTCTTCTCGTCGAGGACAACGACGCCGGACGGGAGGTGATCAGTCGTCTCCTGCGCGCGGCAGGACATCGCGTGGATGCGGTCGCCACCTGTGCCGAGGCACGCGAAAAACTCGGCAGCACTGTCGCCGATGCACCTGACGTGCTGTTGACGGATCTCGAGCTTCCTGATGGAAACGGATGGGACCTGGCTGCGTATGCCAGAATGCATCGACCGTCGGTACGGATCGGTGTGATATCCGGTTGGGATGCAAGTAGTGGCAGTGAGGATGCGGTCAGTGCAGACTTCGTGCTGTGCAAGCCGCTGGACACTGCAGCGTTGCTGGATCACATCGCGGGGCGAAAGGCCCCCGCTCTACCCGAGTCATGACATGACGGACGTCCCGTCGACAATTCGCGTCCTGGTTGCCGAAGACAACGAACTCGAACGTTCCACCGTGGTCGAGCTGCTCACGGCGCTGGGGCACATGGTGGTGGCCGAAGTCGGCAGCGGCGCCGAGGCCATCGAGCACTCGCGTCAGCTCACGCCCGATGCGGTGCTGCTGGACGTGCACATGCCCGGCGCCAGCGGCGTGCAGGCCGCCGAGGAAATCGCGAATGCACTGCCGGGAACGGCCGTGGTGCTTGTCACCGGTGACTTGTCGTTGACGCTCACGATGGACGACGCGCTGCGCAGTACGGCCGTGGCGTTGCTGGCCAAGCCGATGCCGCCCACGACCCTCGATGCGACGCTGCGCATGGCCGTGATGCGCGCCCGTGAACTGCTGGCGGCCAAGCGCGAGGCCGCCGAGGCGAAGGAGCAGTTGGAAGCGCGCAAGCTCATCGAGCGCGCCAAGGGCATCCTCATGCGCCGCACAGGCAGCACCGAGCAGGAAGCCTATCGCATCATGCAGCGCAGCAGCCAGGATCGCTCCGTGCGCATGGTCGATATCGCGAAAGCGGTGATCGACAGCGAACCGGGCATGAAAGGCTGACGCGTCAGGACACCGGCCTGCCGGGAGGCGCGTCGGCCACCTTCTTCACCAACTCGTAGAGGAAGTCGAGTCCGTCGTAGAACGACTTGACGCGCAGCTTCTCGTCGCGCCCGTGCGCGTTGGTCTCGCCGGGCGCCGAGAAAATCCCGCTGACGCCATACGTGGGAATCCCCGCCGCCCGCAGGAACCGCCCATCGGTGGCACCGGTGGACATGGTGGGAATCACCGGGACGTCGTTGAACATCTTCTTCGTCAATTCGGTGGTGGCCGCGAGCAGCGTGGGGTGGATCGGGCTCGGCTTGCCGCCGGCGTTGTTCCGATCGCCGCCGCGCATCGTGACCTTGACGATGGTGTCGCCGATGAGGCGCTCGAGCACCAGCTTCACATCGGCGCCACTCGATGTGGGCACCACGCGGCAGTTGACGTTGGCCGTCGCGGTTTGCGGCAGGGCGTTGTCGGCGTGACCGGCGGCGAGACGCGTGGGCACGCAGGCGGTGCGCAGCATCGAGGAGTAGCGCGGATCCCGGGAGATGATGGCCGCGGCCGCGGTGTCCGCGGGATTCGCCACGATGGCCTTCATGGCCGCGGACAGCGACGGCATCTCCACCTTGGCCGTCTGCTCGAAGAACGGACGCGAGACGTCGTTCAACTCGACCGGGAACGTGTACCGCTCGATCTTCGCCAGCGCGTTGGCGAGCTGGTAGATCGCGTTGTCCTTGCGTGGCACGCTGGAATGGCCGCCGGTGTTGAGCACCGTGAGCGTGTAGTTGAGCGGGATCTTCTCGGCGGCCTGGATGGAGTGGAAGAACGGCTTGTCGTCCATGAGCGTGCCACCGCCACCTTCGTTGATGGCGTACTCGGCGTCGAGGAGTTCCTTGCGATTGGCGAGAATCCATCCCACGCCATTGGCGCCGCCGCCTTCCTCGTCTGCCGTGAGCGCAAGAATGAGATCACGCGCCGGCACCCAGCCTTCCTGCTTGTAGCGCAGCAGGTTCGCCACGAACATCGACGCCATCGACTTGTCGTCGGCTACGCCACGACCGAGGAAGTAGCCGTCCTGCTCGACCATCACGAACGGATCACGCGGCCAGTCGCTGCGCAGCGCGGCCACGACATCGAGGTGCGCCAGCAGCAGGATGGGCTTGCCCTGTCCCCTGCCGCGATAGCGGACGACGAGGTTCTGTTTCGCGGGTATGGCCGGCGGACCGACGATGCCGATGTCGGCTTCGGGGAAGCCTGCGGCGCGGAATCGTGCGGCCATTGCTTCCGCCGCCTTCGTCACCGAGCCCACCGAATCGACGGTGTTGATCTCGACCAGTTCCTTGTAGATCGCGCGCGCCGCCTGCTGCTGCGGCGTGAGCGTCGTGGGAGCGCCGGGCGCACTCATGCGCGGCTGCGCATGCACGGTGGTCGCAACGGCGAGCAGCAGCAAGGATCGGCGAAAGGCGAAAGTCATGGCGGAAGACGGGAGACTGGAGACAAAAGACCGAAGACAAAAAACCAAAGACCAAGACCGAAGACGTCGGGAACTGGCTACCGGGGCGCGCGGCTTGCCACTGAACTGCCCAGGGAATCGATCACGATGGTGCCGGCGGTACCCTGCACCGGGTACGACTCGGCCACCGCTCCGTCGAACCACACGCGCACCCAGATCCCGTTGGCGAGGCTGCGAAAATCGCCTTCTTCGCGGGAAACCGTAAGGATCGTGGTGACCGTCGTCACGTTGACCATCGCCTTCGGGCCTTCGTTCGGGTTGTCGGGATCGAACTCCACCCGGACGATGCCTCGATACGGGCCCGTGGGAACGATCGACGTGATGCGCCCGCTGATGCCGGCGGGCGTGGTCGGCTCTGTCGGCGAATTTTCGGATTCGCTGCAGGCGGCGAGCACAAGTAGTGCGGCGCCGGCGAGCGCGGAAACAAATGCGCGTCGCATTGCGGGAGGCTGGCGGGGGAATGGCAGCGGAGGGGTGTGAATCATGATAATGTAAAGATCGCAACCGCGTGGCCCGTTCGTCAGGTCACCTCCCACCGTCCTGCCTTCGTCCCCGGACCTCCCGTGACTCGTTCGCGACGCGACTTCCTCAAGGCGTCTGCGGCTGTCGCTGCCGGAACCCTCGTTACCGGCCAACGACTTCCTGCAGCCAGCCTGCTCCATACGTCTGCCGACCGTCCGTCCGCAGACGACCCGGCCATCAAGGCGCTCATGCAGCACGCCATCGACGTGGCGAGGTCGGGCGGCGCATCGTACGCCGATGTGCGCGTCGCCGCGCGCCGACAACAGAACGTGAATGTCCGCGACCACATCGTGGTGGGCGTGAGCGACACCGACACGTTCGGCATGGGCGTGCGCACGCTGGTGGACGGCGCGTGGGGCTTCGCCGCGACGAGCCAGCTCACGCGCGACTCGGTGGCGTCGATTGCGCGTGCCGCACTCGACCAGGCCAAGGCCAATCGGGCCAGCCAACTGCGTCCGGTGGTGCTGGCGCCCACACCCGGCAATCAGGTGGGCGAGTGGAAGAGCCCGATCATCACCGATCCGTTCACGGTGGCGATTCCCGACAAGGTCGCGGTGCTGCTGGCCGCCACCGAGGCGGCGCTCAAGGTGAAGGGCATTCGCACCGCATCGGCGTCGATGTTCTTCCTGCGCGAAGAGAAGACGCTCATGACGAGCGATGGTTCGTACATCATCCAGACCATCTACCGCGCGTCGCCGTCGGTGAACGTGACGGCCGTCTCCAGCGACGCCAGCGATTTTCAGTCGGTGGCCAGCAACGATATCCCGCCCAAGGGGCTGGGATACGAGCATGTGCTGAATGCGAAGCTGGCGGATCGCGCGCCGCAGTACGCGGAATGGGCGGTCGAAAAGCTGAGCGCAAAGCCGGTGGAGCCGGGGCGCTATGACCTGCTGCTGCACCCGTCGAACCTGTGGCTCACGATTCACGAAGTCATCGCGCACCCCACCGAGCTCGATCGTGCGCTGGGATTCGAGGCGAACTACGCGGGCACCAGTTTCGTTGCACCGCCCGACGAGGTGCTGGGCAAGCTCAAG
>CAZPON010000321.1:0-3691 GCA_964588045.1 uncultured Gemmatimonas sp.
CAAGACGCCCACCATGCTCATGACGGGCGTCTTGACGTTGCCCACGTACATGATCGGCGAACGCCTGAGGTGCTCGCTGGGATCGTCCCACGGGAACTTGGCAAAGTTGTGGTACCAGCTCGCGCCGTCAGTGGTGCCCACGAAACTGAGCCAGTTGGTCACCGGGCAATTGGCGCTGGCCGCGGCAAAGCGATCCGTGTGGCCTACGATCCATGACGTCAGCACGCCGCCGCCCGAGCATCCGAAGACGTACAGGCGGTTGGTATCGATGTAGCCGCGATTGATCACGGTATCGACACCGGCCATGAGGTCGTTGTAGTCCTTGCCGGGGTAGGCGTTCTTGATCGCATTGCCGAACGCGGACCCGTAGCCCGTGGACCCGCGCGGGTTGGTGTAGAGCAGCACGTAACCGTTCGCGACGTGATCCTGTCGCGCGAAGCTGAAGCCGACGTTGTACATCGAATGCGGCCCGCCGTGGATCTCGAGCATCATCGGGTACTTCTTCGCCGGGTCGAAGTCGGCCGGCTTCACGATCCACCCCTGGATGCGATACCCGTCCACCGACGTGTACCAGATCTCCTCGGTGGTTGCGAGTTGCTTGCCGGCCAGCACGTCGCCATTCACATCGGTGAGCTGCTTGATGACCGGGGTGCGCACATCGTAGGTCACGATGTCTTCCGGCCTGAGCGGGTTCGACAGCGTGCCGACCGCCATGAAGTTCCTGTTGATGTCGCTGGTGCTCAGCACCTGCGCGCCCTTCGTCACCTGACGCACGTCCCCCTTGAGCGACGTGAAGTACAGGTTGCGCGCGCCTTCATTTTCGGCGGTGAAGTAGATGCCCTGGCCATCGGGCGACCAGATCATGCGGCTGGGTGCGCGATCGAGCTTCTCGGTGAGTGCACGCGGATTGCTGCCGTCGGCGTCCATCACATAGAGGATGGCGTCCTTCCACGTCGCGTCGGTGCTGTCATAGCCCGTGTACGCGATGAGCCTGCCGTCGGGCGACGGCACCGGGTTGTTGTCGGGACCTTTGCGCGTCGTGAGCTGCGTGACCGCACCGCTGGCCACGTCGACCTTGTAGATCTCCGACTCACGCCACGCGTATTCGGACTCCTTGATGCGCAGCGACGTGAAGAGGAAGCTCTTGCCGTCGGGCATCCATGTGGTGCCACCGGCCGCCCATTCACCCGATGTCACCTGACGGGGCGTTCCGCCATCGGCCGGCACGGTGAACAGTTGACGCAGGCCGTCTTCGAGGAAGCCTTGCCGGTCCGCCTTGTAGCGCAGCTTCGTCACGACGCGCGGCGGTTCCGTCCACTTGGCGCCGCGCGGCGCGGCGGGCATGGCGATGCGCCAGGAGTCGGTGCCGCGCACGAGCATGCCGAAGGCGAGTGTCTTGCTGTCGGGCGACCACTCGATGTCACTCGGCGATTCACTGAGTCGCGTGATCTGTGTGGTCGAGCCTTCAGCGTCCATGTAGCGGACCCACAACTGCGGGCCGCCGGGCTCACCGGGCGCGATATACGCGATGCGCGATCCATCGGGCGCCCACTTCGCGTCGGCCCCCTTCACGAGGAAGCGGTTTCTCGTGCCATCGGCATTCATCAGCCACACCGATGACTCGCGCTTGTCGTTCACCTTGTCGATCCACGTGCGCGTGTAGATGACGTGCTTGCCGTCGGGCGAGAGCGACGGATTGGCGACGGTTTCCCAGTCGAAATAGTCGGCGATCGTGAGCTTGTTGCTCTGCGCCGGCGCTTGTGTGGTGGCTTGCGCGCTGGCACTTGTCGTCGCAAGCGACAGGACGACGAGGGGCGTCACGGCGAGGGCGCGTGCGAACGCGGACGCGCGCGTACGGGCGGAGCGGAACATGCGATACCTCCGGTGGGCGAGGACCTGACCGCCAGGCGATGCTGGCGAATTCCGGTGTACCCGTATGCTGCGCCTCAGCGCAGCGAATCCGCAATGGCGAACAGACTGTCGCGGAGCCCGGTGTTCGACCCGTCCACCAGGCGGCGGACGCCCTTCCACTGACGGATGAGTGGCGAACGCGGGTTGAGTGGCGTCTCGATGACGCGACGCTTCGATGTGCTGGCGTGCACCATGCGGCCATCGCCGACATAGATGCCGATGTGCGAGATCTGCTTGCCGCGACCGAACGTCAGCAGGTCGCCGGGCTCGAGGGACGCCAGATCCTTCGGAATTTCGAGGCCGACGGTGGCCTGCTGGCGCGCCGTGCGCGGCAGGATCACGTCGAGGGCGCCCATGACGTACTTGACGAGCCCGCTGCAGTCGAGCGCACGGTTGGGGCTGACACCGCCGAGTTTGTAGCGGGTGCCGATCTGGCCACGCGCCATGGACACGATGCTGTCCCGCAGGGCTGAGGCCGATGCACTGAACGCCGCGAAGGGCTTTTTGGCTTCCACCGTCTGCGCCTGGGCACTCGAGGTCGCCGCCAACAGCGCGGCTGCGAGGCAAAGCGGCAGGATATGGCGGGGGGAAGGAACCACGAAGCGAGGGCGGATTCGGGGAGGGCTGGCCAGCGGACGTATCCCTGAAATCTACCATTTGGGCGCCCGGCCCGCCAGCGTGGTCATCACACCACCGGCACCGGAGCTCAGGGGCCTCAGCGTACCCCGATGGCCTTGTGGGTCTGCACCGACAGTCGCCAGCGAGGATGGGCCAGGCAATACGCGACGGCTTCGGCCGTATTCCGCGCGAGGTCCGGGCCATCCATGGGCTGCAGCAGGAAGTGGCGGAAGTCGAGGCCCTCGAACCGCTCCGGCATCGCGAGCGGCTGCGGATAGACCAGCTTGAGCTCGTCCCCGGCCACGAGGGCCAGCGGGGCGTCGGCTTTCGGGCTCACGCAGATCCAGTCGAGGCCCGCCGGGGCGGGCTGGGTGCCATTGGTTTCGACGGCAATCTCGAAGCCCTCGGCGTGGAGCGCGTCGATGGCGGCGCGGTCGAGCTGCAGCAACGGCTCGCCGCCGGTGCACACCACGAACGGCCGGACATCGGAGGCGCCCGACGGCCAGCGCCCCTTCACGAACGCCGCAAACTCACCGGCCGACGAGAACTTCCCGCCATCGGGTCCGACGCCCACGAAGTCGGTGTCACAGAAGGTGCACACCGCGGTGGCCCGATCCGACTCACGCCCCGTCCACAGGTTACAGCCGGCGAAACGGCAGAACACGGCCGGCCGGCCCGCGTGCACGCCCTCCCCCTGCAGCGTGTAGAAGCACTCCTTGACGGTGTAGGCCATGCATCCTGCCTATGCGGTGGCGTAGCCGATGGGATCAGTCATGCCATTCTCGGCGAATCCCCGCAGGCGCAACTGACAGGCGTCGCAATGTCCGCAGGCCGTTCCGTCGGCGGCCGGGTCATAGCAACTGGTCGTGATCGCATAGTCCACGCCAAGCGACTGACCCAGCGCGATGATCTCCGCCTTGGTGAGGTGCTGCAACGGCGTGTGGATCGTGAGGTGCTGCGTGCCTTCCACTCCGGACCGTGTCGCCAGGTTGGCCATGCGCTCGAACGCCTGGATGTACTCCGGCCGGCAATCGGGATAGCCCGAGTAGTCCAGTGCATTGACGCCAATGAAAATGGCGCCGGCGGCGTGATCTGCAACGCAATTTGGTTCGTCAACGATGGCGGCATACGGCGTTGATTCTCACGTAGCCGTCGGTCAGGT
>CAZPON010000321.1:3701-4147 GCA_964588045.1 uncultured Gemmatimonas sp.
GGCGCCGGCGCCGAGCACTTCGGCCCAGGCCAGGGCAAAGGACAGGAAGATGGTGTTGCGCGCCGGCACATAGGTGACGGGAATCTCCGTGTGGCCGGCAGTGACGTCGCGGTCCTTGGGCACTTCGGTATCGCTGGTGAGCGCCGATCCACCCCACTGTCGCAAGTCGATGTCGACGACCACATGCTGCGCCACGCCGTGCGCTGCCGCGACGCGACGCGCGGCCTCGATTTCCGTGGCGTGGCGCTGTCCATAGCGAAAGGTCATCGCATACGGCGTGTAGCCGTCACGCCTGGCCACGGCAAGCACGGTGGTCGAGTCGAGTCCGCCGGAGAGGAGGATGATCGCAGCGGGTGTGTTGGACATGGTGCAAGGTAGACGGGAGACGAGAGAGGGGCGAGCAACAGCCAGGGTTGAGCCAACCGAAGGGTTGAGCGTTCGAGGGG
>CAZPON010000322.1:0-4143 GCA_964588045.1 uncultured Gemmatimonas sp.
GCCGACCGCACCGCGGCCCGGCCACACACCGAGATGTCGCACGACCCCCGATCGAGGTGCATCCATTCGCTCACTCTCCACCGTGGCCGCAAGGGCCAGGGCCAGCGACTGAGCATCGGCCTCGCCGTACAGCGTCACCACTTCACGCCGCGAGCGGGTTCCGAATGGGAGCACGGGAATCGAGTTCACGTGCGCGAGCACCGGCGAATCGCTGGGACGAGCCTCGAGTCGAACGAGGACGTCCATCTGGTACCTCCTGGTCAAGAGAAAATTCACAAGGTGAGAAGACCAGCATCCGTGCGCCGTTCACGGTATGGACGGTCGACCCCACCACTCAGCAACGAACGAGCGGCCCGCGTCGCGCCCGGAGGCACACCCACCGCAACTCGCCGTTCATTGGTCCTACCCGCCAACTACCCGCGAGTGTCCGTCGCGGCCAGCCACACTCCACCAAGCAGTGCGACTGCAAGTGATACACCTATGGGAACCGCACTACCTGTGTTCGAAGTCACCGAGTAACCAATTCGTAATACAGACGGTACAAGGACGACGGAAAGCCACGCATAGCAGGCCGCGGCGATGACGGCAGCGAGGAGCCGCGTGATACCACGCAGCGGCAACACGAGCAGCGACAGGCCAATACCCCAGAGCGTGGCCACCAGGATGTGGTGCAGGTACCCCACACCCACCGAGGTGAGCGGCACCGCCGCCGATGCGATGCCCAGGCGCTCCAGCAGGCCGCGTCCCGCCAGTCGAAAAACCCGGCTGGTGTCGCCGTCTCGCATGCCGAGGCCGATGAGCGCCCCGCCCGTCGCAATGGTGGCCAGCGACCCCGTGGCGACAGCCCGATCCCAGAGCCTGCGGGCGCGGGAGTCCTCCGGTTCGTTCCCGTTGGGGGGATCGTGCGAGGCGTCTTGCATGGGCTCCGAGGGACTCCCGGACATTGTCTCCGACATGGGGGAAAGCAACCGAGACGCGCACGCGCGCTCAAGGCCTCGCGCGCGCTCCGGCAGTTTGTAGCGTTAACGGGGCCTGAATGGCATCGTCCAATGACGCGTGTCCCATCGAGACCGCTGTGCGCGCCGTCATTCCGTCGAGTCGCCCATGCGCCACGTCCCGCCTGTTTCCTCCCGCATAAGGTTCACGGCCGTCCTGTCGGCGGCGACCGCGATCGCGCTGGTCGGCTGTGCCTCGTCGGGCGGCGGCGCCGCAGGAAGTTCGGCGCCCTCCCATACCGCATCGGCGACCGATATCGCGGCGCGCGAGCAGACCGCCGACCAGCAGGTGCAGCACGTGCTCAATCGCCTGGCCTTCGGTCCCCGTCCGGGGGATGTCGCTGCCGTGCGTGCCATGGGCGTCGATGCCTGGATTGCCCGGCAGCTCGAACCCGACCGCATCGACGACCGCAAGACCACCGCGTTTCTCGCCCAGTTCACGACACTCGGCAAGACTGGCGGGGAACTGCTCGCCCAGTATCCACCGCCTGGCGTCCAGTTGGCGCAGGCGGCCCGGCGCGGCGGTGGCCAGATCACTGCTGCCGACTCGATGATGCTGCGCCAACAGGGCCGTCAGTCGTTCCAGTTCCTGGGTGAAATCGCCAGCAGTCGGGTGGCCCGCGCCGTGATGACGGAGCGTCAGCTCGACGAGGTCATGGTGGACTTCTGGGAGAATCACTTCAACGTGTTCGCCGGCAAGGATCGCACGCGCTACTTCCTGCCCGAATACGACGCGCAGACCATCCGGCCGCACACGCTGGGGAAGTTCCGCGACCTGCTGGGCGCGGTCGCCAGGAGTCCGGCCATGCTGTACTACCTCGACAACTGGCAGAGCGTAGCCGACAGCGGCCGCCCGACCCTCGCCCAGATACGACCCGCGCAGCGCCGCGCAGCCCAGCGGCGGGCCGCAGTCGTGGCCCGGCAGCGTCCGCAATTGGCGCAACTGATGCAACGCAAGCGCGGGCTCAACGAAAACTACGCGCGTGAGCTGATGGAGCTGCACACGCTTGGCGTCGACGGCGGCTACACGCAGCAGGATGTGATCGAAGTGGCGCGCGCGCTCACCGGATGGACGCTTTCGCGCGGTGCCAATGGTGGCGAATTCGTTTTCCGTCCCGAAGCGCACGATGCCGGGGCCAAGGTCATCCTCGGCCACAAGTTCCCGGCCAACAAAGGGCAGGACGAAGGTGAGGCGGTGCTCGACCTGCTCGCGCGTCATCCGTCAACGGCGACGTTCATCGCCACCAAGCTGGCCCGGCGGTTCGTGAGTGACACGCCACCTGCCGCCCTCGTGGCCCGTGCCGCGAAGACGTTCCAGGACACCGACGGCGACATTCGCGAAGTCGTGCGCACCATCGTCACGAGCGCCGAGTTCTTCGCGAGTGCGTCGTATCGCGCGAAGGTGAAGTCGCCGTTCGAGCTGGTGACCAGCACACTGCGGGCGATGAACGCCCCACCCGATTCCACGCCGCGTACCTCGCAACTGCTGGGCCGGCTCGGCCAGCCCATCTTCGGGCATCAGGCGCCGAACGGCTATCCGGAAACCGGCGACGCGTGGATGAACACCGGCGCCATCCTCAATCGCATCAACTTCGGCCTCGCTGCGGCAAGCGGACGCGTGCCGAACGTGAAACTGGCCAACTGGCCGGCGGCGAAGACGCTGTATGCACTGCCGCGCGAACAGCAGGTGGACGGCGTGATTCGCGAACTGCTGGGCGGCGCAGCATCCAACGATACGCGACAGGTGCTGCTCACCGGCACCAATCCGTTCCTGCAGGCGCGCGCCGCCGCCGATACGCTTTCGCTGGACGACGACATGGCGGCACAACGCACACTGCCACCCGCGCAAGGGTTCGCACAAATCGTTGGCCTCGCGCTCGGCGCCCCCGAATTCCAGCGTCGCTGACCGCATCACGGAGCCAACCATGAATCGCCGGGTCTTTCTCAAGTCGGGGGCGCTGTCCCTCGTGACGTTGGGTCTCTCGCCCAGCTTCCTGCGACGCACGGCGCTTGCGATGGACCTCCCGCGCGCCGCGCGTGGCAAGACGCTGATCGTACTGTTCCAGCGCGGCGCAGCCGACGCGCTGAACGTGGTGGTGCCGTTCGGTGACCGGCACTACTACGCGGCGCGTCCGCAGCTCGCGATTGGCACACCGGCGCGTACCAGTGGACCCGCCGGCGCGATCGACCTCGATGGATTTTTCGGATTGCATCCGTCGCTGTCATCGTTCAAGCCGCTGTGGGATCGCGGCCTGCTGGCGCCGATTCACGCTGTGGGTTCCCCCAGTTCCACGCGCTCGCACTTCGATGCGCAGGACTACATGGAAACGGGCACGCCCGACCGGAAAGGCACGACCGACGGATGGCTGAACCGCTATCTCGCGGTGAAAGGCACGTGCGAATCGTGCGCGGTTGGCGACAAGCCCGCGACGACACCATTCCGTGCAGTGGCGATGACAGCGCAAACGCCGCGCATTCTCGAGGGGCCGTCACCGACCATCGCGATGAACTCGGTCGAGGAGTTCTCCATTCGCACCAATGGCGGTGACGCCGAACGTCGGCTCGAGGCGCTGTACCGCACCGGCTCTGCGGACCTCGTGCACGGCAGTGGCTCCGACATGTTCGAAGCACTCAAGGTGCTGCGCGCCGCCAACCCGCAACAGTACAAGCCGGCGGCGGACGTCGCGTATCCGCGCTCGCCATTCGGCCAGCGGTTGCTGTCGATTGCGCAGCTCATCAAGGCAGGTGTGGGACTCGAGGTCGCGTTCGCCGATGTGGGCGGCTGGGATACGCATGTGAATCAGGGCGGCGCGCAGGGCCAGCTCGCGAACCGGCTTGGCGATTTCTCGAACAGCATTTCCGCATTGGTCGCCGACCTCGGCGATCGCATGGACGACGTCGTGATCCTCACGATGTCCGAGTTCGGCCGCACGGTGAAGCAGAACGGCACCGGCGGCACCGATCACGGACACGCCGGCGCGATGTTCGTCATTGCCGGCTCGCTCGCGTCGAGCCGCACGGTGCTGGGCACGTGGCCCGGACTGGCGCCGGAGCAACTGTACGAAGGGCGCGACCTGGCGCTGACGACGGATTTCCGCAGCGTGTTCAGCGAGCTCGCGTCGAAACACCTCGGTGCGGCGTCACTCGA
>CAZPON010000323.1:0-4132 GCA_964588045.1 uncultured Gemmatimonas sp.
GCCGGCTTCACACTGCGATTGAGTGACCTGACGCCATCCGAGAAGACGATCTCGACTGCGCGGCCTTGATCCAGGAATCCATCACCCGGCTTCCTGAGGAAGGACAGGATCTCCCCGGTTGCCGCGTCACGCACGAGTGCCATCGGATAGCGTGCTGCATTCCAGGTGACACGTGATGTGCCCGCACCCACCGACTCCACCGACTCCGCGGGATCGGGCATCGCCTCGCCGGCAGCCTGGTCCACGGCTGGCGATACGCCGGTAGCGCTCATGCGCACGGCCGCCGGGAACGGCGTGCGTCCATCACGCACGGCAATGCGCGCAACCGATCGCTCCAACTGGTCGCTCCAGGGAACCACCACCGCAAAGTGTCGCTCATCACGCCCCGATGCGTGATCGACCTCTTCCGCGGCTATCGGCAGCTCCACCAGCGTGCTGCCATTCGCGTCGGACAGTACCACCGTGTGGGTCGCCTTCGATGCTCGCGGTGTCGGCCGTGCGTGCACCCGGAATGCCGGCTCCAGCACGACGCGGCCGTCGGTCACCCGGCCCCAGATGAGCAGGCCATCGCCGGCCGCGGTCGGCACTTCGTAGTTGGCGATTGACCGCCAATCGATGATTTTTCCCCACGTCCAGTCGCTGATCCATTGGTTGCCGCAGTAGCCCATGATATCCGTCGCTGTGGGTGGAACCAGGCCGTTGCCGGACCAGCCCCACGCGCCTGTTACGCCGCCGGCGTAGGGATAATTCGCATCGCCGCTCACGCCGCAGGGCGTGTGCGGGCGTGACATGTTGTGTCCCAGTTCGTGCGCAGCAACCTCATCGCCCGAGGGAAGGTGGTCCCAACCCAGGGCCGCACGCCCCGGGACGTACGCGATTCCGGCGACTCCGCTTGAGTACGAAACCTTCACCACACCGAAGTAGTTCGTGGTGCTGGACGCACCATCGGCCGAGCGGAGGGCATTGATTTCGCTCAAGAGCGTGGTCCAGGCGTTGTTGCCATTGCTGGCCTGCAACGCGGGTGCGTTCGACGTGAACGGCGCCCGCACACTCGACGACACCTGTTGCAGCGGCAGGATGCGCTTGGCGGTCTGCAGGTACTGCTCCCGGTTGGCATCCGACACGTTCCCGGTGAGTCCCCCGTTCACGACCGGAACGAACCTGATTGTCAGCACCGGTGCTGTAACGGTCGGAATCACCTTGGGCGTGCCACTGGCTGGCCAGGTGTTGTCCGTACGATCCGACTCGCCCAGCGTGTTGTCCGGATCGACATCGGCCAGCACCCGCATGTTGGCGCGCACGTTGCCCGCCGGAACGACGACGTTCCAGCTCGAACCGAGCGCTCCTTCGGAGATCGTGGTCGGCACGCTGGCCGACCCGGCGTTGATGGTGTACGTCTGCAGCAGTGACCCTCCGTCATACACGCGCACCCGCACATCCGGCTGCAGCGTGTTGGCGGCCGCCGCCTTCACGAACACGCGCACGAGGGCATCACGGCCCACCACGATCTTGGCCGTTCCAGCCCAGTTCTGCACGGCCTGCGTGACATACATGTTCTCGATGCTCAGGTTGGTCACGCCGCCTCCACCACCACTCGACGTGTAGCTGAAGCTCGCCGTCGCGGTGGCGCCTGCCGTGATGGTGACCGCGCTCGACACTGGCGCCGGCGTGTACGTTGTGGGCCCGCTGGTGAGCGTCGCGGCGCTGAGCGTGTAGCTGCCCGGCGCCAAGCCGCTTGTCGTGCCGGCGCCACTGATGGCCTGGCTGCCGCTGCCGGTGAGCGTGAACGTGGGTGTTACGCCACCCGGCAGTCCCGAGGTGACAATAGTGAGCGAGCCCGCTTGTGCTGTATACGCAACCGGAGCTGCTGCCGCGACCAGTGATGCCGTCACGGTGACCGCGCGTGATGCCGGCGCTGGCGCGTACGTGATACCACCTGACACGACCGACGCGGCGGTCACTGTGTACGCGCCCGGTGCGAGATTGGTGAGCGTGGTGGTGCCCGTCACGGATTGCGAGAACGACGCCGGCCCGGTCACCGTCACGTTCGCATTCGTGCCACCGGGCAGCCCGGACACTGAGATCGCAATGCTGCCCGTGGTGAGGGCATATGCCACCGGGAAGTTGAGCGTATCTCCGGCCAGGACCGTCTGGTCGTAGCTCGTTGGTGACGGCGCGTAGGTGTTTCCGCCATTCGCAATGTTCGCGGCGGCGAGGCGCCAGCGTCCTGCTGCCGCCGGATTGATCACGGTCGTTGCCGTGACGCTCGATGTCGCACCACTCGGCGCCGTCATGGTGATCGATGCGTTGGCGCCACCCGGCAGGCCCGTCACCGGGATGTTCACGCGTGCCGGCAGTGCGGCGTACACCACGCTGTTGCTGGCGCTGCCGCCCGCGGGCACGGTGACATCACGGGAGGCCGGAGTGGCACCAAACGTACCCTGCGCCAGGCGCACATTGCGCACGAGGATGTTGTACGAACCCGGCACGAGGCCCGTGAGCGTGGTGGTGGCCGTGACCGTCTGAGAGTAACTGCCCGGTCCTGTCACCAGCACGTCGGCCGCTCCGGCCAGTCCACTGATGGTGATAGCCAGACTGCCCGCCTGCGAGCTGTACGTCACCGGCGCAGCAACCGCTGTGAGCGATGCCGTGACGGTCACTGCGCGCGTTGGGGGACTTGGGGTGTACGTGATGCCGCCCGACACCACCGACGCGGCAGTGACTGTGTAGGCGCCCGGTACGAGGTTGGTGAGTGTCGTGGTACCGGTGACGCTCTGCGAGTACGAACCGGGCCCGGTCACGGTGATGTTGCCATTGGTGCCACCCGGCAGGCCGCTCACCGATACCGCGATACTGCCGGTGGACAGCGCGTACGCCACCGGGAAATTCAGTGTATCACCGGCCAGGACCGTCTGGTCGTAACTCGTTGGCGATGGTGCATACGTGCTGCCACCGCTGACGACGCTCGACGCGGCCAGGCGCCAGCGGCCCGTCGCCGCCGGGTTGATCACGGTCGTTGCCGTGACGCTCGATGTCGCACCACTCGGCGCCGTCATGGTGATCGATGCGTTGGCGCCACCCGGCAGGCCCGTCACCGGGATGTTCACGCGTGCCGGCAGTGCGGCGTACACCACGCTGTTGCTGGCGCTGCCGCCCGCGGGCACGGTGACATCACGGGAGGCCGGCGTGGCACCAAACGTACCCTGCGCCGCACGCACATTGCGCACGAGGATGTTGTATGAACCTGGTACGAGGCCCGTGAGCGTCGTCGTGGCCGTGACCGGCTGCGAGTAGCTCCCCGGGCCGGTCACCAGCACGTCGCCGGCAACGCCGGTCAAGCCGCTGATGGTGATGGCCAGGCTGCCGCCTTGCGACGTGTACGTGACCGGTGCAGAAGCCGGTATCAGCCCTGCCGTGACGGTCACGGTGCGCGATGGGGGACTTGGTGTGTAGGTGATGCCGCCCGACACGACCGACGCTGCAGTGACCGTATAGACACCCGTTGCGATGTTGAGAAGTGTCGTCGTTCCGGTCACGGTCTGCGAGTAGGAGCCCGGCCCCGTCACCGTGATGTTTGCGTTGGCGCCACCCGGCAGGCCGCTCACCGATACCGCGAGGCTGCCGCTGGACAGCGCATACGTCACCGGGAAGTTGAGTGTATCACCGGCGAGAACCGTCTGATCGTAGCTGGAGGGTGTCGGTGCATACGTGCTGCTTCCGCTCACCACGTTCGATGCAGACAGGCGCCAGCGGCCGGTTGCTGCCGGATTGATCACGGTGGACGCCGTCACACTCGATGTGGCGCCACTCGGCGCCGTCATCGTGATGGATGCGCTTGCTCCGCCGGGGAGCCCGCTCACCGGCACGTTCACCAGTGCCGGCAGCAGGGCGTATGCCACGGTGTTGCTTGCACTGCCAGCAGCGGGAACGGAAACATTGCGCGACGCCGGCGATGCGCCCAGCGTACCCTGTGCGCCGCGCACGTTGCGCACCACGATGGTGTACGCGCCCGGCACGAGGCCCGTCAGTGTCGACGTGGCGGTGACCGTCTGCGAGTAGCTGCCGGGGCCGGTCACCAGTACGTCGCCGGCAATGCCGGTGAGGCCGGTGATGGTGATAGCCAGGCTGCCGG
>CAZPON010000324.1:0-4104 GCA_964588045.1 uncultured Gemmatimonas sp.
GCGGGCGGCACCGGCTGCTCCGCCGGCGGATTCGGTGTCGGGCGTCTTTTCACCGCCACAAGCGGCGGACATGGCGATGGCCAGCAGTGCGAATGAACGGCGCATGGATGGTACCGATGGGAGTGGGGACGAGTTGGGCGGAGTCAGGAACTTGGCACCCCGGCCGCGCTCTTGACTATCAGGAAGTCGCGGACAAACCCCGTCGGAATTCCCTACATTACGCCACTCGGACTCGGCATGCCCGGGCACGCCACGCATTCTGACGAGAGAGGGCAGGCCCGCATGACGATGAACGGCATTCCGCGACTGACCCTGAACGACGCGGCGCAGCTCCTGGCGCAGCACTTCGGCGTGGCCGGCACACTGGTCGAGCTGCCCAGTGAACGCGACCAGAATTTCCTGGTGCACGCAACGGATGGGACGCGCCTTGTGCTGAAGGTTGCCAACGCTGGCACGCAGCGCGCACTGCTCGATGGCGAGAACCTGGTGATGCACCGCGTCGCGGACATCGGCCTCTGCCCGCAGCCGCGTCCCTCGCTTGACGGCAGCGGGATCGCCGTGCACGGCGCGCACCTCGTGCGACTGATCACGGCGCTGCCGGGCACCCCGCTGGGGGCCACCAGGCTGCATACCGACGACGTGCGTCGCGACGTGGGAAGGGCGCTGGGGCGTTTCGATGCGGCCATTGCGGGATTCGATCACCCGGCCTTCCATCGTGGCTATCACTGGGACCTGGCGAACGCCCTCGGTGTGGTGGACGAACACGTGGCACTCGTTGCGGACGAAGGAACGCGCGCGCAGGTCCTGCAGTTTGCCGACTACCATCGGGACACGGTGATTCCGGCGATGTCCGGCTTTCGGCGCAGCCTGATCCACGCCGACGCCAACGACTACAACGTGCTGGTGGACGCGTCCGCCCAGCGCGTGACCGGCCTGATCGACTTCGGCGATATGGTATACAGCCATACCGTGAACGACGTCGCCATTGCCATGGCCTACGTGGCGCTGGGTGCCCCCGATCCATTGGCTGCCGCCGCGTGCGTGGCTGGCGGATATCACGACGCGTTCCCGCTGACCGAGGAGGAACTGGCGGCGTTGTTCAGCCTGATGTGCATGCGGCTGTGCACCAGCGTGTGCATGGCGGCGTGGCACCAGACGCAGAGACCGGACGCTGACTACCTGGGCATCAGCCAGCAGCCCATCCGCGCGACCTTGCCACGGTTGGCCGCGACGCATCCGCGCCTGGCGCACTATGTGCTGCGCGAAGCATGCGGATTTCCTCCCGTGCCGCAGGCACCGCGTATCGTGCGCTGGCTTGCGGCGAACGCGGATGACTTCGCGCCGCTCACCGGACACGACTTGCGCCGCACGCCGGTGGCGCCCATCGACCTCAGCGTCGGGGGCACGCTGCTCTCCAGCAATCCGGCCGACAACACACCGGCCGACGTGGATCGTCGGGTGCAGCGCCTGCTCGCCGAACACGGTGCCGTGGTCGGTGTCGGTGGCTACGACGAGGCGCGCGTGATGTACGAATGGCCCGACGAGCCGCTGTCCACCGAGCGCCGCACGATCCACATCGGTCTCGACCTGTCGCTGCCGGCCGGTTCACCGCTCTACGCGCCGTTGGACGGCACGGTGTACGGCTTCGAGTTCGCCGACGCCCATCACGACTACGGGCCGGTCATCGTACTGCGGCACTGCACGACGGGTGACGATCCCGTGGAGTTCTTCACGCTGTACGGGCACCTGACGCGGGACTCGCTCGACGGCCTGCAGGTCGGGCGTCCGGTCGCGAAGGGCCAGGAGTTCGCGCGCATCGGGAGTGCGCCCACCAACGGCGATTGGTGGCCGCACGTGCACGTGCAGGTGATCACCGACATGCTCGATGTGCCGTGCAACGTCGATGGTGCCGTGCGTGCCAGCCAGCGCGCGGTGTGGCGCAACCTGTGCCCCGATCCGAACCTGCTGCTCCGGATTCCCGGGGATCGGCTGCCGCATCATCGACCGGCCGCCGCCATTGCCGCATCGCGTCGCGAGCACATCGGCCACAACCTGAGTGTTTCGTATGGCGCACAACCGCTCAACGTCGTGCGCGGGTGGAAGCAGTACCTGTTCGACGAGAACGGGCGGCGCTACATCGATGCCTACAACAACGTGGCGCACGTTGGCCACGCCCATCCGCACGTGGTACGCGCGGTCAGCGAGCAGATGGCGGTGCTCAACACGAACACGCGCTACCTGCAGGAGCAGTTGGCCGGGTACGCGGAAGCCTTGACCGCCCGATTTCCGTCACCGTTGACCGTATGCTACTTCACCGCGTCGGGCAGCGAGGCCAACGAGCTGGCGCTGCGATTGGCGCGAACGCACACCGGCGCGCGCGACCTGGTGGTGATGGACGCGGCCTACCATGGCCACACCACGACGCTCATCGACATCAGTCCGTACAAGCACGCCGGACCGGGTGGTACCGGCGCGCCGGATTGGGTGCACGTCTCGCCGATACCGGATGTCTATCGCCATCGCGATGTCGTCGGCGCACCCGGTGCGTGGTTTGCTGCCCGCGTCGGCGACGTCATCGATCGCATTGCCGCACGTGGACGCGGGCTGTGCGGCTACATCGCCGAAACGTGCCCGAGCGTGGGCGGACAGATCATGCTCCCCGACGGCTTCCTCGCCGACGTGTATGCGCGGGTGCGGCGCGCGGGAGGCGTGTGCATTGCCGACGAAGTGCAAACCGGCTTCGGGCGCATCGGCACCGATTTCTGGGCGTTCGAACAACACGGGGTCGTGCCGGATATCGTCGTGCTGGGCAAGCCAATGGCCAACGGTTTCCCGATGGGTGCCGTGATCACCACACGCGACATCGCGGATCGCTTCGACAACGGCATGGAGTTCTTCAGCACCTTCGGGGGCAGCACGGCGGCCTGTGTCGCCGGGATGGCGACGCTGCACGTCACGCTGCAGGAGAACCTGCAGCAGCATGCACTGGCGGTCGGCCAGCGCATGCTGCAGGGGCTTCGCCCGCTTACTGGCGAGTTCCCGCTGGTGGGGGATGTGCGTGGATCCGGGCTGTTCCTTGGTGTCGAGCTGGTGCGCGATCGGGAGTCGTTGACGCCGGCAACGCGTGAAGCGACGTGGGTCGTGAACCGGATGCGGGCGCTCGGGGTGTTGGCCGGGACCGACGGTCCGCATCACAACGTCATCAAGCTGCGCGGGCCCATGCCCCTGTCGCTGGCCGACGCCGATCGCATCGTGGAAACCCTGCGTCAGGCGCTGGAAGAAATGCCGTCGCAGTGAGTGACGCAGGTGGCCGGTGTTACGCCGGCTTGGTGCGGGGCGCGTATTGCTCGAGGTCGCGACCGAGCAGCAGTGTGGCGAGCACCATGGTGGCACTGATCACGAAGGGGCTTGGCTGGCCGAGCACGCTGTCGAACGCAGCGCCGAGCATCACGGGGAACACGATGCGGGTGATGCCGCCGTAAGTCTGCTGCACACCCATGTACAGGCCACGCTCGGCGCTGCTCACCACGCGGCTCAGCATGGCCGTGACGCACGGGAACGTGAAGGCGGTGCCGAGCGGCAGGAGCCCCACGGCCAGCACCAGCGTGACGTAGTCGTGCGACAACGCCATGCCGAGCAGTCCGGCGGCCAGGAACATCAGGCCGTATCGACTGAGTCGTGCCTCGCCGAACCTGTCGACGACCTTGCCCAGGACGAGCGCACGCACGAACACACTCAGCGTGCCGATGTACATGAAGAAGAAGCCGATGGTCTTCTCCGTCACACCGAAACGATACGCCAGGAGAAGGGCGAGGATCGACGTCGTGCCCTGGAACGCGCCGATCGCGATCGCGTAGATCAGCACGAGTCGTGACGCCGGCTCGTGAGGCCTGGTGAGGACGCGCAGCACCGCTTCCCGGCTGCTCTGTCGTTTCTCCGGCACTTCGCCGGCCACGGGCGCTGCGCGTGGCTTCCGCACTTCGGTGAGATAGCGCGCTGCGAAGATGATGTTCAGCACGCACAGGCCGGCCGCGATCAGCCCCGGCGCGTGCGGTCCCCAGACACTCACCGCCGAGCCGATGGCGGGGCCGATGGCGACGCCGG
>CAZPON010000325.1:0-4087 GCA_964588045.1 uncultured Gemmatimonas sp.
CGCGCGACGCCGGGAGGAGTTCGCGCTACGCGCAGCGCTCGGCGCCTCCCGCTCGCGCCTGGTCCGCCAGCTCCTCACCGAGAGCCTGCTGCTCACGACCATTGGCGGAATTCTCGGCGTCATCGTGGCGAGCGTGAGCGTCGGCGCCATCGTCGCCGGAAGTACAGCCGCTCTGCCGCGCGTCCAGGCGATCGCTGTCGATCGCCCCGTGCTCCTGTTCGCACTCGCACTGACGATGTTTGCTGGCCTCTTCGTCGGACTCCTTCCCGCACTTCAGGCATCGGCCCAGGATCGTCTTGCGATCGACCTCGGCTCCGCGCGCATCACCGGAGGGAGGCGTCGCGCGCTCCGGAGCGGGCTCGTTGCCGCGCAGGTCGCGCTCTCGGTCGTGTTGTTGACCGGCTCCGGCCTTCTCCTGCGCTCCATGCAGCGACTCTTCACCGTCTCCCCCGGCTTCGACGCGCGCGATGTGGTGACCATGCAGATCCAGGCGTCCCGACTTCGGTACGCCGATGCCGGGGCGACACGCCGGTTCTTCGACGAAGTGCTGGAGACCGTGCGACGCGTGCCGGGCGTGACGGACGCCGCGTTGACGAGCCAACTCCCGATGAGCGGCGACCACGATGCGTACGGCGTACATCTCGAGTCGCCGCCGGAAGTCGCGCCGAACGACACCCGCGAGATCTTCAGGTATGCGGTGAGTCCGGGATACCTGGAGTTGATGCGCATCCCGATTCGCTCCGGCCGATCGTTGTCGGCGGCCGATCGTGCCGATGCGCCTTGGGCGGTCGTGGTGAACGAATCGTTCGCGCGCCGTTACCTCCACGGCAGGAATCCCATCGGGCAACGCGTGCGGATTGGCCCGGCCAGTGGGCAGCCCTATACGGTTGTCGGCGTTGCCGGCGATGTGAAGCAGCTCTCGCTCGCCGGAGAGGTCCCCGACGCCGTGTACACAACCGCCGCGCAGTGGCGCTTCGATGAGAACGTGATGTCACTCGTGATCCGCGGAACTGCGGCCCCGGAGGCGCTCGTGCCGGCCGTCCGTGAGGCGGTGTGGTCCGTGGACGCGGACCAGCCGGTGGTTCGCGTCGCGACCATGGAGGCCCTGCTGGCAGACACCGCGGCCGAGCGCCGATTCATCCTGTTCCTCTTCCAACTGTTCGGCGCGGCTGCACTGGCGCTGACGATGGCGGGGATCTACGGCATGATGTCGGGTCTCGTGGCCGAGCGAACGCGCGAACTCGGACTGCGCGCGGCGGTCGGCGCGACGGCCATGCAGATCGTCGGAGTCGTCTTCCGCCACGGCACGCGCGTGACGGCGATCGGGCTGGTGGTCGGCATCGTGGGTGCCGTGCTGGGAACCCGGTTGATGAGCACGATGCTGTATGGCGTGTCGCACCTTGATCTGGTCACGTATGCCGGCGTGGTCACGGTGCTCGCGTTGATCGCGGGCGTCGCGTGCGCCGGGCCGGCGTGGCGGGCCGCGCGCATCGATCCTGCGAGTGCGTTGCGGAGCTGAGCCGCGGCACGCGTGTCGATCCGAGTCACGACTTCTGCTTCGGCGTGCGGCTAGCGCTGCGGTTCACCAAGGAGGTATGCAGCCATCGATCGACGCTGTGGGCGAATGCTGAACTCGCCATAGCAAAGGAGACGGAGTACCGAATCGGGACGCGCGTACCAACTCGCCCAACTGAGCGGTGAGTCGCCGTTCATGTCTTTGGTGGCGATGCTTGCCCGTGCATCGAGCAGCAGCTGAATCGTATCCTCGGTGCCAAACGCGGCAGCGCGATGCAGGGGTGTCTCTGCCCGGGTTCGACAATCCCGCATGAAGCCGCCGGTCTCCACACCCGGCTTGGTTACACGATTCGGATCAGCACCATGACCGAGCAGCACGCGCAGCACGAGGTCATGGGCAAGCCGACTGGGCGTGCACAACGCGGCATGGAGGGGCGTTTCTCCCGTGTCGGGCAGGGGTTTGTTGACCTCGGCGCCCTGCTCAATGAGAAACTCACAGAGGCGCCAGTGCCCGTGAAACGCCGCACCGTTGAGGTCCAGATTGTCGCCCAGCGAGTGAAGTGATTCGCCATTGGCGAGCAGGAACCGTATCGCGCTGACATCGCCGTAGTACGCGCACCACTTGATAAGCGGGGTGCCGTCGCGGTCGACTGATGTTGCGGCGTTTCCCGCAGCGACAAAGTCAAAGACCAGGTCGGTTCGCCCGTCCGCGATCCGTTTCAGCGTCTTGTCGGCCATGGTTCTCCGGAGTGTTGTGGTGGACCCTGTACAGCCGCTGTTCCCGGGTGTCCAGAACAACAGCGGCATCGCCGCGAACGGCGCGAAGCTCCAGTCCCGCTGGTATCGTGACGCGTGTAACGAGCGTCCCCGTCGGTGAAAACAACCACCAGTCACTGTCTTCATCGACGAGATCGGCGAATGCCCGGGCGAATGTTGGCCAGGTCTGCGGATACCGCTGCACCCACAGGAAGCCGTCGTCGTCGAGGAACAGCCGCGAGTAAATCGGCTTCCTTGCCGGCAAGGTGAAATCGGTGATCGGCGCGAAGTCTTCACTCTCGGCGCGACCATGCAGGACCCTGATCTGCTCCCGGGTCGCTTCGTAGTGCTGCCGGTCTGCGTCCGTGACGCGGGATGCTGTGGCGCTCCAGCGGACGATGCGAACGAGCCGGCCGCGACGGTCGTACTCTCGCACTTCAGCCGTGGCGCCACTCCCAACGAACACCCGATCACCATTCGACGTGAACACCGGAGCGACGCCGAACGGAATCGGTACGGGCAGCCTCCGCCCTTGAATCGTTGCGCTGCCGCGAGGCGCCTGAGCCAGCGTCGTGACGTCGACCATGGACGTATCAACGAGCGATTGCCAGAAGATGATCAGCGAGTCCGTCCGGCGCGGCTGCACGGGTCGCACCGTGAGCACGGCCGAACAATTCCGTGCCAACCCTTCACTGCCACGCCGGAGTGGCAGGATATTGCGCATCTGCACGAATGCGCCACGCGAGTCGAACCAGCTGAGGCGCGCACCGTGTGAATGCGTCACGATCGTATCGCCCGAACAGCGATACACCTTGCCGAGTCGATCGAGTTCACCTGGTCCTTCGCCACGGCGCCCCACCAATTGCAGGAGCGCACCGGAGGAATCGAGCCACGCGAGGCGGGACCTGCTGGCATCGGCAACCACGATGCGTCGATCCGCGAGGATCGCCACCCCGGTGACGACGCCGACCTCGTGCACGCTCGGCGTGCTGGTTGCATCCACCAGCAGGCGTGCGGCCGTCGAATCGAGGAGCGGTCCGGTCACGACAATTTCGACGCCGGCACTGTCGCGATGGCTCGATTCGCCGGCTCCTGGCGCGCGCTCCTGCGAGCAGCCGCAGATGGCCAGTGGTGCGAGCAGCAACGGAATCCACCGAATTCGCGCGCGCCGGTGCATTGAACGGATGTTCATCTACCGCGGCAGGGCGGGGCAGCGTCCCAGAGAGCTGAGGGCTCGCAATCTCAAGAGCGCCGTGCGGCCCACCATCGCCATGACGCCAGGAAGAGGCCCCCCCAGACGATGTAGAGCACGCGTATGCGCGCTGATGGAAACACTCCGGCAAGCGGCGAAATTGCCTCGAAAACGACCGATACCAGGGCCATCGTGGCCGCACCCTGACAGAACGTGCGGGCGAAGAACGCTGCAGGGCGAACCTTTGCTGCGTTCCGATCGGAAGCACTTGCCCACAGCAGGTAACGCATGACGGATTCTCCTCTCGATGACCATCTGACGCTTCAGCTGAGGCTTCAGCCCACCTGCAAGGGAACAAGATGAGGTGCCTGCGAAGCAGGCGCAAATTCCTTCGAGCCCTTGTTGGCGCCTGGCAGCTCTTCGACGACTGTCGCGATGGCTCGATTCGCTGGCTCACGAGATCGATGAACATGTCGGGCTGCCTTGCGGCCCCCTCAGTCGAACCAGAAATACCTCCAGTGCGCATGACCGGTTTCACCGAACGCATACCAGCCCTGACTCGGCTCCAGCACGTCGGGTGATGGAAGGAGCCACGCCGTGTGGCTGTACACGCGATGCTCGTCG
>CAZPON010000326.1:0-4080 GCA_964588045.1 uncultured Gemmatimonas sp.
CTGGTCACGCGCTTCACGCCCGAGCTGATCGCGATCGGCAACGGCACTGCGAGTCGCGAAACCGAAACGCTCACCAAGGCTGCCTTGCGCGAACTCGATGCGCCCGCCAATGGCGCGCGACCGCAGGTTGTGGTGGTCAATGAAGCCGGCGCATCGGTGTACTCGGCCTCCGACCTGGCGCGCAGCGAGTTTCCCGAGCTTGACGTGTCGCTGCGCGGCGCCGTGTCCATTGCGCGCCGCCTGCAGGACCCGCTGGCCGAGTTGGTGAAGATCGACCCCAAGTCCATTGGCGTTGGTCAATACCAGCACGATGTGAACCAGTCGCGACTCAAGCAGCGACTCGACGACATTGTCGAAAGCTGCGTGAATCGCGTTGGCGTTGAAGTGAACACCGCGTCGGCCGCACTGCTGGCGTACGTGGCCGGCGTCGGGCCGGGACTCGCGCAGGGTATCGTGACGTTGCGCGACAGCAAGGGCGGCATTGCATCGCGCGCCGATCTCAAGGCCGTCCCGCGTCTCGGCGCGAAGGCATTCGAGCAGGCGGCGGGCTTCCTGCGCGTGCGCGGCGGATCGCATCCGCTGGACAGCAGCGCCGTGCACCCGGAGCGCTATGCATTGGTCGGGCGCATGGCGAAGGACCTCGGCGCCGACGTGCGCGCGCTGGTGGGCAACGAGGCGTTGGTCGACTCGATCGAGTTGGCGAAGTATGTCAGCGCCGATGTCGGCATGCCCACGCTGCGCGACATCGTGGCGGAACTCAAGAAGCCCGGGCGCGATCCGCGCGCGGCGTTCGAGCCGCCCGCGTTTCGCGAAGACCTCACCAAGCCGGCAGACTTGCTGCCCGGGATGGTGCTCGAGGGCGTCGTCACCAACATCGTCGCGTTCGGCTGCTTCGTGGACATCGGTGTCCACCAGGACGGGCTCGTGCATGTGAGCCAGCTCGCCGATCGCTATGTGAAGGATCCCAACGAGGTCGTGCGTGTGGGGCAGAAGGTTCAGGTCACGGTGCAATCGGTCGACATGGCGCGTGGGCGCATCGCGCTGAGCATGCGCAAGGATGGTGGAGTTCCCGGGGCGCAAGCCACTGTGCGCAGCGACGCGGCGGGGACGCGCGCCGACGTGCGTGCCCACGGCAAGGGCGCGCACGCCGGGCAGGGAAGGCGCGCGCCAACAGCCCCGGCGTTTGTACCAGCCAAGGGCTCGGTGGCGCCGAACGGCATGCGCTTCAAGTAGCAATCGCTCGACATCACACTGCCTGCTGCGCCATGTTCCCAAAGTCTTCGCGCATGCTGTGATTGATTGTGCGCCACGCCAAGGGACAACCGTCACCCCGGAGCTTACATGTTGCGACGTCTGATGGCCGTAATGGCCGCAGTCCTGTCATTGTGCGCCGTGCCCGCGCAGGCCCAACTCGCGCTCACCGTGTCTGGTGGCGCCACTGTGCCGCTCGGTGACTTCGACAAGTATTCGAGCACTGGTTGGATGGCACCTTGGGCCTCATGCAGAATGTCGGCGGCAAGGGTCTGGGACTTGGAGGTGACCTCTACTACGGCGAGAATCCGTGGGCCGAACTTGATGGTGCCAAGTCGAAGCTCGCGGGAGCCTTGGCGACGGCGCGTTGGCGATTCGGTGATGCCGCAAAGCCGAACGTCTTTGTGGAGGGCAACCTCGGCTACATGAAGCACACGATCAGAAGCCCCAGCAGTATCTGCGTCGCGAATTCCTGTGCAATCAACCTTGTCGAATCATCGGAGGACGGGCTGGCTTACGGGGCCGGCGCTGGCATCGAGCTTCCACGAGGTCGGATGACGTGGTACCTGCTCGCACGCTACCTCGCGGCGGATATCAGCGACGCGCACACGGCACTCGCGGCGCCGGCACTCGCGCCGCTCACGATTGGCGTCAGCTTCCCGCTCCGGAAGTAGAACGACCAGCTGGCAACCTCCATGCGGGTGTCTTGACTGGCGTACAAAAAGACCATAATTAAATGGTCCTTTCAGCCACGTCCATGAAATCCCCCCGTCCGCCCCGCACCGTCTCTGCCACCCAGTTCAAGGCGCACTGTCTCGCCCTGATGGACGAGGTCCAGCAGAGCGGCGAAGAGATCGTGATCACGAAGCATGGCAAGCCGGTGGCGCGGCTTGCGCCGACCGCGCCAAGCGTCGTGTCGATGCTCGGCTGGATGCGCGGCACCTCTGAAGTCATCGGAGATATCGTCGGTCCCGAGGACGACTGGGATCTCGACGCACCCGTTGAACCGCGTCGATGACGCCCGCATATCGTGCGCGTCCCAGGACGCGCCGCGTGGCCGAGATCGCGTTCGGTGAGGCGGCGCCATACGGAAGCGAGTGGTTGCTGCTCGACTCGCACGTGTGGTACTGGTTGCTCGAGGAGCGCATGGAGGAGATGCGTTCCGACGCCCAGGCATCAATACTCGCGGCCATCGGTGCACCATCCGTCGCCATCAGCGATGCATCGCCGTGGGAACTGCTCGACAAGGCGCATCGTGGCCGGCTGCGTACGGCCCTTCCTCCTCGTGACTGGGTGAACCGGGCGCTCAACGCGCCGGGACTCCGTACCATCCCGCTCACGCGCGGGTTGCTGCTGGACTCCGCCGAATTGCCGGGTGAACCGCCGCGCGATCCGTTCGACCGTGTCATCATTGCGACAGCCCGACAGGAAGGAATGACCTTGGTGACGGCAGATCGCGCGATCCTTGCCTGGGCCGCGGCCACGGGTGCAGTGCGGACGTTGCCGGCACGGTAGCGCGGATATCCCGCCACACCGATCAGCCATCACGTCCCCGAAACACTGCTGCTGGTCACAGGCGCCTTCCGAAACGCCTGCTCGGCCCGCACCGTACAGGTCTGCACCGTCGCGTTGGCGACCTGTCTTCCCCCCGCTCCCTCGGAGCCAATGACTACCCGCCGAGATTTCATGAAACAGGGAGGCGCCGCACTGGGCGCGTCCCTGTTTGCCGGGAGTGCGCTCGCCGGCATTCCCAGTCTCCTGTCTGCCGCCGGCCCCCCGCCGACCTCGCGCGCGATGGACACGTTCCATCAGCCGCCCGCCGTCAAGGAACTCATGGCCGCGGCACTGGCCGCGGCGAAAACCGCCGGCGCGTCGTATGCCGACGTGCGATGCAGCCGCCAGCGCCAGAACTTCATCTTCACGCGCGAACAGCAGATCCAGCAGGTGGTCGACACTGACACCATCGGCATCGGCGTGCGCGCCCTGGTGAACGGCACGTGGGGCTTTGCAGCCACACGCGTTCTCACCAGCGATGGCGCGGCGGCTGCGGCGCGCGAAGCCGTCGCCATCGCGAAGGCGTCACAACAGGCACGCGATCGGGCGGTGGAATGGCTGCCGTCTCCGGTCATCACCGACGGTTACTGGAAGAGCGCCTACACCACCGATCCGTTCGATATCTCGGTGGAAGAAAAGGCCGACCTGCTGCTGCGCACCAACGCTGCCGCGCTCAAGACGAACGGCGTGAAGTTCGTGTTCAGTGGTTTCTTCTTCGTGAAGGACGAGCGCCACTACGCCAACACTGACGGCACGTCCACCAAACAGGATGTCGTGCGCTCGTGGCCGACCATCCAGATCACGGCGGTGTCCGCCGACTTCAGCGACTTCCAGAATCGCTCGAACGTGGTGGCCCCCATGGCCCGCGGATGGGAGTACGTGCTGGGGAGCGACCTGGTGGGCAATGCGCCGAAGTGGGGTGAAGATGCCGTCGCCAAGCTTACCGCCAAGCCGGTGGAAGTCGGCCGCTACGACCTCGTGCTCGATCCGGCCAATCTCTGGCTCACCATTCACGAAAGCATCGGTCATCCCACCGAGCTCGATCGGGCCATGGGGTACGAGGCTAACTTCGCCGGCACCAGTTTCATCGCGCCGCCGGAGAACATGCTCGGCCAGCTCAAGTACGGACCGGCGATGCTCAACATCCAGGGCGATCGCTCACAGGTAGGCGGACTCTCCACCATCGGGTGGGACGACGACGGCGTGAAGCCGGATGAATTCCTGATCGTGAAGGACGGCATGTTCAACGACTACCAGACCACGCGCGAACAGGCG
>CAZPON010000327.1:0-4072 GCA_964588045.1 uncultured Gemmatimonas sp.
GCCCACCAAATCTCCCCCTGCGCGACCTCTACCATGCGACGCGCTGCAGGACCGCGGTGGCCGCGGCGTCCACGAACGGATCGCGCCCCTCATCCAGCTGGTCCACGACGCGATTCATGGCCTCCGTGACTTCCTCGGGCGCATGTCGGCTCAAGTACTCGGTCAACGCCTCGGCATAGAGCTGGCTGCGCGACTTCCGCGCGCGCTTCGCCTGGCGCTCCGCCGCGCGAAACACGGCATCCGGCAGGGAGATGGCGGTCTTCATACCAGCAGTATAACCGCCCGACAACCCGCCGCAAGATCCTGGTCACGCGCACCGGCGCTCAACTCCGCTGCTCCCTCGCTGTACCGGGGGGTGGCTCACGACGACTACAGCAACCCCTGACGAACCGAGGCCGACAGCCGCTCCGCCTCGCTCGCGAGTGATTCGAAACGCGGATGGATCCGGAGCGGCTCGATGAAACGGCAGTGCGTGCGGATGAACGTCGAGGGAAAGAATCCCTTGCGGATGGCGAGCGCCATCGTCTCGATGGCCCGATCGTACTCGCCGAGCACGGCGAACACCTCGGCGAAGTGGAACGTCAGGTGCGAGTCGAACGGCGTGAGGTCGAGTCCGTCGACCAGCGCGCGCGCGCCGGCCGCATCCCCCCGATCGGCGAGCAGGAGTGCCTCCGCCTGGAGCCCGTAGGGCACGCTCGGCATCGTGGTGCGCATCCAGTCCACGTCGCGCTGCGCCGCGTCATGGTCCTTCACGACGGTGAGCGCGTACGCGAGCGTCCAGCGCGTCAGCAGGTTGTCCGGGTCCGACGCCAGCGCCCGGTGCACCGCCGGCATCGACTCCTCCAGGCCGCCGACGAACCACGACTTGATCGAGTCCGCAAGCAGTGCCAACGGAGCGAGCGGATCCACGGCGACGAGCGCTCGCGTCAACTCGATGCTGTGCTCGGGTAAGCCCGCGTATGCGTACGCCATGCACAGGAAGAAGCGCGACGAAGTGTCGGTCGGGTCGCACGCGATGGCCTTCTGGAAGGCCTGGATGGCCTGCAACTGCTCGCCGCGCTCGAAGGCCGCGTAACCGAGGACACCGTATCCCCACGGTTCGTCGGGGGCGATGGCCACGAGCTCGCGAGCCTGCCGTTCGATGTCATCGAGGCTGCTCCGGTCGCCGACCCCGGCCTTGAGGCGCGAGAGTTGGCCCCAGACGCGCAGTCCCACGAGCGCGGGTACGGGTCCCTCGATCGCCGTGGCGCGCGTGATGAGTGCGTCCCAGGCATCGGTCACGAGGATCAGCCCGCGCAGTTGCTCCCGCGCCTCGAGGAACAGTTCGTATGCCTCGACGTGCGTGAACCCGCGCTTGGCGAGGCGGCGATCTTCCTCCGGCGCCAGTGTGATGCCGAGTGCCGCGACGATCTCGCGCGAGACGCGCTCCTGAAGGTCGAACACGTCGTCCATCGTGCCGCTGTACTTCTCGGCCCAGCGCTGACGGTCCGATGCGGCCTCCACCAACTGCGCCGATATCCGCAGGGCATTCCCGGCTCGTCGCACGCTGCCCGTGAGGATGTGCCGCACGCCAAGCGAGCGTCCGATCTCGCGTGCGCCGAGGCTGCTGCCCTTGTACTGCATGCAGGAGGTGCGCGAGGTGACCCGCAGCGCGGCGATGCGCGAGAGATCGGTGATGATCTCCTCCGTGAGCCCGTCGCTGAAGTACTCGTTCTCCGGGTCGGCGCTCATGTTGACGAACGGCAGCACCGCGATGGCGTTCTCGGTGACGACGGCGCGCGGCTGCTCGGTCACCGGCGCCGAGGGCGTCCGCAGTGCACGCGACAGCTCGGCGCCCGTCGCGTGTCGACCGGCGGGCTCCTTCGCCAGCAGGCGCGCGATGATCTCTGCCACGGCCGGCGAGACGTCCGTGCGGTGCTGCGTCACCGCGGGGGGCGTGTGCACGAATCGCTTCGCGATGGTCGCTGGCACGCTCGCGGCCTCGAACGCCACTTCCCCCGTGAGCATCTCGTAGAGCACGCATCCGAGCGCAAAGAGATCGCTGCGGCCGTCGAGCGACTCTCCCGCAGCCTGCTCGGGGCTCATGTAGGCCGGCGTTCCCACCGTCACGCCGATCTGCGTGAGCGTGCGCGAGCCCTCGGTTGCCGCGACAATGGCTTTCCCGATGCCGAAGTCCGCCACCAGCGCGTGTCCCTCGTGCATGAGGATATTCTCCGGCTTGATGTCGCGGTGCACCACATCGTGGCGGTGCGCGTAGTCCAGCGCATCGGCGACCTCGCACGCGATGCGCACGGCGGCGTCCACAAGAAGCCGCCCCTCGGCGTCGAGCAGCGTCCGGAGCGTCCGGCCTTCCATCACGGGCATCACGAAGAACAGCGAGCCCCCCGCTTCGCCGGAATCGTAGAGCGGGAGGATGTGCGGATGCGTGAGGCGCGCGGCGACCCGGATCTCGCGGACGAAGCGCTCGCGTCCGAGTGTATCGGCGATGTCGGGACGCAGCACCTTGAGCGCGACGTCACGGTCGTGCTTCAGGTCGCGCGCGAGGTAGACGGTCGCCATCCCGCCTTCGCCGAGGAGACGTACGACCGCGTATCGATCGGCGAGGGAGGGAGGCAGCGGCGGCGCGGAAGTCATCGGAATCATGCCGTGTGAGGATGGATACGAGCCACCGAGATCGCGGCTCGTTATCCTGGAGGAACGCGTACAGCCTTTGGCGCATTCGCGTTGTCGCCGAATCGCATGACTCGCACCGGCGAACCCGGATCTTGCCCGTCGCGCTCGAAGACGACGATGCCGTTGCTGTTGATGTCGTAAAACGTATCTGGCCCTATCGGCCACAGTCGGTAGGAGCGTCTGTTCGACAACATGGTGAACCAGAGCTCGCTGTCCCTGATGGCGATGTCGAAGAAGAGCGTGTCGCTACCCGGGAGGGCGAATCGTCCTGCCAACGGTGCAAGCGACCCGGGCGCGATGTCCACGAGCGTGCGAGTGAACCGGGACGGCGTGTTGACGCCGTAGATCTCCCCGAATCCACGCGCGATCTCGTTGAGCATCGACGTGTTGGTGGCGTTCGTGAGGACGATGAAGCCGCGGCCGAGCTTCGGCCAGATGGTCATCGTGGAGACGAATCCTTCGTTGCGGCCACCGTGGCTGAACGTGACTGCGTCTCCGCTCCCCGAGGCGAAGACCCCGAGACCCATATCCGGGTTGCCTTGCGCCGAGACCAGGCCGGGCGCGATCATCTGCCGCGCCAGTTCCGGCGAGAAGGGGCCGGTGCGATCGCCATTGTACGCGCGGCTGAGCGCGATCGCCCAGCGTGCCAGATCCGGTGCAGTCGTCCAGAGTCCAGCCGCCGCCAGTTCCGGATAGACATGGGAGCGACCGGGGACTGGCGTTTCGATGCGTTCGTGTCCGGCGGCGCTGTGATGCACACGCGAAGGCGGCAGGGGCGACTCGAACGTGCTCTGCTCCATGCCAGCGGGACCGAGCACGAGACGGCGCATCAGGTCAGGAAATGGTTCGCCGGTGACGTCCATCGTGAGCATTTGCGCAACTTCGAAACCGCCCCCGGAGTAGCGCCAACGTGTTCCCGGCGTGGTGTCGCTCCTGACCGGCGGCGTGTTGGCGGGCGGCGCTCCGTCGAGGATCTGCGAGATCGAGGGAAGCGGCGCCCCGGCCCGGTAGCCGGGAAACCCCGAGACCGACAACCCGGCCGTGTGTGTCAGCAGGTCACGCAGCGTGACCTTGCGTGTTGCGGTCCATGAGCTCGCCGGCACACGCCACGACGTGAGCTTCGCGTTCACATCCTCGTCGAGCAGCAAGCGCCCTTGTTCCACGAGCCGCAGGGCGCCCGTGGCGAAGACCGGCTTGCTGATGGACGCGGCCTGAAACAGGGTAGCGCTGTCCACCGGCGCGGAACCTCCGAACTCGGTAACCCCGAAACCCTTGGCATACACGATTCGGAAATCGTCAAGGATCACGATGCTTGCCCCCGGCACGTTCCAGTACCGCATGCGCTGCGTGAGCGAAAGCCCAGTGTCGGGCTGGCCAACGACGCGCCCAACTGGGCGAA
>CAZPON010000328.1:0-4068 GCA_964588045.1 uncultured Gemmatimonas sp.
CGCGCGTTCGCTGGCCGCGGGTCGCATGGAATACCAGATCAACTGCGCGGTCTGTCATGGGTACGCCGGTGACGCCAACAGCGAGCTGGCCAGGATGAAGTATGTCTTTGCGCCCAGCCTGCTCACCGACGTGGCCAAGGCTCGCTCGGCGGGCTACATCTACGGCATCATCCGCAACGGACGCGGCCTCATGGCGCCATACAATCGCATCGAGGAAGCGGACCGCTGGGACGTCGCCAACTATGTGAAGGCGCTGCAGGCCGGAACCGCCGACACGACGCGCATCGGCATGCCGGGCGAAAACGGCGCCACGGTGCCGGGTCCCTCGATGACGGCACCCACGAAGCCGGCGCCGTACGTGCACCCGACGGTCGTTCCGACGCCCGGGTCACCGAATATCAACTCGGCCACGTACAAGGGCTCCCAGAAGGCCCCTGAAGCACCGGGCAAGGAGAAGCACGAGTGAGCCAGCACTATCACTACCCCACGCGCGGCGACTTTGCGCGCCGCCTGGTTGACAAGCCGTTCCCGCAACGACTGAAGACGATCTGCATGGTGCTGGCGCTGGTCGGCCTCGCCACGTTCATCGGCGGCGCGGTGATTGGCCAGGAGCGCGCGTGGCATGCGCTCCACTTCAACTGGCTGTACTTCACGGTGATCAGCACGGCCGGCACGGCGTTCGCCGCCGTGCAGCGCATCGTCACCGGCCGCTGGTCGCGTCCCATCATCCGGTTCACGGAGGGCTTCGTGGCCTTCGTGCCGGTGGCGTTCGTGATCCTGCTGGTGATCCTGCTGTTCGGCCGTGAGCACATCTTCACGTGGGCCGGGCGCGAGGCGATCGCGATACAGGAGAAGGCGTTCTACCTGGCGCCGGGCTTCTTCATTGCCCGCGGCATCGCGATCTTCGGCCTCATCACGCTCCTGCAGTTGTGGTTCGTGTACAACTCGGTGCGCCTCGACGTGGCGGTGCTGCCGGAATACGGCGCCAAGTGGGCGGCCGGCATTCGCGCCCGCATGCGCGCCGGCTTCGGCGATGAGCGGCGTGAGCTGCACTCGCAGCATTCGTTGCAGGGCAAGGTGGGCGTCGCCGTCATCATGACGTTCGTGCTGGGCTGGTGCGTCATGGCGTGGGACTACTCCATGACGCTGTCGCTCCACTTCCAGCAGACGATGTACGCCTGGATCGTGTTCATGGGCGGCTTCGTGAACATGATCATGCTGTCGGCGCTGCTGTCGATGTGGTGGCAGAAGCACCTGGACGCCGAAGACCTCGTCACCGAGACCCACTTCTGGGACCTCGGCAAGCTCGGCTTCGCCTTCACCGCGTTCTTCGGGTACATCAGCTTCAGCCAGTACCTGGTGATCTGGTACGGCAACATGCCGGAAGAAACGCACTTCTACCGCCTCCGCCTCATGGGCGCGTGGAAGACGGTGTCGCTGCTGACGGCAATCTTCGCCTTCATCCTGCCGTTCTTCGGGCTGATCTCGAAGGCCGCCAAGGTCTACCTGCCGACGTTCGTGCTGTTCGCAGTGTGCAGCCTGCTCGGCATCTACATGCATCGCTACATCGAGGTCTACCCGTCCATCTATGGCGAAACCAGCAGCCTGCCGTTCGGCCTCTGGGAAATCGGCACCACGCTCGGCTTCGTGGGTATCTGGGGGCTGTGCTACGCGGCCTTCATGGACGCGTTCCCGGTCATGCGCGTCTTCATGATGACCTCGCCGTTCCGCGACGAGGTGCAGGTACCGGTGGACGCCAGAACCATGGAACCGCTGCCGGCTCACGAGTAGATTTCAGGGATAGGGGCGCGGCGGCTTCGGTCGCCGCGTCACCGGGGCGTTAGCTCAGCTGGGAGAGCACCGCCTTTGCAAGGCGGGGGTCGTCGGTTCGATCCCGACACGCTCCACTAGGTAAAGTTAGATAGGACAACGGGTTACGACAGAGGGCGCCGAATCACTCGGCGCCCTTTTGTTATTCACGGTATCCCTGCGGTATCCCCAAACGGCATCAGGCCGCCCGCCCGGGGTCGCAGGTCGAGCGCCGCACGCGGTCGGCCATCCAAGCGTCGACGTCGGCTTCGATGTACCGGATGACACGAGGCGACACGCGCACGAACCGGGGGCCGTCCCCGCTCACGCGCCACTTCGCCAAGGTGTGCGGCTTCACGCCAAGGCGGTCCGCCACCGTCTCTGGGGTCAGGTAGACGACAGTCATGCGGCGAGGGGTTCGACGTGAGCGATGAGGTGCGCGAGTTCCGTCAGGTCGGCGTCATCGGCGGCAAGTTCGATCGTCTCGCCGTTGGTCCACGTCACGCGGACCAGCCCTGTTTTTTTGTTTTCTGGGGGCGTCTGGGGAAGTGTGACAAGTGATCTGGGCGTGACATCCGTGACGAGTGTGACGCTCGCCTTGGTTGGTGTCGGGTCATTTGTCACGCTTGTCACGCTTGTCACGCTTGTCACGCTTGTCACAGTTTCCTGAGACGGGGGGGTATTCGTTTTTTCCGAGAGGTACCGGTCCCAGACCGGTATAAACTCGGCGCGAGACCAGGCACGCGCGCGACCGTCAGGAAGGTCAGGCGAGCGCCGAAGCGCCGGCTTGAGGTGGAACGGCCGCAGCAGGCGCGCGATGGCGTGCGGGGTGATTGGCTTATCCCGGTGATACTCTTGCCACCCGCGCGCCTCGTCAGCGGTAAGCCATTTGATGAGCGTGTCACTGGTGACGAACCCCTCGCCCGTCGTGCCGAAGTAGTCCCGCACATCCGCCAGCAATCGCACCTTGGGGTCAGGGGCGTCTGCATCGCGCACGCCGGCCACGAACTCGCGACAGGCCGCGCGGGCCAGTGAGGGCCACTCACCCCCGGCAAGGTCCGCTAGTGCGATCAGCGGTTCCCATATCTGCGCTTGGCGACCGTCGACGCCTTCCGGCAGGATCACCCGCGGGTCGTCGTCGTCGCCATCGAGGAGCGCGGCAAGCGCGGGGCCGAAGTCCAAAGCCGCGCGCGCCATCATGCCCCGCAATGGTCCCGCCCACCGTTCGGCGCGGTCCATCCGAAATGCCTTGAGCGCCTGTAGCTCGGCGGTGCCTGCGCGTTGCATCGTGAACCGGATGGTACGGGAAACCGTCGCGTCGGTGAGGTTCACCCCGATACTGCCGATGGCTTTCGGGCCGAAGATCGCGAAGGTTGTGACCTGATGGCCTCCGTCCTTGGATTCCACGCTCCGCACAGTGCAGCCGCCACGGCGCACCCCGTCGTTCAGCAGGGCGGTAAACTCGCTGCGCTTGTTGTCGCTAAGTGTGTCAACCTCGTCGATGAAGACGGTGGGAGCGTGTGACTCTATCGTGCGGAATAGCGTCGACAACGTCGGATCGACGATAGTCCATGCGCGAGCTGACAAGAGATGCCCCAGCTCAAGGACGCGCGTCTTACCGCTCTCCCGAGTGGCACTGACCACATGCAGAATCCCGAAGTAGTGCAGATAGTCGACGAAGTGCGTCAACATGGTCCAGAGTGTGAGCACCACAGCGCCGAACGCCGGCAGCACAGCATACTGACTGACTTGAGTGCGGGACACGTTCAGGACATCGGCCAGGACGACGGGGTACTCGCTGGGCGTCGTCGTGCTGACCAGCACTCCGCGCGCGCCGCTTGCGGCCTCGGCAGCCGGTGGCGTTACGGCGAGTTGCTGCGCGAGGTCGAGCAGGGCTCGCTCCATGGCCTCGACGGCGTTGTCGTCGGGCGCGAGAGCGGCCACGCGGGTGCGCGCTTTCGCGCTCATCAAGTCGAGGCGGTCGAGCAGTACCGTTTGCCCCGAGTCTTCAACGCGGATCGTCGGGCGTTGGCTGCCTGAGCCGCGCAACACCGTCACGGTGAGCGAGCCAACACTCGCGGTGATGGTGTTGCTCATGCGGCCACCCGCCCACCGAACCGGCTGGCATGCTCCGTGATCGTGTCGAGACGGTGGGAGGCGAGCGGAAGGCCGCTGCGCTCGTTCCAGAGTTCCAACGCCTCGCGCGCATCATCCGGCGAACCATGCGCGGAAGGGAAGATTCTTCAGGAGCGGAAGCTC
>CAZPON010000329.1:0-4068 GCA_964588045.1 uncultured Gemmatimonas sp.
GCAGAGGCGAAGGCGGCCGGCGCGCTGTTTCACACCGACGCCGTGCAGGCCTTCGGCAAGGTCACCGTGGACGCGAAGTCGACACCGTTCGACCTGCTGACGATTTCGGGACACAAGATCGGCGCGCCCAAGGGCATCGGCGCGCTGTTCATCCGTCGCGGCACGACACTCGAGCGGCTGCTGCACGGCGGGTCGCAGGACCGTGGACGTCGCCCGGGCACCGAGAACGTCGCGTTTGCGCTGGGCCTGGCCACGGCGGCTGAACTCGTGGTCGCCGAACACGAAGCAGAGTGTGCGCGACTCGGCGCGCTGCGTGATGCGCTCGAGCAGGGACTGCGCGAGCGGATTCCCGATATCGTCATCCACGGCATCGGCGCCCCGCGCGCGACGCACATCGCCAGCATCTCGATTCCGGGCACCGACAGCGAGTCGATGCTGATGGCGCTCGATATGCGTGGCATCGGGTGCAGCGCGGGGTCGGCGTGCCAGAGCGGCAGCGTGTCGGCATCGCACGTGCTGCATGCGATGGGCGTCGCCCCCGAGATTGCCAATGCGGCACTGCGCCTGTCACTGGGTTCCCTCACCGACGCGGCCAGCATCGAGCGCGTCGTGAATGTCGTGGGGACCCTGGCCGCCAAGGCGCGCGGTGCGGTGCCGGCATTCAACTGACGCGCGGCACACACAGGCCGGATCATGATCGACTCCATCTCCGCCCCACGTCATGTGCGTGATGCACCGGGACCCGCCAAGGGCGACCGCGTGCTGGTGGCGATGTCGGGCGGCGTCGATTCGTCGGTGGCGGCGGCACTGCTCACAGAGGCCGGCTGCGACGTTGTTGGCGTGACGATGAAGCTGCACGGCGACGGCAGTGATGTGCCCGACCGCCCGTGCTGCTCGCTGGACTCGACCAGTGATGCGCGGCGCGTGTGCGAGAAGCTGGGCATCCCGCACTATGTCACCAACCTCGTCGATCACTTCGGCCAGGACGTGCTCGACGATTTCGTGAGTGAATACGCGCGCGGACGCACGCCGATTCCCTGCGTGCGCTGCAACACCTTCACGAAATTCCGCGACCTGCTGCACAAGGCCGACGCCATCGATGCGCCGTGGCTGGCCACCGGACATTACGCGCGCATGGGCGTGGTGAACGGCGCGCGCGTGCTGCGCCGCGGCCTCGATCCGCTGAAGGACCAGAGCTACTTCCTCTGGGGCATCGACCGGCCGGTGCTGGACCGGCTCGTATTGCCCATTGGCGCGCAGACCAAGGCCGAGACCCGCGATATCGCGCGGCGCTTCGGATTGCGCACCGCCAACAAGATCGAGAGCCAGGACATCTGCTTCGTGCCCGACGGCGATCACGTGCGAGTGTTGCGTGAACATCTTGGCGACGATGCGCCGTCGTTGTCCCCGGGTCCATTGCGCCTGGCAACCGGTGAAGTGGTGGCAGAGCATCAGGGCTTCGCGCGCTACACGATCGGACAGCGCAAGGGGCTTCCGGGTGGATTCGCCGAGCCGATGTTCGTGGTGGAGATCGTGCCGGAAGAGCGCGCAGTGGTGATCGGTCCGCGTGAAGCGCTGCTGGGCCGCGGGGTCGAGGCGCGCGACGTGAACTGGCTGTGCGAGCCGCCGGCAGTGGGTGCCAGCGTGCACGTGCAGGTTCGCAACCGCGCAACGGCCGCCGCCGCAACGGTGGTACGAGCAGGCGAAGACGCGGTGGAGTTTGCGCTGGACGACGCGGTCAGCGCGATCTCGCCGGGCCAGTCGCTGGTGGTCTACGACGGCGAGATTCTGCTTGGCGGCGGCGTGATCGAGCGCGGGATGCAGGAAGCACCGCGGAGAGCAGGATTGCCGATCCTGGCCGCATAGATCTGATCCACTCAGAATCGCACCACGAAATCCACGTACGGGATCCCGGGGAACAGCATCTGCCCGGTGTAGTTGGCGAACGCCAGGTCCACTGAAATCTTCTCGCCGAGTATGCGAGCGCCATACGAGATGAATGGCTTGGCCAGGCCGGGCATCACGTAGTTCTCGGTCACGAGCGACAGTCGGCGCGATACGCGCCGTTCGCCGCCCACCATGAGCACCTGTGAGTTGGCGAGCTTGGTTCCGGCAAACGCATTGCCGACGGCGACTGTGACGTTGTGATCCTCTCCGCCATAGGTGCCCGCCACGAATCCGATGCCACCGGTTTCCTTTTCGACACCGCCCAGCAGCATTCCCACGGCAACGTTGACCTTTTCGCTGCGCACGACTCCCACCTTCGGTGTCACGAACCAGAAGTTGGAATGCGGCAGGATGAAGCTGCCACCGCCGATCGTCATGCGATCCGTGAGGCCAACCGCCACGCTCGCCAGGATGATCTGGTGACTGGCGAAGTAGCCCTCGCGTTGCCCGAGGGTGCGGCCGGTCGGAGCGAAGAACAGCCTGGTGGTGTTGGAATTGGGGTACCAGTACTCGGTACTGCCATCAGGGCGCTGGTGCGCGTCCCCTGCCGGTCGCAGCAGGCGCACACCCGAATTGGCAAACGCCATCCGCCCGCCGGCGCCGATGACAATCACCGAGTCGGCGTCGTGCCGTTCCAGCACGCCGTAGAGCACGGAGCCATCGACGAGACGCACCGAGACATTGGCGCCCTCCTGTACGCGGCGGTCGACCTTGGGCTCGTACTGCGCGCCCTGGCCGAACGTCGAGCGCGCTACCAGCGTCATGCAGAGGAGGAAGAGCCGGGAAACGTGTCGCATCGGAGCTCCGAAGAGGGATGCGGACAATCTCGGTGCAGACGCGAGGTGGCCCTATACGTCACGTGACGCAGACGACGTGTGGGAATGACGCAGGCGGACCGCCATCGGAGCAGAGGGGTGAGCAACCGCAGATAGCCAGAGCCCAGCAACTGCCAGAGCCGAGAACCCAGTCTGGGTTCTGTGTTCTGCGCGGTCGCTGGGCTCTGGCTATCTGCGGTTGCTCACCCCTCTGCGGTTGCTCACCCCTCTGCTGTTGCTCTGCTCTCCGTCATGACCGCCACGCTCATGTCGGCGGTCACATTCAGCAGCGTCTTGAACATGTCGGGAATGGTATCCAGCGCGATCATGATCCCGAGGCCCTCCACCGGCAGGCCGATAGCCGTGTAGAGCGGGGCCTGCAGCAGCATACCGCCACTGGGAATGCCCGGTGTGCTGAAGCTCAGCACGACGGATGACGCGGCCACCAGCGCAATCGAACTGGCCGGCAACTCGATGCCGTACAGTGTCCCGATGAACAGTGCCCCCACCACCCAGTACAGGGCGCTCGTGAGCTTGAATACCGAGACGCCCAGCGGCAGCACAAAGCCGGTGGCGGTGGGTGAGAGCCCAAGCACATCGGTTCCGCCCTTCACGAGCGCGGGCAGCGCGGCCAGCGAACTGCGTCCGCCAAATCCCACGACCTGGCCGGGCAAGAGCGCGCGCGCAAACAACGACAGCGGCACGCGTCGCGTGACACCGATGAGCACATACAGTCCGATGGTCGCCACCACGTGCAAGCCGATCAGCACCGCGACGTAGAAGCCGATCGCGCCGATGGCCGAGGCGCCGAGCTTCTGGCCCAGCGCAACCGCCAGTGCGAAGATGCCCAGCCAACCGAGGGCGAGGATCCAGCGCACCACCACCAGCATCGCGTCGGCCATGCCGCGAAAGAAGGCGACTTGCGTGGCGCGCGCTTCGGGTGCAATGCCGCCCAGTGCGAAGGCGTAGAGCAGCGTGAACAACACCATCGGCAACAGCGCGCCATCGGCCGCAGCCCGCACGGGATTGAGCGGAATGAGGCTCAGCACCCAACTGCGCAATGACAGCGCATCCGACGGCGGCAAGTCGATCATCGCCGATTCCCGCAGCCGCGCCGTCGCGTCGGGATCGAGCGACAGGTGCTGGAACAGCCACGGTGACACCAGCGCCGAAAACGTGGCACAGATGATGAGCAGCGCGAGGAACCACGCGAAGGCGCGCGCGCCGACGGCGCCGGTCTGCCGTGTGTCGTCGGCACCGGCCACACCGATGATGAGCAACGGCACGACCAGCGGAATGACGGTCA
>CAZPON010000330.1:0-4063 GCA_964588045.1 uncultured Gemmatimonas sp.
CTCTCATCTCGCATCTCTTGTCTCCCGTCTTTCAAGTGTCTCCTGTCTTTCAAGCGTCATCCACCTCCAGCTTCGTCTCCCGCCATGACAGTCGATCGCCGCACTTTCCTCAAGACCTCCGCGCTCATCGGGAGCGCGGTCGGACTCGGCGCGTTTCCGGCGAGCGCATTCGGCGCCGACGGCGTGCGCATGAACGCGTACCGTCCTGAGACCGGCGACGCACAGCCGAAGCCGCTGAGCATCCTCATTCTTGGTGGCACCGGCTTCATTGGCCCCTACCAGGTGCAGTATGCGCTCGATCGCAAGCACAAGGTCACGCTGTTCAACCGCGGCAGGACCAATTCGACGCTGTTCCCGAAGGTCCCGCGTCTCGTTGGCGACCGGAACCTGCCCGATGGACACGATGCGCTGAAGAAGGGCACGTGGGATGTCGTGATCGACAACCCGACAGCCAACCCGAAGTGGGTGCGCGGCGCCGGCGAAGCCCTCAAGGGCCGCGTCGGCCAGTACATGTTCGTGTCCACCATTTCGGTGTTCTCCGACAACTCCACACCGGTTGACGAGAACGGGCCGCTCAACGCGCCCAGCGACATCGACGCCGAGTACAACGCGCAAGCGTACGGCAGCAACAAGGTGCGCAGCGAGATGGAGGCAAAGACCCAGTTCGGCGAGCATGTCACGATCGTCCGTCCTGGCCTCATCGTTGGCCCTGGTGACTTGAGCGATCGCTTCTCGTATTGGCCGGTGCGTATCGACAAGGGCGGTGAGATTCTCGCGCCCGGCGATCCCAACGATCCGGTGCAGTACATCGACGCACAGGACCTGAGCCAGTGGATCGTGCGCCTGGCCGAGTCGCACACGCTCGGCACGTTCAACGCCACCGGACCGAAGACGCCGACCACGATTGCCGAGATGTTGTACGGCATCAAGGCGGTGACGACGAGTGACGCGAAGTTCACGTGGGTGCCGGCCGACTTTCTTCGCGAGAAGCAGGTGCGCCAGTGGTCGGACATGCCGGTGTGGGTGCCGCCGGTTGGGCGCTCGGCGGCATTCGCGCGCGTCAACTGCCAGAAGGCCTACGCGGCGGGTCTCACGTTCCGGCCGCTCGCTGACACGGCGAAGGACACACTGACGTGGTACCACGCACGCCCGGCGGCCGAGCAGGAGAAAGCGCGCGCGGGTCTCGATCCCGAGAAGGAGAAGACCGTGCTGGCGGAGTGGCACGCGAAGTCGGGCACAAAGTGAGCGCGTCTGTGACGGCTGGCATGTCGCAGCCGAAGAAGCTTCGGATTCTCATCCTGGGCGGCACCGGCTTCATCGGTCCGCATCAGGTGGAGTATGCGATGTCGCGCGGCCATACGGTCACGCTGTTCAATCGCGGCCAGACCAATCCCGGACTGTTTCCCAACGTCGAGAAACTCATGGGCGATCGCAACGCACCCGATGGCTACAAGGCGCTCCGGGGAAAGACGTGGGATGTCGTCATCGACAATCCCACGCAGATTCCGCGTTGGGTGCGCGAAGCGGGCGCGGCGCTGAAGGACAGCGCGCAGCGCTATGTGTACGTCAGCACGCTGTCGGCGTTCGCCAATCGCAAGGCGATCGGCATGACGGAAGACGGCCCGCTGAATGAGCCGGCTCCGCCTGACGCCGAGCCGCCCAGGGCGTCGTATGGCGCGCTCAAGGTGCGTTGCGAGATGGACGCGAAGGCCATCTGGGGTGATCGCACGCTCATCGTGCGTCCAGGACTCATCGTTGGCCCCGGCGACCTCACCGATCGCTTTTCGTACTGGCCGATTCGCGTCGAACAGGGCGGTGAGCTGCTCGCGCCCGGGACGCCCGACGATCCGGTGGCGTTCATCGACCAGCGCGACCTCACCGAGTTCATGATCCGGTTGTGCGAAGTGCAGGCGAACGGCGTGTACAACGTGGTGGGACCGCGCACGACGCTCACCATTGCCGAGATGTTGTACGGATGCAAGGCGGTGACGACCAGCGATGCGCGCTTCACGTGGGTGGATGCCGACTTCGTGCTCGAGCAGAAGCTGCGCCCGTACACCGACCTGCCCGTGTGGATGCCGCCGCGCGGCAACAGCGAAGGCTGGGCGCGCATGGACATCAGCAAGGCAAAGAACGCCGGCCTCACGTTTCGTCCGCTGGCGGATACGGCGCGGGATACGCTCACGTACTATCACGCGCAGACGCCTGAACGGCAGCAAGCGCTCAAGGCCGGGCTGACGCCGGAGCGTGAGCGCGAAGTCCTCGCCGCGTGGCACGCGAAGCAGGGGAGATGATGCCTCGAACGACTGCACCCAAGCGCATGCTTGTCCTCGGGGGCACGGGCTACATCGGTCCGCATCTCGTCGAGCACGCAATTGCGCAGGGGCACACCGTCACGCTGTTCAATCGCGGCAAGACGGCGCCGGGGCTCTTTCCGAACGTGGAGAAGCTGGTCGGCGATCGTGACCAGCCCGATGGCCATGCGGTGCTCAAGGGTCGCACGTGGGATGTCGTGTATGACATTCCGACCGGCAAGCCCAAGTGGATCGTGGATGCGGCGGCTGTGCTCAAGGGAAACGTCGGGCAGTACGTGTTCATCTCCAGCACGGCAGCGTACAAGGACTTCACGGCCTCGTTTCCCACCGAGGAATCACCACAACAGGACCCCGCGCCGATCGATGGTCCGGAGGCCGCTGCCGCGGCATATGGGCCTCGCAAGGTGCGCTGCGAGATGCTGGTGCGTGAGAACTACCCGATTGCAACCATCTCCCGCTGCGGCCTGATAGTCGGCCCCGGTGACCTCACGGATCGTTTCACGTACTGGCCGGTGCGCATCGAGAAGGGCGGTGAGATCCTCGCGCCCGGCAAGCTCGATGATCCCGCGCAGTGGATCGATGTGCGCGACCTCACGGAGTGGCTGGTCCGCCTTGGTGAGAACGGCACCGGCGGCACGTTCAATGCAGTGGGACCGCGTACCGTGTGCGGCATCGGGGAGCTGCTGTACGGCATCAAGGCCTGCTACAGCAACGATGCGCACTTCACGTGGGCGTCGCAGGAGTTCCTCACCGCGCAGCGCGTGCGGTCGTGGGGCGACATGCCGGTGTGGTCGTACACGGGTGCCAGCACGGTGGCCTTCTGTACCAGCGTGATCGAGAAGGCGAAGGCGGCGGGGCTCACCTTCCGCTCGCTCGAGGACACGGTGCGCGCCGCGATGACGTGGTATCACTCGCGACCGGCCGCCGAGCAGGAGAAGCTGCGCGCCGGAATCTCGCCGGAGCGTGAGAAGGAAGTGCTGGCCTTGTGGCACGCACAGCACGGCAAGTGATTCGACGGACGGTAGCCAGGCTGGTGACGGTGGAAGAAGGCGAGTGGCGTGCAACGCTGCTCGCCTTCGTGTTCTTCTTCTTCGTGCTCGCCAGCTATTTCATCCTGCGGTCCATTCGTGATGCCGTGGGCGTTGCAGCGGGCACGGCGCAATTGCCATGGTTGTTCACCGGAACGCTGATTGCGACGCTCGTCGCCAATCCATTACTCGGCGCGATCGTATCGCGCTTGCCGGTGCGGCGGTTCATCCCGATCGTGTATCGGGTGTTTGCCGTGTTGCTGTTTGGGTTCGCCGTGGCGCTCACGTGGGGTTCGCCGCGCTTCGATTGGCTGCTTGGCCCCGCGTTCTGGATCTGGACCAGTGTGTTCAGCCTGTTCGTCCCGTCGGTGTTCTGGGGCTTCATGGCCGACACGTTCCATGCCGATCAGGGCAAGCGACTGTACGGCTTCATTGGCGTTGGTGGCACGCTCGGCGCACTGGCCGGCGCCTCGCTCACGGCGGCACTGGCCACGACGGTCGGCACTCCCGTGCTGATGCTGATGTCCATCGCGCTGCTCGAGGGCGCGGTGCAGGTGTTGCGGAGGTTTCCGCCCAGCTTTCGCGCCGAGACGCGCGCACGCGAGGCGGCGGACCAGTCGGTGGGCGGCACCTCGTTTGCCGGCATCACGAACGTGCTCAAGTCGCCGTACCTGCTCGGCATCTGCCTTTTCATGCTGCTGTTCACCATCGGCACCACGG
>CAZPON010000331.1:0-4044 GCA_964588045.1 uncultured Gemmatimonas sp.
GCCGCAGATGATGGACCTGAAGAACCCGGTGCTGCTGGGCCCCGTGCAGAACCAGGAACACCACATGAACGGCGTGGTGGCGCGTCGCAACAACTTCAACGAGCATGTGCTGCCGATGCTCGCCGATGCGTACGCCACGTTCGGGGAGCTCACCGGCCGGCACTACGACTTCATCACCGAGTACAACACGGCCGACGCCGACACGGTCTTCGTGTCGCTGGGCTGCGCCGCCGAGAACATCGAGGCGGCGTGCGACTACCTGCGCGACCAGCGGAACGCGCGCGTGGGTTCGATTCACGTCAACGTGATCCGTCCGTTCCCCGAGGACGCAATCGTCAACGCGCTCCGCGGCAAGAAGAACGTCATCATCCTCGAGCGCACCGACGAGGGCCTGGCAGGCGACAACCCGCTGGCGCGCGACATCCGCGTGGCGCTGGGCAAGGCCAACGAAGCCGCGAAGTTCGGTGGCAGCGGGGCGGCCCTCACGCCGGAGGAAACCCCGCGCCTGTTCCGGGGCGCCTATGGCATCGGGTCGCGCGACTTCCGCCCGGAACACACGATCGGGGCTTACGAGTTCGCGACCGGCGTGTCACGCCGCACCGACGGCCGCAGTGCCGACGATGGCGAGACGTACTTCGTGCTGGGCGTCGATCATCCGTATGCGGTGATCAGCCGGGACACGCCGTCGCTGCTGCCGGAGGGTGCGATCGCCGTGCGATTCCACTCCATCGGCGGCTGGGGCATGATCACGACGGGCAAGAACCTCGGCTCGATCATCGGCGACTTCGGACAGTTCATCTCCGAGCAGGAGCCGACGTACGCCGACGACGGCACGCTCGAGGACAAGCTGTTCGTGATGGCCAACCCGAAGTACGGCTCGGAAAAGAAGGGCGCGCCCACGAACTACTACCTGACCGTGGCGCCCTCGCAGATCAAGGTGAACTGCGAACTGAACCACGTGGACGTCGTGCTGTGCTGCGACCCGAAGGCATTCACGCACACCAACCCGCTCGAGGGGCTCAAGCGCGGCGGTTCGCTGGTGTGGGAATCGGAGGAGTCGCCCGAGACGGCGTGGCAGCGCATCCCGGCCGAGCATCGCCAGTTCGTGATCGACAACAACATCCGGGTGTTCATCCTCCCCGGCTTCGATATCGCGCGCAAGGCGACCAACCAGACGGAGTTGCAACTGCGCATGCAGGGCAACGCGTTCCTGGGCGCGTTCTTCCGGGTGTCGCCGTTCCTCAAGACGTTCCACATCTCCGAAACGCAGTTCCACGACGTCGTGCGCAAGCAGTACGTGAAGAAGTTCGCGCGATTCGGCGACGCCGTCGTGGAGTCGAACATGACGGTCATGGAGGCCGGCTTCAACCGCGTCACCGAGATCGTCATCGGGCGCGGCGGGGACGCCGATCGTTCGTCGATGCGGAATCCGTTGCTGCCGCCGCTGGTGGATCATCACTTTCCGCCCACGGCCGGTTGCGGCAGTTGCGGGAGCGGTGGCATCGAGATGCCGGTGACACAACTGGCCCGCGCGCCGCTGCAGACGCTGGCCAAGTTCGATTCGGAGTTCCGCGCCGGCTTCGGCTACCACCAGCCGGCCAGCGCGCTGGCGTCGGTGGGCATCATGGGCGCCGGTACGGGCGCCACGCAATCCAAGTACGTGGCGCGCCGCGAGACGCCGGTGTACATCGCCGAGAACTGCACGCAGTGCATGGAGTGCATCTCGGCCTGCCCGGATACCGCACTGCCCAACACGGCGCAGGAAGTGATCACGGTGCTGCGCACGGCGGTGGTGAACTACGTGCGCGATGCCGGCGACCGTCGCACGCTGCTGGCCGAACTGCCGGCGCTCGAGCAGCGGGCGCGCACGAAGATGATGGAATCGGTGAAGGCCAAGTCCAAGGTGCCGTTCCAGGACATCGTGCGCGCCGAGGCGGCCGCGCTGTCGGGTGTGTCGGAGGCGTCGATCGGCGAATTCATCGGCATCATCGCCAAGCTTCCGCTGGCGTACAGCGATGTGCCGGCGATTTTCCGCACGGTCGAAACCAAGAATCCCGGACAGGGCGGCCTGTTCTCGATCTTCGTGTCGGATCTCTGCAAGGGTTGCGGCGAGTGCGTGCAGGTGTGCGGCGATCACGACGCGCTGCGCATGACCCGCGAAACCGAGGAACTGAACGCCGACCTGACCACGGCGCAGGTGTTCTCGCGCCTGCTGCCGGATACGCCGCAGAAGTACCTGGGCCTGTACAACGACGACGACATCGTGAGTTCGCGCGATGCGACGCTGCGCAATCACCTGATGGTGCGTCGCAACTACGAGGCCATGGTATCGGGCGACGGCGCGTGCGCCGGCTGCGGCGAGAAGAGCATCCTGCGGTCGGTGGCCAGCGTCACCGAGGCCTACATGCGGCCGCTGTACCACAAGAAGGCCGACCGGCTGACGGCCAAGGCGGCGCGACTCGAAACGGAAGGTGCGGCGAAGATTGCGGCGTTGCAGGCGGGCAATGCCGCCGACTACGAGCGGTTCCGCACGGCCTTCGCGCACATCATCGTGGGATTGGGCGGTGAAGATGACGGCGATACGGCGCAGCGCATCGCCGAGTACGAGGCGACGCACGGCCCGATCACGGCCGAGCACATCGTGGGCGGGCTGGCCGCTGTGCTGCGCCAGGACGCGTTCAACCACAAGGAACTGCAGTCGGTCGACGGCCGTCGCGCCAACGGCATGTCGGTGATGATGATGGGCGCCAGCACGGGTTGCAACACGGTGTACGGATCGACGCCGCCGGCCAACCCGCATCCGTATCCGTGGATGAATTCGCTGTTCCAGGACGGGGCCACGATTTCGTGGTTGATGGCCGAGTCGACGATCGTCCATCACGCCCATCGGTCGGTGGCACCGGAGCGCATGGCCGACGCGCTGCTGGACCGGTCGGAGCATGTCATGACCGAGGCGGACTACTTCACGCTCACGCGCCTCGACGACGCGCTGATGACGGAGCAGGAGATCCGCGAACTGCCGAAGATCTGGGTCATCGGCGGCGACGGCGCACTGGGCGACATCGGGTTCCAGAACGTCTCGAAGGTGATCCTGCAGAACCGTCCGAACGTCAAGATCCTCATGCTGGACACGCAGGTGTACTCCAACACCGGCGGCCAGAACTCCGATTCGTCGACGATGCTGGGCGGCTACGACATGAACCAGTTCGGCGTCGCATCGCAGGGCAAGCTGATCGAGAAGAAGAACGTCGCGGAAGCGTTCACCAGCGGGCACGGCTCGCCGTTCGTGGCGCAGGTGTCGGTGGCCAACGCGCCCAAGCTGTACAAGGCGATGCTGGACGGCCTCGAGTACCGTGGCACGGCGTTCTACCAGTGCTACACCACGTGCCAGCCCGAGCATGGTGTGGGCGACAACATGAGCGCCGACCAGGCCAAGATGGTGCGCGATGCGCGCGGCATGCCGGAGTTCGTGTTCAATCCGCGGAAAGGTGAGACGGCGCAGGAGGCGTTCGATCTCAAGGGCAACCCGAGCATCGACCGCGACTGGTGGCACACGAAGTACGCGAGTACCGGCGAGGAGTACAACTGGTCGGTTGCGCACTGGGCGGTCACTGAAGGGCGCTTCCGGAAGCACCTCAAGGCGATCACTGAGGCCGAGGCGGCAGCGATGACGCCCTTCGATGACATGCTGTTCTTCATGACGCAGGACGACGTGATCCATCGCCGCGTGTTCGATCCGTCACATCGGAGCTTTGTCCCGAACTTCGGTTGCTACATCAAGGCCGAGGTGAACGGCACGTTCAAGTACTACGCGGTCACTCGACAGATGGTCCTGTTCGCGGTCGAGCGCCGCAAGGCGTGGCGCATGCTGCAGAGCAAGGCGGGCGTCGCGAACAAGGACTACCTCGCGCAGAAGGCGTTCCTGGCGAAAATCGACAAGGGGGAGTTGCCGTTGGCGGACGCGAAGGCGAATACGCGGGAGTTGTTTGCGGCGGAGGTGGCGGCGGTTCACTAGCCTGAGTTTCCCGCGGTGTGGTCGATAGC
>CAZPON010000332.1:0-4030 GCA_964588045.1 uncultured Gemmatimonas sp.
ACTCCTCGCCCGCTCGGAGCAATCCGCGTCCTGCGATCCGTCGGCCATCACGGAGCAATCCGCGTTATGCAGTTGGCGATCTTGCCTGTAGCATGAGTGCGCCGTGCACTGCGAGGAGCAATCCGCGTCGGGTGATGAACAGCGTCTACCGGATTCGGTATTGCACGATGCGCTGCAACCCATCGTCATCCGACACCGTCGCGATGATTCTTCGCTGGTCGATGAGCCACGGGCGCGCCCGGGCAGGTAGCCGGAGATGCCCCATCGGCTCACCGGTCAGTGAGAATGCTTGCCACACACGAACATTCCCTTCCTGTTGTGCCCCACACCATATCCATCCACGATCATCCAGCAGCAGTCGCTCGAATCGGGGGGAGTGTCTCGGGATCGCGACCTTGGCGAAGGTGCGTCGCATGCGTTTGCGGTCGTCGAGATCCGGCATTGTCGCGATTTCTTCGTCGATGAACGCATCGATGCGCGATCGACTCACCGGTGCCGATTTCGGCAGGCCCTGAAGTCGTACCCACTGCGACGCCTTGTGCTTCACTTGCACGAAAACACTGTCGCCGCCGCCGTTCCCTCCCACGACAATCGAATCCCTCGCCGCTGCCCAGTCGACACGCCCAGCGGGAACTCTGACAAACATCTGCTCCGCGGGATCGATGAAGACATCGGTACCGGGAAGCGCTGCCACGGTATCTACCTGGTCGCTTTCAGGTCTCCACTTGATGATCGTTGTGAAGAACTGCTGCTGGCCGATACCCGGGATCACTGGTGGATCAAGAAGACTGATGAACGCACCGTCCTGCAATCGGCCGATCACCGCACCACCACGCACAACAGATGGGACTCGGGTGTCACCGATTGGGGAGAGATCCCAAGCGAGACGCACAAAGCGAAACGAGGCGACATCCACGAGCGCAATGCCCAGGGAGTCTGCGCCTGCCCAGATCACGTACCGCCATTCGCCGGGACCACCACCGATGCGCTCGGCCGTCGACAGCGGGGTGCCATCCTGGCCGATGCGTATTACACGCTGTCCATCGACCAGGGCGATGACTTCTCCATCGGCACCGTATTCCACTGCTCCGACCTGTGAAAAACCACCGCCTCCGTTGGCGCGCGCTGTGAATATGGTGTCTTCAATCACATCCACCCCACTGACTTCCAACCCGTCAGTCATCGGCGCATGATCTGTACCGCCCAAACAGGCGGTAAGCGCCAACACCAACGCCCAAACCGTACCATCGCGCAACCGCCCAGTGGACGTCCACTGGACAGTCGGCCAAAGGGAAAATCTTCCTGCCAGCACCGTGGAACGGGGAATAGTCATGACAAAGGACATCATCAGCAACTCAACCTGTCAATGCTCGAACTGCCTGACGCGGATTGCTCCGTGACGACGGCAGGATCGCAGGACGCGGATTGCTCCGAGCGGGCGACAGGACTCGTCAAACACCCGGACAGATCGGCCACTCGTTGAACACAACAGCAACGGACCATATTCGCCGCCGCGCACCGTGACTCCTCGCCCGCTCGGAGCAATCCGCGTCCTGCGATCCTTCGAGCATCACGGAGCAATCCGCGTTATGCAGTTGGCGATCTTGCATTCGCCTGCGGCCCCGGGCTTGCCGCGCACTGCGGCGGGAGAGATTCTGCAGGATGTCGACATCACCTGATTTCCCACCCTCATGACATCATCGCTGCCGGTACCGAGTGACGCGCTGACGCTCGTGCTCGAAGCCTCGACGGCGGCGGGCTCGGTCGCGCTGCTGCGCGGCACCGTCGTGCTGCAGCGGTGCGCCGTCGCGATGGGTGCGTCGCGCGACGATGCGCTCTTTCCCGGCGTGCAGCGCGTACTGCACGATGCGGGTCTCACGCCATCGTCGCTGCAGGCGATGGTGTGTGGCGCAGGGCCGGGCAGCTTCACGTCGCTTCGCATTGCCGCAGCGATTGCCAAGGGGCTGGCCCACGCGTCCAACGTGCCGTTGTTCAGCGTGCCATCGCTCCTGCTGGCAGCGGCTGCGTGCGATACGCCGGGCCGGTATCTCGTGCACGCCGACGCGCTGCGCGGCGAGCGGTACGCGATGCCCGTCACCATCGACGCCAGTCGCATGGTGCATGCCGACGATGTCGTGACGCGCGTGGCGAACGATGCCGTCGGTGCACTCGCGGGTGATCGGCGTCAGTTGGTCGTTCCCGGTGGTGCGCACGCGTCGCACACCTTCGAGCATGCCGTGATGGTTGTGCCGGATGCGGCGCAGTTGCCGCGCGTTCACGCGTGGCAGGAGCTCGGCCGCGTATCGCTCGACGCGTGGGAACCGGCGTATGGCCGGCTGGCCGAGGCGCAGGTGAAATGGGAGGCGGCGCACCAGCGGCCGCTGCCGGCGCGCTGATGGCGGCACGCGAGATGATCGCACCGGTCACGCTGCGCGCGGTGACGGCGGACGATGTGCCGGCCATTGCCGACATCGAGCAGCGCGCGTTCAGCGATCCGTGGCCGGCGTCGGCGTTCATCGACTTGTTGCCGATGTCACATGCGCGCCTGACGGCCGCGTTCGACGCCGACGGGACGTTGTGCGGGTACTGCGTGTTGCTGCACGTGCTCGACGAGGGCGAGATTGCGAACATCGCCGTGGCCCCGGAGCGCCGTCGTCGCGGCATTGCGGCGCGACTGCTGGACGACGCGATCCGCACGGCCTATCAGAGCGGCCTGTCGGCCCTGTTCCTCGAGGTCCGCACGTCCAATGAGGCAGCGCGCAACCTGTACGCGTCCCGGGGGTTTGAACCCGTGGGACGACGGCGCGCCTACTATCGTGCCCCGCTGGAAGACGCGCTGGTTCTGCGCTGGGAGCGGCCGCCGATGCCCTGATCCGGGCCGGGTCCGGGCTTGCAACAAAAGGATGAGGTGAGCGTGGTGCGGGTTTGGTACCTGATGCAAAGCCTCGTAGCTTACCCGACAACCCGGCACGATCGTTCGAGGCCGGATCCTTTCCGTACAGCGAGGAGGCACCGTGAGCCGCAGTCTGAACAAGGCCATTCTTATTGGCAACGTCGGGAGTGATCCCGAAATCCGCACCGTCGGCACCGGCGGCAAGGTCGCGAACTTCTCGCTGGCCACGAGCCGCTCATGGAACGACCAGAGTGGCACCAAGCAGGAGAAGACCGAGTGGCATCGCTGCGTGGTCTGGAACAACGCCAGGGGCACCGGACTCGCCGACGTCGTGGAGCGGTACGTCAAGAAGGGCGAGAAGCTCTACGTCGAAGGGGAAATCGAGTACCGGCAGTGGCAGGACAAGGACAACCAGACCCGCTACACCACCGAGATCCGGGTGCGGGAACTGATGCTGCTTGGCGGCCGTCCGGGCGGGGACGATATGGACGGTGGTGCCCGACGGTCCGCGACGCCGGCCCGTGCCAAGGCGGCGGGCGCAGCGGCCGGTGCCAAGGGCGACGATTTCTCCGACTTCCCGGGCGCGTTGGAAGACGAGGACGACGACCTGCCGTTCTGATGTCGCGGGTGACCGCGCGGAGAGGGTTCCGCGCGGTCACGTTCTGGAAATGGAGAGGGCCATCGGTGTGATGCGAGCGGCGTGACGTAGGTGCGCCGCACGCGTCTCCCGATGGGAACGGTCCAACCATTACCGGACGAACCCGGGTTCACCGCGATTGTCGCGGCTATCCGGGTCCAGCCACCGAGAGGCTTGCCATGCGCTCTGCCGAACAGGCGCACGTGTCCATCATTCGTCATTCGTCCGCGCACCTCCTGTTGGTGCGCGTGGTGATGGCGGTCGTATCCACCGCGGTGCTGCTGCTGGTCTGGCGCCCGGCCGTTATCCGGGCGCAGGGTGCGCCCGAGGCCGAACAGCAGCCGCCCCAGAAGGCGGCGCCAAAGCCTGTCGCGGCCAGGGACACGGCGTCCACGACCCACGTGGTGAAGCCCGGTGAGACGCTCTGGAGCATTGCCACCCGCTATTACGGCGACGGGCACCAGTGGCGCGCCGTGGCCCGGCGCAACGGCATCGAGCTG
>CAZPON010000333.1:0-3970 GCA_964588045.1 uncultured Gemmatimonas sp.
ACGTGATCGTGTGCGGGCCGCTGCCGGTGATCACGAGATTCGTGAACGTGGCCACGCCGTTCACCGCCGCTACGACCATCGTGCCGCTCAACGTGCCGCTGCCGCTGGCAATGCTCGCGGTCACGTCGGCCGTGCTGCTCGTGGGGTTGCCATCGGCATCGCGGATGGCGACGACCGGCTGGGTCGTGAACGGTGCACCGGTGATCGCACCGCCAGGCTGCGTCGAGATGGTCAGTTGCGTCGGTACGATGGGTGCGACGTTGAAGCTGGCCGACGTGGCCGCTGCCAGCGATCCGGACGTGAAGGTGAGCGTGTGCGGGCCACTGCCGGTGATGACCAGGTTGGTGAATGTGGCCTTGCCGTTCGCATCGGTGATCGCGGTGAGCGTGCCGCCCAGCGTGCCCGTGCCGCTGGCGATCGACGCCGTCACCGTGGCGCCGGCGTGCGGCACCACCGCACTGCCTGCATCGCGCAGTTCCACCGCCGGCTGCGTGGTGAAGGCCACGCCGCTCACCGCGCCGCCTGGCTGCGTCACCATCGCCAACTGCGTCGCCGGCGCCGCGACCACGTTGAAGCTGGTCGATGTGGCCGCTGTCAATCCGGTCGCCGTGAACGTGATCGTGTGCGGGCCGGTGCCGGTGATGACCAGGTTGGTGAACGTCACGACGCCGTTCACTGCGGTAACCACCGTGGTACCGCTCAACACGCCACTGCCGCTGGTGATGGTGGCCGTGACGTTGGCCGTGCTGCTGGTCGGGTTGCCGCCCGCGTCGCGAATGGCGATGACCGGCTGCGACGTGAACGCGACACCGGTCACGGCGCCACCGGGCTGCGTCGTGATCGCCAGTTGTGTCGGTGCGGTCGCGCTCACATTGAAGCTGGCCGATGTGGTGGCGGTGAGTGAGCCCGACGTGAAGTTCAGCGTGTGCGCGCCGACGCCGGTCATCAGCAGGTTCGTGAACGTTGCCTTGCCGGTGCCATCGGTGATCGCGGTGAGCGTGCCGCCCAGCACGCCGGGGCCGCTCGCTTTCGCCACCGTGATGGTGACACCGGCCTGCAGCACCGGTGCATTCGCCGCATTGAGCAGTTGGACGACCGGTTGCGTGGTGAATGCCACGCTGCTGACCGCTCCCGACGGCTGGGTGAACATGCCCAGCTTCGTCGCCGGCGCTGCGGTGACGCTGAAGCCCTGGTTTCGCGTGTTGTTCGACTCGTTGACCTCGGCGATGGCATTGGCCGGATCGACCACGAGCTGCACCGTGTGCCCGCCGGCCGCGAACGGTCCGAGTCCTGTGGCACTCACGCCGGTGCCGGCCCCCGCGGCAAGGCTCTCGACGGTGCCGGAGCCCACGACCACACCGTCGACTTTCAGTTGCCAGTCAATACCGGTTTCGGTGACGCTGCCATTGTTGGTGATGACCGCGCTCAGTCCAACGGTCTGCGTCGTGTTGGGGAACAGCGGCGACACGGTGATCGCGCCCGCGACGAGGTCCGATGAATCGGCGACCACGATCGCCGGGCCACCGTTGTACGCGCTGTATCCGTACATCGGTCCCGTCGCCGGTACGCCGTTGCTCAGCGTGGTTTGCGCCGGGAGGGCGCGCGTACTACACAGCCCGGCCGCGAGCGTAAGAAGCGTCGCGAAGCGCGCAAACGACCGCGCTGCGGCTACAGGATCCAAAGAGAGCCTCGTGGCAGAACAGGACTGGCCGGGAGCCGACAGGTCCGCCCAAGCGACGCCTTCCCCGAACCGAAGGGCCATTCTGCATCATTCGCTGCCCGAAGGGAAGGGCAGCGATGCCGAATGACGCCCTATTGCACCGTGGTGGACACGATGACCGCAGACGGCACGATCGCCCGGTATCCGTCCAACCTGCCGGCGGTCGCTTCCTGGACGACGGCAGTGGGAATCCGCGAGCGATCCGCCAGGATGACGTTGAGGAAGGCGCCCCCGTCACGCGTGACGGACACCAGGAACGTCGTGGTGTCTCCCACCGTGCGCTGGCCCATGACCGTCGCCGAGCCTCGAGCCGTCGGACTCGAGATCCCGGATCCGACGACGCGCAGGCGAATTGCCCCGAGGAACTCGGGGGCGGTCGCGACGGCAAAGGTTGCGGTTCCCGTCACGGGGGTTGGCTCGACACCGGTCGGCCCGCTGTCGTCCGCGCAGGCTCCCAGCAGCACGGCCGCGACGATGATCGCAGGCAGGTATCGCTTCGTGGTCATGTTCAGTCTCCGGACTACGGGTTGGAAGGAGGTGGAACGGGGCTGGCCGCCCGAATCGGGCGGCTGAGTGTGTTCGGTGCGCTGAGCAATTGTTCCATCATCTCGGCGGAGAGCACCTGTCCGGTGCGCTCCATGTGAGCGAGCAGGTCGCCCAGGTTGTAGACGCCGTCGCCGTTGCCGGTCTGGTCGAGCAGTGCGCGGTCGGCGAGTGTCAGCCCGGTGCCGGTCAGCAGATCCTGGGCGGAAATGTTCGCGCTGAGCGTCCTCACCGGCACAAAGGTAGCCTGCAGGTCGCGCGTTTCGCCTTCCGGTACGGAGCAACTGCCCCGTCCGGTGCACGCACCACTCCAACCGGTGAACCCGGTTGCAGGAGTCGGGGTTGCCGCCACCCGCTCAGTGACCGGCAATTCCACGGTGCACACCGTCTGCTCGCTGCCTGCCGCGAGCTCGCACAGCGTCGCACCGGTGGTTACGCGAACCACGCGGCCAGCCGCGCCCGTGATGACGATACGGACGATCCGCGGTGTGGGGCCCACCGTGAAGGTCAGGCTGCTGGTGTTGTTCGTCTCGTCGAGCTCGCTGATCACGTTTGCCGAATCGAGCACCAGCTCCGCGAGATGCGCACCATTCGCGAACGGCCCGACGTTGGCCGCCGTCACGGTGGTGCTCGCTCCCACCGCGAGGCTTGCGATCGTGCCGCTGCCGACCACGGTCCCATCGATCCTGAGTTGCCAGGCTGCACCGGTTGCCGCGCCGGTCCCGGCGTTGCGCACTTCGGCGCTCAGCGTGATCTGCTGTGTCGAGGCCGGATTGAAGGGCGTGGTGGTCAACGTGCCCGCCACCAGGTCCACCACGCCGACGTTGAAGTTGGCGCTGGTCGCACTGGCCAAGCCGGGCGCGGTGAATGTCAGCGCGTACGTGCCACTGCCTGCGATCCTGAGGTTGGTGAATTTCGCCACCCCGTTCACCGCGTCGACCGTCGTCGTGCCGATCAGCACACCCGTGCCCCCGGTGAGAGCGGCGGACACCGGGAGGGTGCTGCTGACGAGGTTACCATCCGCGTCGCGAATCTCGACGACGGGCTGCGTCGTGAAGACCTCAGCGGCGACCGCGCCAGCCGGCTGCGTCGTGACCACCAGCTGGGTGGCCGTACCCGTGGTCACGTCGAAGCTGAGCGAACTGGTGGAGAAGAGGCCGTTCGACGTGAACCTGAGCTGGTGCTGGCCGGAGCCGGTGATCACGAGATCGGTGAACGTCGCCACGCCGTTCACCGCCGCGACGGTCAGGGTTCCGCTCAGCACGCCGTTACCGTTGACGATCGCTGCGGTGACGCTTGCGGTGCTGTTGGTGGGGCCGCCGTCGGCGTCACGAATCTGGACGACTGGCTGCGTCGTGAACGCAATGCCGGTTGCCGCACCACCTGGCTGGGTTGTGAGCACCAGTTGCGTCGGGCCACTGGGTATGACCGTGAAGCTGGCCGACGTCGCTGGCGTCAGCGAGCCGGCAGTGAAGCGGAGTGTGTATGCACCGGGGCCGTTGATCTTCAGGTCGGTGAACGTGGCCTTGCCGTTGGCATCGGTTACGGCGGTGATCGTGCCACCCAGGATGCCCGTGCCGGTGGCAATCGCGGCCGTGACCACGGTCCCAGCCTGCAGCACCACGGCGTTCGATCCGTCGCGCAGTTCCACTGCGGGCTGCGTGGTGAACGCCGAGCCGCTGACGGCACCGTTCGGCTGCGTCACCA
>CAZPON010000334.1:0-3969 GCA_964588045.1 uncultured Gemmatimonas sp.
GCACGTCGCCGGCGGTGCGAGGCAACGTCAACGCGCCGCCCGCTGTCGCCCGCGCTGCCGCCGTGTTCGTGCTGCGCGTCTTGTGCGACGACGATGTTCCGGTGAACGACGGCGTGGCCCGCGCGCTGCGCCTGACGATTCCCGATGATTGCGTGGCCAATGCGAAGCGGCCGAGCGCGGTTGCGGCGGGCAACGTTGAACTGTCGCAGCGGATCACCGACGTCTGCTTTGCGGCATTGTCCGATGCGGCGGCGGCTGTGGGTGTGTTCGACTTGCCGGTGCCCGCGTGCGGCCAGGGCACGATGAACAACGTGACCATCGGTGCGCCCGGCTGGAGTTTCTACGAAACCCTTGGTGGCGGACAGGGGGCAAGCGTGCGTGGCGACGGACCCGACGCCGTGCATGTGGGCATGAGCAACACGCGCAACACACCAATCGAGGCGCTGGAGCGCGCTTATCCGCTGCGTGTCGTCGAGTATGCGGTGCGTCGCGGCAGCGGCGGCATGGGCGTGCATCGCGGCGGTGACGGCGTGGTGCGACGCTACCAGGCGCTCGGGGAATGCACGGCGACGCTGCTTACCGAGCGACGGCGCGTCGCGCCGCCCGGAGCGAGTGGCGGCGGCGCCGGGCAACCGGGCGTCAACCGACTCGGCGACACACTATTGCCAGCCAAGTGCCGCGTCACGCTGCATCCGGGCGATGTGCTGTCCATCGAAACGCCGGGCGGTGGCGGCTGGGGATAGCGCGGTACTGGGCTGCCGGGCCGAGTAGACTCGGCCACTGCGCCGAGGGTAGGTTGGAGTATCCGGAATGACAGTGCGATGACGCCTGGGCATATCCTGTTGTGATACGCAAACGCCCACGAGGAGGTCTTCCGCATGATTCCCGCCACTGACCTGATCACGAGCGATCAGCTCCTGACATACGACGCGCGTGGCATGCGCACGGAACTGGTGCGCGGCCGGTTGATGGTGCGCGAGCCCGCCGCGTATGGGCACGGCGTCCTCGCTGCGCGGGTGCTGGCCCGCATTGCGGCGTTTCTCGAGGCGCATCAGGCGGCGAGCGCGGCACCGAATCCACTGGGCGAGGTACTCGCGGCAGAAACGGGATTCACGCTGCAGCGGAGCCCGGACACCGTGCGCGCGCCCGACGTCGCGTTCGTGGCATGGAGTCGTCGTCCGGCTTCCGGTTCCGGATTTGCCGAACTGGCCCCCGACCTGGCGGTCGAAGTCCTGTCACCGAGCGATCGTCCCGGCGAGGTGCTCGCCAAGGTTGCCGATTGGCTCGACGCCGGCACGAGCCTGGTGTGGGTCATCGATCCCGGCCGGCGGCTGGCACGCGTGTATCGGGCCGACGGCAGTGCATCGATTGTCCCCGACAGCGATTCCCTGAATGGCGAGGGAATCCTTCCAGGCTTCACGCTGGCATTGGGCGCGCTGTTCGAGTCGTGATCGGCACCGCGGACTGTGCGATGTCCATCGTTTCGGTGCCGACGGCCGCCGCCACATGCATCGACGAACCCGCCTCACGCACCAGCTCCCGGCATTTCGCCACCAGGGCGTCGACGTCGTTGTCGGACCGGTCGGGATGGTGGTGTGTGAGCAGCAGCGTGCGCGCCTCGCACGACATTGCGAAGCGCGTGGCTTCCTCGGCCGACGAGTGTCCCCAGCCTCGGTGCAGCGGCAATTCGTTGTCGGTGTACGTGGCGTCGTGCAGCAGCAGCGGCACGCCACGCAGCGCTTCGATGAGCAGCGCGCGCCAGCGGATGATGACATCGTCGGCGGCATCCAGTTGCAACTCGTTGTCGGGCGCGTAGGCCAACAGCAGTCCGCCTGCATCGTGGACGCACAGGATCGACGCACCGCCCGGATGATGTGCGGGCAGGGCGCGAACTCGCGCCAATCGGCCGTATGCGCGTTCACCGTCGGCCTCGAACGCCGTTACGCGCACGGCGTCCAGCACGCCGTCGATGTGGGGAAAGAGCGGTTCCGAAAGCTGCTGGCGTACCAGGTCACGCAGCGCATCGACGCTCACGCCCGGACAGGACAACTCGATGTCATGGGTGGAGGCGACATGTGCCGCGAAACTGGCGAACCCGATCACATGGTCGCTGTGCCGATGCGTGAGCACGATGGGCACGGGGGTGCGCCCGATACCCGCGCGATGCGCCAACGGCGTTGGTCCGGCCAGCGCATGTCCAAGCATGCGCAGTCCCGTGCCGGCATCCAGAACGATGCGCGTTCCGTCAGCCAGCGCCACGTCGATGCATGACGTGTGGCCGCCGTAGCGCACGGTGTGCGCGCCGGGGCTGGGGCAGGTGCCGCGTGTGCCCCAGCACGATACGCGGGCGCGTGCGATGGTCAGGCGCGGCTCGGCGTCACGAGGCAACGGCGAGCGGCCGCGTGACGCACACGTTCAGAGTTGCGGGCGCGCGCGAGCTTCCAGCGCGGCACGATTGGTGATCGTGACGATCCGGCGTGTCACCGACAGCATGCCTTGCTCCTGGAAGTCGGCCATGGCGCGCGACACGGTTTCGCGGCTCGCGCCGACCATCTGGCCGATCGTCTGGTGCGTGAGCTGCTTGACGAGCGTCGCCTGCTCACCCGGCGCGGCGTGCTCGAGCAGGACCTTGGCCACGCGGCCAGGGACATCGAGCAACACCAGGCTGCCGATGGTGCCGTCGGCCTGACGCAGGCGCCGCGACAACTCCATCATGAGCCCCCATGCCACCGACGGCGACTGCTCGACCTTGTGCCGGAAATCGGCGCGACGCAGCACCAGCAGGCTCGAAACGTGCGTGGCCACCACGTGCGCCGAGCGCGGCCGCCCGTCGATGAGCGACAGTTCGCCGAAATGCTCGCCGACCCCCAGTGCATTGAGGATCACCTCGCGGCCGTCCTCGCCGATCAGGACCACCTTCACTTCGCCGGAGCGCACGACAAAGAGCGCGTCGCCCGGGTCGCCCTCGCTCACGATCGTCGCGCCCTTCGCGAAGCGCTGCTCGCGCGTCAGTTCGGCGAAGCCGCGCACCGAGGCACGATCGAGCTCGCGAAACAGCGGCACGGTCGCCAGGAAATCCGTGATCCGCTCGAGCGAGACACTCATGCTCGGCGGCGTGAAGCGAAGCGGAGGAGTCGTCATGCCGAAGGCCACCATGCGGGAAGCTCCTGGGGGCTCGCGAGCCCCTTGATGAACGCCAAACTACGCCAATGACACCGTCGGCGCTGCCAGACGTGCGGCCGAGGTCGACAGCCACTTGTGAGTGCCGCACGCCTGCTGGAGGCGGCGTGATCAGTTATGATTGAGGGATAGCCGAGGTATACCCCGCGATTCCTGGAATGGCGCGTTGGGTCGTCCTCGCCCCCGGTTGTCACGCATGGTACGCGCCGCGCCCCTCTGGGCGCCGTGACCGGTATCACATACCTGACTCTCCCAGATGCTGAATCACCTTCGTGAGCGCACGGCTGAGGCGCTGCGCCGCGCGACCGAAGTGGAACAACTGCTCGCTGATCCGGAGACCGTCAGGGATGCGCCGCGCCTGGCCGCCCTCGGCCGCGAGCATCACCGCCTCGCCGACGTCGTGGTCAAGGCCAATCGGCTGGCCAAGGCCGAACAGGAACTCGCCGATGCGCGCGACATGGCGCAGGGCGATGACCCCGAGTTCATCGCCGAGGCCAGGGCCGAAGTGGAGCGGCTCGAGGCTGAGTGCGCCGCGCTCGAGAAGGCCTTGCTGCCGCTGCTCATTCCGCGTGATCCGCTCGACGATCGGCCTGCCATCTTCGAAATCCGCGCCGGAACCGGCGGCGACGAGGCGGCGCTGTTCGCGGCCGACCTGCTGCGCATGTACACGCGCTTCATCGAGCGCCGTGGCTGGCGCATCGAGTCCATCTCGCATTCCGACGCCACGCTGGGCGGCGTCAAGGAAGCCGTCTTCAAGGTCATCAGCGACGGCGCCTTCGGCATCCTGCG
>CAZPON010000335.1:0-3952 GCA_964588045.1 uncultured Gemmatimonas sp.
CCGAACGTTCGGGAACCTCGATGGTATTCGCTTCCTCACGCACGAGGGTGGTTGCGGTGGCACGAGGCAGGACACTCGCGCGCTGTGCGGCCTGCTGGCCGGGTACATCGTGCATCCCAATGTGGCCGGCGCCACTGTGTTGTCGCTGGGATGCCAGCATGCGCAGGTAGATATCCTGCGCGAGGAGATCGCGCGCCGCGACCCGGCGTTCGCGAAACCGCTGTTCACGTTCGAGCAGCAGCGTATGGGCACCGAAGACGCGTTGATGACGGCGGCTATTCGCGCCACCTTCGACGGTTTCGTCGAGGCCAATCGCGCGGAGCGCGCACCGGCGCCGCTCTCGGCCCTGTCCATCGGACTCAAGTGTGGCGGCTCGGATGGTTTTTCCGGCATCTCCGCCAATCCTGCAATCGGCCACACATCGGACCTCCTCTGCGCGCTCGGCGGCACAACACTCCTCGCCGAGTTTCCGGAATTGCTCGGCTCCGAGCAGGACCTCATCGAGCGATGCACGCGGCCGGAGCTGGCCGCACGTTTCGTCGAGCTCATGACGACCTACGACGCACAAGCGCACGCGGTCGGCTCGGGATTCGAGATGAATCCGTCGCCCGGCAACATCCGCGATGGGTTGCTCACCGACGCGATGAAGTCGGCCGGTGCGGCACGCAAGGGTGGCACGTCGCCGGTGACCGATGTCCTCGACTATCCCGCGCGCGCCACGACGCCGGGTCTCAACCTGCTGTGCACGCCCGGCAACGACGTCGAATGCACCACCGCGCAGGCCGCAGCGGGGGCGTCGATCATCTTGTTCACCACCGGGCTCGGAACGCCCACCGGCAATCCCGTGGCGCCGGTGCTGAAGCTGGCCACCAACACACCACTCGCGCGACGCATGCCGGATACGGTGGACATCGATTGCGGCGCGGTCGTGTCCGGCGAATCGACGCTGGAGCAGATGGGTGAGCGCATCCTCGATCTCGTGATCGAGACGGCCAGTGGCCGACATGTCACGGCCGCCGAGCGCCTGAGGCAATGGGACTTTATCCCGTGGAAACGTGGAGTGTCGTTGTGAGCAACGCATTCATGCTGACGGGCCGAGTGGCGATGGTGACCGGTGCAGGCAGCGGGATCGGGCGCGCGATCGCCGCCGAGTTCGTGCGCGCCGGTGCGCATGTGCATTGCGTCGATCGTGACCTGGCAGCCGCCACGGCGGTCGCGGGCGAGCTGGGTGATTCGGCGACAGCCCATGAGTGCGACGTGAGCGACGCGGGCGTCGTGCAGCGGACGGTCGATGCCATCGAGTCCGTACACGGCGTCGATATCCTGGTCAACAACGCCGGTGTGTCGCACATCGGAAATATCGAGAACACCTCGCCGGAAGACTTCGAGCGGCTCTTTCAGGTGAACGTGCGCGGCGTGTACCTGTGCACGCGTGCGCTGGTGGGGCGCATGGCGGGTCGCGGTCGCGGTGTGATCATCAACATGGCGTCGGTGGCCGCGACGGCCGGCCTCGCTGATCGATTTGCGTACTCCATGAGCAAGGGCGCCATCGTGGCGATGACCTACTCAGTGGCCCGTGACTACGTGGATCGCGGCATTCGGTGCAACAGTATCTCGCCGGGGCGCGTGCACACACCGTTCGTGGACGCGTACCTCGCGAAGCACTTCGCTGGACGCGAAGCCGAGATGTTCGCCAGGCTCGCCGCCACGCAGCCGATTGGCCGCATGGGTGAACCGCAGGAGGTTGCGATGTTCGCGCGGTTCCTTGCGAGCGATGACGCGGCGTTTCTCACCGGCACCGACTATCCGATGGACGGCGGATTCCTTCGCCTGCACGGCTGACCTTCTGACCCCGGGATCATGCGACTTGTTCGATTTGGTGCAGCAGGAGCGGAACGGGCGGGCGTGCTCGACGCCGCTGGCCAGCGGCGCGATGCATCGGCGTTCGGCGAAGACTGGAACGAGGCCTTCTTCGAGCGCGACGGCCTCGCGCGACTGACAACGTGGCTCGGTGCGCACGCCGACACGTTGCCGATGGTGGCGTCCGACGTGCGCTGGGCGTCATGCGTAGCGCGCCCGTCGAAGATCATCTGCATCGGGCTCAACTACCGCGATCACGCGGCGGAAACCGGCGCCGCCATTCCCGCCGAACCGATCCTGTTCGGCAAGTCCACCACGTCACTGGTGGGCCCGTACGACGATCTGCACATGCCGCCCGGCTCGACGAAGTGCGATTGGGAGGTCGAGCTGGCCGTCATTATCGGGAAGCGTGCCACGCTGGTGTCGGAAGCCGATGCCATGGCGCACATCGCCGGCTATTCGTTGCACAACGATTACTCCGAGCGCGCCTACCAGATCGAGCGCGGTGGCCAGTGGATCAAGGGAAAGAGCTGGGACACATTTGCCCCGCTGGGGCCCTGGCTGGCAACGCGCGACGAGATCCCGGACCCGCACGCCCTGGCACTGCGCCTGAGCGTGAACGGTGAAATCATGCAGCAGAGCAGCACCGCACAACTGATTTTCGGTGTGCCGACGCTGGTGAGTTACGTGTCGCAGTTCATGACGCTGCTTCCGGGCGACGTGATTTCCACCGGGACACCGGCCGGCGTCGGCCTGGGATTCAAACCGCCGCGGTATCTCGTGCACGGTGACGTGGTGGAGTTGTCATGCGACGGACTTGGCTCATCGCGCCAGCGCGCCGTGGCATGGGAACAGCGTGCCGGTGCCTGACGCGTGAGGGTCGACGCGCACCAGCACTACTGGCGTTTCGACGAGATGCGCGACCGTTGGATCACGCCGGACATGGCGGTGATCCGTCGCGACTTCCTTCCGCCCGATGCTGCACCGTTGCTGGCGCGCGCGGGGATCGATGCGGTGGTCGCCGTGCAGGCCGACCGGTCGGAAGCCGAGACCGACTTCCTGCTTTCACTCGCAGCAGAACACGATTCGATTCGCGGCGTGGTGGGATGGGTGGACCTGCGCGCACCCGACCTCGCCGATCGGCTGTCGCGGTGGCGTGATGCGTCGATGCTCAAGGGTTTCCGGCACATTGCGCAGGCCGAGCCCGACGACTTCCTGACGCGGACAGACTTCGCGGCGGGTGTTCGCCAGCTGGGTGAGCTCGGCTTCACGTACGACATCCTCATCTATCCGCGCCAACTTGCTGCGGCATTGCAACTCGTACAGCAATGTCCTGGAGTGCAGTTCGTGCTCGATCACTGTGCGAAACCGCCGATCGCGGGCGGTGACCTTTTTGCGTGGCGCCGGGGAGTTGCGGATCTGGCCGGGCATGATAATGTCAGCTGCAAGTTGTCCGGGCTGGTGACCGAAGCATCATGGAGCGCATGGACCGATGCGGACCTGTTCCCTTGTCTCGACGCCGCGGCCGACATGTTCGGCCCGGATCGATTGATGTTCGGATCGGACTGGCCGGTGTGCCTGCTGGCTGCCGGGTATGCGCGAGTTGTCGACGTGATCGAACGCTGGGCCGAGCGACTGGATGCGAGGGAACGAGCGCGCGTGTTCGGTGGAACCGCCGAGTCGGTGTACGGGCTGGTGGCCCAAACATATGCGAGATCACCGGAGCCCAGATGAACCTTGGACTCGACGGCAGCGTGGTGCTCGTCACCGGAGGCGCCAAGGGAATCGGTGCGGCCATCACGCGCGCGCTGGTGGCTGAAGGGGCGCGCCCCGCAGTGATCGATCGCGACCCGGACGCCGTGCAGGCCATCGGGGCGGAACTCGGTGGCGGCATGGCCATCGTTGCCGACCTGCGCGACGTGGACGCCTGCCGTGACGCAGTGGCTGAGACCGCGCGTCGGCTTGGCGGCATCGATGCGGTGGTGAACAATGCGGGCGTCAACGACAGCGTCGGATTGGAGCGCGGCGATCCGGAGCGCTATCGCGAATCGCTGCGCACCAACCTGCATCACTACTACGATATCGCGCACTA
>CAZPON010000336.1:0-3937 GCA_964588045.1 uncultured Gemmatimonas sp.
CGACGACCTCCTCGACATGCTCGGCCCGGAGCAGCAGCGCGAGATCCAGTCGGCGGGCTTCGCCGGCCGGCTCAATGCCGGCGTCGTGCTCTCCGGCGGCGGCGCGTCGTTGGAGGGCATCACCGACCTTGCGGCCGATGTGTTCGGCCTGGGCGTGCGCGTCGGCGTGCCCGGCGAGAAGATCGGTGGACTGGTCGAGGAAGTGGTCGATCCGCGCTTTGCGACGGTGGCGGGGCTCGCGTTGTACGGCGCGCATCGTCTCGCGCTCAGCGGCGTGGTGGCGCGCCGTTCGTCACGCAGCGGCGTTGGCGTGGACAAGCTTGCGGGCCGGGTGAAGACCTGGTTGCAGGATTTCTTCTAGCCATGCGGCATTGGCGCGCCCGCTTCGGTCGCGCCAGAGGTGCGTTTTGGCGCAGGACTGGCTGTGTACTCGCGATCGCGTCGACACTGGCTGCCATCGCGAACGGTGAAGCGCAGGGAGCGCCCAACCGCCGCGCGGCCGACGCACCGGTGTTCAATACCGCAACTGGTCGCTCGCCGCTGATCGTCGGTGACAGCGTGGTTGTGTGGTTCGATCACGATGAAGGGGCTGTGCACAGGGTGCGTATCGGCAGCGCACGTGTGACGAAGTTGGGCAGGCTGGGAAGTGGGCCGATGGAGTTCTCCCGGCTGTCCCGACTTGTTCACTGGATCGGTGATTCCGTTGGTGTGTTCGACCAACAGTTGCGCCGTATGACGGTGCTTTCGACGGCGACACTGGCTGGCCGTTCGTTTCAGCTCTCCACGGTTCCCAACTTCGGTTCCGATGATCTTGTTGGCGTGATGCGTGGCCCACGACTGATCACGCGAACCATCACTGGCCTCACCGAGGTCGGACCCGTCGGCGCATTTCAGCTCGACCACTGGTTGCGTGTCGTCGATCCGGCCGATGGCCGCGAAAGCGGCCGTCTTCCAATGACCGGCGCATGGTTCATCCGTGCGGCCACATCCAACAAGAAACTTGGAGCATTGATCGGGGGATCGCCCAATCCCAACTATGCCGTCAGCGCCGTCGCGACCAGCCGTTTTGCCGTCACGAGCGGTGACCGGGATACCGTGACAGTCGCGGACAGCGCCGGTCGCGTACGACGAACTCTGATACTGGCGATGCCGCGCGTCACGGTTTCGCCCGCCGAGCAAGCGAAGCTGCGCTCGGATAAGCTCACCGCCCTGAAGAGTGCGCCGCCAGACTTGTTGGAGCAGTACGCGCGATTCGTGGTAGTGCCTCCGACACGCTCACGTGTGATGCACATGTGGCTCACCGACTCCTCGATCTGGTTCGTCCTCGAGCAGCCTGATTCACGGCGTCCGGGCAACCTGCTCGTCGAACTCGACGACGCGGGAATGGTGAAGCGTTGTCAGCCCATCGACGCAGGCTGGCGCGTCATAGCGCTCGGCACTCGCACGATGCTGGTGACTCGATTCACTCCGGAGGACGAAGAGGACTACGACGTCTATGCGAGAGCGATCGCAACCGGGTGTGCCGTGCGGTCACTCGCAGCGCTTTTTCACTAGCGGTGGAGTACAGCTTCCACCACGTCTTGCTCCTGGAGCTGCTGTGACGCGTCTTGCGCTCGTGTTCGTCGCCGTCAACTGTGCGGCGGTCGTGCGTGTCGGCGCACAACAGGTTGTCCTGCGCCCGCTCGACAGTGTTCGCGTGAAGGAGTCGGAGCAAGTCTATGTCGGACGGCCGAATGCCATGGCCGTCGGGCGCAACGCGCAGGTGTTCGTGTCCGACATCGCAGATCGCAAGGTCATTCGTATCGATCGCGCGGGCGAGATCAGGCTGGTGGCGGGACGAGGTGGTGGTCCGGGCGAAGTGAGCGGGCCCACGGCCGTCGCCGTGCTTGGGGATTCGATGCTGGTTGTGCGGAACACCGGACGGCGCCGGCTCGAGCTGTTCGACATCACCACGCTCAGGTTCCGTGGCTCGATCACGCTCACGGGCGCCTCGACCGGGCTGTCGTCGTGGCGTGGCGAGTTGATGATGGGAGCGCTCGATCTCGCCAAGGGTACCGCGTGGCTGCGCCTCGTGGACTCGTCCAGGCCCCCGGTCGCGGGCGGCACCGTGCCGGCGTTCTACCGGAAACTGCCGCTCGCGGCACAGGCGTTTGCCGCCGTCGAGGTTGCGCGCAACGATCGCCACGTGTTTGGCATGTTCGAGGTGTCGGACTATCTCTTTCGCTGGGACGTCGCGCGCGGTGATGTCGATTCGATGCTGCTGCGGAAGCGTGAGCGTCGGGGCGCACGCACCGACCTGATCGAGCAGATGTTCCAGGATCAGTCGAAAGCGGCGTCGCTGGCGTACCAGTGGTCGTTCCCGATGTTGGTGGCGCCGGTGGGTGACCGCTTGACCGCGGTGGTGTTCGCCGACCCCACCATGAAATCGGCGGTGTACGAGGGCCCGGCATTCCTGCAGGTGGCCGACTGGACCACCAGGCGCGCCTGCGCCGAGGTCATGATTCCCGTTCCCCGCGATGTGCTTCCACGCTTCGCGCTGCGCGCGGATACGCTCGTTGGCCTGGTACAATACGCGGACGCTCAGGGCGACGTCACGACGTGGATCAAGCGGTGGCTCATCGTCACCAGGACGTGCGAGTAGCGCCCGCTGAGTCGCGGGCAAACCGTCCTCCGGCTGCCCGGGAACATGCCCCGGTGAATGGCATGTGACGCTGGCCACCCATGCGAGGGTAGTAACGTTAGAGGTGCATTGGCCCTTGGCGGGTTGGTGCGCCCACCCGACTCGCGCCCCGGTACGGACGACCACTCTTTCAGTCTCTCGTGTCTTTCCATGACTGTGCACGGCCGCCCCGGCGACCGTGGACTCGTGTGCATGCCGCGCTGCCGGTAGTCCTTCTGCTGGGCGTTCCGTTTCCGGGACGCTCGTTCGCGCAGGCCGCAGCCCGGACAACGGTGGAGGGAAGTGTCCCGCTGTTCGGCGTCGGCCCGGCAACGTTGACCGTTGATGGTGGCGTGGATCGACTCGCCATGGGGACTCGTGCGCGTACGATGTTCGATGTGGGCGTCACGGCCGGCATTGCGTCGTCAAGACAGGGGTTCGCGATCGGTGTGCGCGGTGAGCAGGCTGATCGGGCAAACGCCATCCCCTTGCGTCCGCTGCCCGAACTGGCGGTCTGGCAGGCATACGGGCCGGTTGTCATACGCTTTAACGTGATGACACACGTTGCGATGTTTGGCGGACGCGCAACGATCCAGCAGCAACCAGATCGCTTCATCGACAGCGTCGGGTACACGGTTGTTCGACCAGGGGGACAGAGAACCGTCGTTGGGGGATCCAGAGTGCAGTACTGGTCGGAGTTCGAGGCGGTCACGGAGTGGACTCGTGGGACGGTACAGCTCGCGGCCCTCATTGGTGGCCGGCCGGGTGTCGATCGGTTTCGCGCGACGGCCTGGGGCCAGCTTGCGGGGAGTTGGCGGTTCGCGTCTCGTGCGGGGGTCATGGCGGGAGTCGGAAACGCGCCGATGCACGTCGCGTTCGGCATTCCCCGCAGCACGTTCGTGAGTCTGGGTCTCCGGTTCTCGCCGGCCAGGCGCCATGCCCGCGTCGAGGCACTCCCGGAACAGGCCGAATCCATGCATGCTGCCGCTGCGGTCGATTCGGCCGTTGCACCGGGGGATGCATCGGCGGCACAGTTCGCGATTCGGCCCTCCGCGCTGGATACGTACACGGTGGTGTTCACGAGCCCGGGTGCCAGGACCGTCGAGCTGTCGGGTGATTTCGACCGATGGGCGCCGGTGTCGCTCATCGAGGTGGCGCCCGGCCGATGGGAAGTGGCGCTCCGGCTGGCGCCGGGCACGTACCGCATGAATCTCCGCATCGATGGAGCAACGTGGACGCCGCCACCGGGTGTTCCGGAGGTCGTTGACGATTTCGGCG
>CAZPON010000337.1:0-3936 GCA_964588045.1 uncultured Gemmatimonas sp.
CCCTTACTCATGACTCCCTACTCCGTACTCGGAGTGAAGAACTCCGAACTCCAAGCTCAGTTGGGTGCCCGGGTCCCCACCCCCGAATACGTCCGGTTCCCGCCGATGACCGGGCCGTTCACCCCAACCCCGTAGTCATTGTTGATCGGGGCGATGACCTGGCGGATACTCCCCGGGAACGGCGTGGTCCGCGCGTTCCGGCCGAACGGGTCCGAGTACCAGACGGCCGGTCCGTCAGCGTTCCTGATCTGGTTGTCGTTGATATCCACCTGCCGCCTCGCGCCGTTGAAGCCGGAGCGCGGGTCGTCGAAATCGATGCTCAGCAGCGAGCCGCTGACCCCGGTCACGAGCCCGCTGCACTCACTCCCCCGGGCTCGCCGATCGCCCACTTCGGTGGCGCACAGGGCCACCGGACGGCCCACCGTGCCGGCCACCGCGGGGTCAAAAAAGCGGCTCGGCCGGAACACCTGAAAGTAGGGGTTGAACGACGCCAGGCGCTTGCCGTCGGCCGTCTTGATGTCGTTGTGCGTCTCCCAGCTCTCGTGCAGGCTGCCGAAATCCGACTGCTGGCCGGGCCCCACCAGGATGCGGTTGACGATGCAATTGGCGTCGGGAATGCGACGATGTCCGCCGCCGGCCGGCGAGTTGGCGGGCGTCGCCGTGCCCGCCTGAATGGTGCCGCCACAGCTGCTCACGAACTCGCCCGGACGCCCGATGGCGCTGATCATGGTGATGTGCATCTCCGTCTTGTCGTTACAGCGAATGTGATAGATCAGTTCATGCAAGTTGTTGGTAAATGCGTCTTTGGAGTGCGTTCCTTGATGTAGTTTGACAAGGACGTCACAAATCACTTCAATGGTCGAGCCGGCTGCGCCACCGGGACGAATGTGCACATCGTTCTCCCATTCGATTTTGTGACCGACGTGATCCTCGTGCCGCTGCATCCCGAGGTTCGCCGCGTCCAGCTGTTCGTTGGCATAGGCGAACGGAAGGTCCCCCACGTCGCGGTAGAGCTTCGAGCCACGGGGATCACGCCCGTGCTCATGCCCGAAGCTGCAGCCGGTCACCGGGTCAACCGGCGGATGCCATGTCGGGTACTTCTTCCCGTCCGGTCCGAGCGTCGCGAACCGGTCATGAATTGCCGGCGAGCAGGTGTCGGTCTTGCCCGGTGTCCAGATCCCGAAGGCCTTCGAGGCCGGCGCGTTGGCGACCGCGTCGGGGGTGACGGTCGTCGGCGTTTCCGACGCACACGCCGCCAGGGCGATGGCGAGGGCGGTGGCCAGGGCCACACTCCACAGGGCGCGCATCAGCGGAACCACGACAGGGCCACCGACGTGCGCAGCATCCCCAGTTGCGCGTTGTCGGTGACCGCGTTGTTGGTGCGGTCGCTGGTGAGCGGGCCGCCCGTCGACATGATGGCCGTGATGGCCGGCGTGAGCGTGAACCCGCCCAGGCGCCAGTCGAACCCGAGGCCCAGCGACATGGACGGAGACCGGGTCGAGAACGCGACCTCGCCGTCGTTCACCTCAAAGCTGGCGACCCCCAGGCCGCCGTGCACGAAGACGCGCGACGAGAACGGGTAGGATCGGGCAATCAGGTACGTGCCGCGGGCGATCCGGTCGACGCCGCCACCCACGACGTCCAGCCAGGCGAACGACTCGACGCCCACCAGGAACTTGGGCGTCACCCGCAGGCCGATCGTGCCGGTGAGGGAGTAGGCCTTGGTGGTTTCACCGGCGCAGGTGCTGCAGGACAGGCCGGCGCTGCCGCGGCCAAGCCCCAGCGATCCCCAGAGGCCGTGCCGGTCGGCCGACCGCTTGAGCGCGCCGCCCACCGACTCGTCCTTGTCGGCGTCCGGGCCTGCGGCGGTGGCCGGGGCTGTCGGCTTGGGCGTTGACGGGGTGGTCGAGGCCTGGGCATGCGCCACGCGCGACAGCAGCGTGAGCACCACCAGCACAAGGAACAGGGCGCCGGCAATGGCCTTCGCCAGCGCGACGGCCAGCGATTGATGCGGACGATCGCGGTCCAGGGGCACGTGAGACTCCGTGAAGGGGGACTCGGTAAGGGTGCCCCAGATACGTGGTGTCCACGCGCTCGTGCCGTGACGTGGTGCACACGTCGTGTCAGCGCGCGCCACCGGCATGACCGTCGCGCGGCGTGGTTCGTGATGTCCGTCACACAGCGTCCGACGATCTGCGCTCGCACTGACATGCTTGCGACGGCGCGGCGAGTGGTGCACATCCCCGGACATGTGTGGACGCTACGGCTTCGGGAATCCCGCGCGACTGGCCACGTTGCCGTTCGGCGCGCCGCTGCCCGCGCTCGAGGCGCGCTTCAACATCACGCCGTCCAGCCTCGTGCCACTGGTTCGTGTGCGTCCCACGGGGCGCGATGCGATGCTGGCCTCGTGGGGCCTCGTCCCGTCCTGGGCGAACGATCCGTCGATCGGTCAGCGCCTCATCAACGCCCGTGGTGACTCGTTGGACAGCAAGCCGGCATTTCGTGAATCCTTCCGGCAGCGGCGCGCGCTCATGCCGGTTGACCTGTTCTACGAATGGCAGGTCATTGACGGGAGGAAGGGGCGGCAGCCGTGGTGCGTGCGGCAGCCCGATGCCGAACCGTTTGCGTTCGGCGCCCTCTGGGAACGGTGGAAGCCCCGCGGCCAGTCTGACCGCGAATGGCTCATCAGTTGCGCGATCATCACGACCGAGCCGAACTCGCTTCTGGCGACGATCCATGATCGAATGCCATTGATCGTCGCCCCTGAAGACTACGACGCCTGGCTGGACCCATCGACGTCGCCGGCCACTGTGCAGGCACTGGTGCGTCCGTGGACTGGAATGCTGGAGACGTGGCCGGTAGGTCTGCGCGTGAACAGTCCGCGCAACGACGATGCGGCGTGCATCGCGCCGCTCGCCTGACGACGGCGCCTACTTCGGGTCCGTGGTGTTGTGGGCGCGCAGGAACAGGTTGAGCGAGCCGAAGCTCAGCTTCGACTTCATCTGCACCATGATGCGGCGCGTGTCGTCGGTGATCCACACTTCGGCCTGGCCGTTCTTGCTGAAGATGCCCTTCGTCTGGAACGTGGGCTGCAGCACGACGGTGTTGAACGTTCCCGCGGGCACCTTGATGGTCTCGCGGCGCAGCACCTTGATCGTCACCGGATTCGACGCCGGATTGAAGTAGCGCGAGAACGAGTACTCCTGGCCGACTTCGAGCGGGATGGTGCGCACGAAGTACAGGAACGAGCCGTCATCGAGCGGCGACTCCACCGTGGGCTGTTCGGGCTCGTTGTTGAGCTGGAACATGCCGCGCTCGGTGAAGAACTCGTAGTGACGCTCGCGCTCGTAATTGCCCTGGTCGATCTCCTGGTGGAACCGTCGCGACGTCAGCGTGCCCACCTCGAACCAGGACTCGTACCGGTCGTTGACGCGATAGAGCGGGATGCCGCCCGTGATGCGAAACACGGTGTGCCACGTGGGCCGGCCGCGCACTTCGGTGATCTCACGCACCTCCATGCTGCCACTGCCCACCTTGAGCGACCCGAACTTCACGTCGTACTCGAGCTTCTCCCCGACCTTGAATGGCGCGGGGTTGGCGTCGACAACCGGCGACGGCTGCCCGCCCGCGCCGGAGGCACTGTCGGACGCCTGACGCGCGTGGACCGGCGACAGGGCGACCGTGAGGAAGAGGGCGCCCACGAGGGCACGCAAGGAAACGCGCGGCATGGGTGTGTGTTACACCGAATGGCCGGAATGGATCACGCTCGACGACCGGGCGCCAGGACTCAGACGTTGAAGAGGAAGTTCAGCACGTCCCCGTCCCTGACGACGTAGTCCTTTCCCTCGGAACGCAGCGCGCCCTTGAGCCGCGCATTCTTGGCGCCCTGGTGCAGGATGAAGTCCTCGTAGGCAATCGTCTCCGCGCGGATGAACC
>CAZPON010000338.1:0-3933 GCA_964588045.1 uncultured Gemmatimonas sp.
GTGCAGCGACAAAATGCCGGACGGCCGTGCCGCAATCGGTACGGTCGGCGTAGAGGGCGCGAGCGAGCGCCAGTTCGCACGACCGGCGCTCTTCGTCCGACATCAGCGCCAGCGCGCGTTCGCCAATGCGGTCGTGCGACAGCGCCACCGCATCACCAGCCGGTACGAGCAGCCCGCGCGTTTCGAGCGCGAGATAGATATCGTCGCTGATCGGGTCGCCAGCCGTACCGTGTGCCGCAGGGCGTAAGGCAATGGCCCTGGAGATCGTGGCCCGACGCAACCGCGTTCCAGCCGTGGCCAGCAAGTTGATGGCGGCACGCTCGCCGGGTGTGCAATTCGCCAGCCGTTGATCCAACGGCGATGCGACGGCCATGGTCTCCAGTGCCTGACGCCAATCGGTCGCCGACCACGTTCCCTGCTCGAGCGTGAGAATGCCCTGCTCGTGCAGTGATGCCAGGCGCTCCACCACGTTCAGGGGCACGCCCTCGCTCTTCGCTGCCAACGTTCCGATGAAGTGCGTGGCATCGACGGAGTCCGGCCACGATCCGGAACTGCGAATCGCATCGACCAGGTCATCCGTCGACAGCGGCGACAGCGTCAGCGCGACCAGTGAGCGTTCGTCGAACACGTTGGCGCTCGCATCACGCGCAGCCCCGACGACCAGCAATGGCAACTCGCCGATGCGCCCGAAGACGATGGTCAGGAGCTGCACCGATGCCGGATCGGCCCAGTGCAGGTCGTCGAGAAACAGTGCCAGCGGCTCTTCCTCGGTGATCGCAGTCAGGAGATCGAGCAGCGCGAGCGCACGTCGGCGAACGACATCCGCTGGCGAGGTCTCGGCCGGTGCGACGTTGAACCGTTCGCCGAGTGCCGGATCGAGGGCCACGATTTCACGAACCGAGTCGACACCGACTCCGGCCGCTCCGGGGAGCGCGGCCAATTCACGGGCCAGGGACGCGGCGAGCGCGAACGGCACATGACGTTCCCCGACCCGTGCGCGCACGCGCGCGACGATGGCGCGTTTGGTCTCGACGCGCGTGGCGAGTGCGTTCAACAGGCGCGACTTGCCGATGCCGGCGCTGCCCATGATGCATACGCAGCGGGAGTGACCGCCACGGCTCTCGCTCCAGGCCTGCATCACCGCCGAGAACGTGGCTTCACGCCCGACGAGATCGAGCGTGACTGGCGATGGAACCGTTGGGGTCGTGGCAACCGGCACCGCGCGGGCACGTTCCACGAGCGCCAACAGCCGTGCGGACACCGCGGTGGCGCTCGTCGCCGAACGCACAGCCAGCAGGTCGGCAACGCGCCGGGCCGCCTGCTGATCGCCAATGTCGAGCAGCGCTTCCAGCGCGATGCGGTAGGTCTCGCTGCTGTCTGGTGCGACGGCGAGCAGTTGCTCCGCGACATCCCGCGCCTCGTTCGCCGACCCCTGGCTGGTCAGTGCCTCGACATACGGATCAGCCGTTCGCAGCAGGGCGTCCTCGAGCCGGCGCCGTTCATGCGCTGCCCATTCGTCGAACTCGTCACCTCCGGGGAAGCTGACGGCGGCCAGAAACGGACCGCGATACCATCGGAGTGCGGCGCGGAAATCGCCCGACTGGATGGCGTCGAGAAAGTGCGCGCGATCGGACTGGATATCTGCAGCAAACCGAAAGACCGGTGACTCGGTGAATCGGACGGCGGCGCCGAGCAACTGACGGACTCTCCACAGCGCCTGCCGCAGCGACTGGCGCGCACGCACGGGCTCCGCGTCGCCCCACAGCAGTGACGCCAGCGCGTCGCGCGAGAAGTCGCGGCGGCCCTCCGCCGTGCAGAACAGCAGCAGGGCCAGTGGCTTGCCAGCGGCGGCGATTCGCCCGGGTGACGAGCCGTCCGCGGCCGGATCCACCAGTTCCAGGGTGCCGAACGAGAGGAGGAGTGGACGGGTGTCGGTCACAGAAGAGGACGGCAGGATGATTTCACGGGGCGGAGGGTCGGGCGGGGGCGTTCATACTGCGTCAACGCTTTGCGCCGCAAGGGATTGCGAGCCCGTGCAGGTCCTTACGCATCCTCAACGATACCGCACCATCCATCTCAGAACGTCACCCTTTCTTCCAGCCGTCGTTGAGGGTTGCCGGGCGATGGTAGCCGCCACTCGCCACACCCTGCGATCGAGCGACGCATGGCGCGACCAGAGCGAGCGCGACGGCACCAACGAGGAATCTCTTCATGTCACTCCTCACGGGAACGCCGCATGAGATTGCTCCTACTGCCGCGATGGCTCGCCTGCGAAGATCGCATGGAGTCTGCCCACACCGCTCTGGAGGGCAGGACCGAGAGTGTCCCCGATCGCGTTTGACAGCAAGGCTATGCTCAGCTCCCTCTCGCTGTCCACCATGAGCAAGGCTGCCCCACCGACACCTACACCCTGAGCACGGTACACGGACTGTCCGCGTAGGAAGAGCTGTCGCGTCTGGCTCTGAAGCAAGGACTCACTGACGAGCGCGAGCCCGAAGCGCGCCACGTCTTCCGCCGTCGCCAGCCACGCCCCCGCGCACGGAAGTCAGAGCAACGCACGTTCGCGTCCCCAACGAGTAAGATGCGGGGCCATATCCTTTGGGGCGTGCTCGATAGCCGTGCGCAGGAGCGCCTCTGCGCTTGATCTGTCGCCAGTCCCAAGACTTGCCGCCGCTGCCCACCAGCTCTGACCGGTTCGCGCCAATTCGTCGCGGGCAGTTGCAAGGTTAGAGAATCTGCGGAGCCACGGTTCACCGAAGTCGCGATAGAGCGCGTCGACGGACGAAGCGACCAACCCAAGCGACGTCGCGTCGTTGGAACGAAACTCGAACCACGTGTCGCGCCCGTCTGGTTGAAGCATTGCCGCGCGGCGACGCAGATGGCAATCGGCTTCAGCAGGCAATTCCGTTACGCGACCAATGCCGAGGAGCTCAGCAAGCGCAGGAAAGTAGATACCGAGATTTAAAGCGCACCGGCCTTCGTTTCCGGTATTGAACATGGAGCCTTGAAGATTGACAACCTCGATGGCCGCCTGGTCTCCTCCTGCACGGCGACGCCAGGTGCGCGCTTGCTTGCGGAATCCCTGCACCTTGAGATGTGGAGCGAGTTCCCTGTTGGCGATGATATCGAGTGCGTGAGTCATCGAGGAAAGATGTGGCTATCCAGCTACGCGTTGTTCGGCAGCATGCAGGCGAGTCTCATGTTGCGCTCAAGTAAACGCGAGCTTGTCAGGCGCGCGAGCGCCAGTACCCAGGCCGGCGCTTATAGTGCGCGATGGCGAGGACGCGCACAGCACCGTCCGGTGCGACGCGATAGACCAGCGAGAAGCGAAACCGTGTGAATGCCAACGGCGCCGACCGGCGCGCATCGCGAATCCCCGCTCGGGCCGCTCGGCCGCCAACGAGACAACGCGGGCCAGCTCGATCATGAACGTCTCACCCAATTGCGGCACGCGCTCGGCGTAGTACGCCGCCGCCTCGCGCGCATCTGCCAAGGCCGCCGGATGGAGAACGTGACCTGACGAACCGCGTCGCTCAGCGGCCGGTCTCGCGCGCCGCGCGCGCCGCTGCCAGATCACCGTGCAGTCGCGCGAACGCTTCCTCCGCTGGAATCCCGAGCGACGGATCCGTCTCCAGCTCTGCGTCGCGGCGGTCTAACTCGACCTCCCATGCCGCCGCGACCGCCTCCGCCGACTCGCTCGGCGCGGCGTCATCAAGGCTTTCCAGCAGGCGCGTCGCCAACTCGGCTCGCGCAGCGGCCGGTAGTCGCATCACCGCCTGCGCCAGTTGGGTGACATCGAGTTCCATAGCCGCTCCGGGATAAGAATCGAGCGAAAGATAATGCAGTCCGAGTCGTGCCGCACAGCCTGCCTGCTGCCAAACGCTTACGGTTCAACTGCAGACGCATTCAATAGGGCGAGCGAAGCGAGCATTC
>CAZPON010000339.1:0-3928 GCA_964588045.1 uncultured Gemmatimonas sp.
CCGGGCCGGCGCGCGCCGGACTCGAGGGGCGCATTGCCGTGCTCGACCAGCGGAACATGGCACTCGAATCCGATATCGCCGAGAATGGTCGCGCGCTGGCCCAGGCTCCCGCGTCCCTGAATCGCGGAACATCGATCGTGGATCCCGGTCCCCGATACGGTCCCTTCAGTCCGGGTCAACTGACGGCGATCTCGATCATCTCGATCGTCTTCATCTGGGGACCGCTGGCGATTGCCATGGCGCGCACCATGCTCAGGCGCTGGGGTCATCCGAAGCCGATGCCGCAAGTCATGGAAAGCAGTGCCCGACTGGAGCGGATGGAGCAGGCCATCGACGCCGTTGCCATCGAGGTGGAACGCATTTCCGAAGGACAGCGCTTTGTCACGCAGGCGATGGCCAAGCGCGAGGGTGCACCGGCGCTTGGTGTGGGCCAGGCACCCGCCGAGCCGATTCGCGTTGGCGACGCCCAAGCGGTCGCTCGCTAGCATCGCACTCGCACTCGGCGTGTGGGTGCCGGGTGCGTCGATGAGCGCGCGTGCGCCGCACCCGGTGCATGCCAGCAGCACGCAGGTGGAGTTGAGCCAGGACGGACGCCGGCTCGATGTGCGCGTGCGCGCGTTCACCGACGACCTCGAAACGGCGCTCGAAGCCACAGGGCGGCCGGTCGCGCTGCATACCACCACGCCTGCGGTTGTCGACAGCGCGTTGTCGGCGTACTTCGCGGATCGCCTGCAGTTCGGGCTCGATGGCGCAGCGCCCGTACGCGGGCGGTTGGTTTCCCACACGCAGGACGCGGATGCGACGATCGTGTCGTTCGAGGTGCCACTGCGCACGAAGCCTGTGCGCATCACCATCGTGCAGCGCGTGCTGCTGGAGCAGTTCGAGGACCAGACCAACCTGCTGCACCTGCGCTACGGCACCATGAAGCGCAGCGCGTTGCTGCGCCGCGGAAACGAGCGGGCCGAGTTCGCGCTGCAGTGACGCGATGGGCTACGACGGCATTTCTTCGGAGTCGCGATCGCCGACCATGGACACCTTGCCGATGATCGGCAGCACGTTGGTGCGGGACTGCAGGCCACGCAGCCGCTCGTAGTTCATGCGCAGCAGGTCGATGGCCGCCGGGAGGTCATGCTCGGTGCGAACACGGAACGTGACCCAGCCGGTGTGCGGCAGGTTGCGGTGCGCTTCGGCGCGACCGGCGGCCACGAGCTCGCGGCGCGTCCGCACGGGGAAGAGCACGTCCAGCATGCCGCTGGGATGGAAGTGCCCGATCTCCCGCCGGTCGACACGGAACTCGATGCCGCCAAGCCGATGCGGCGCCGATTCTACTCCAGGCCACTGACGAAGCACTGCGTCGAGACGAGCTCCATGATCCTGTCGTGCCATCCGTCCTCCGTGTCCGCCGAAGTGTGCTGCGCGTCACGCGTGCCGATCGGGCATGCGTTGAGCATGTGGCCGGATTGTCGGCAGCGCCAGTATTTCGCAGTTTGGCCGCACGATCCCTGTCGCACGACGACGGCGAGGCATGCAGCTTTGATGCATGACCGCCCCTGACACCATGAGTGCCCCGGACCCGACCGCAGCCGGCGCGCACGATCCCCGCTGGCGCGCCGTGGTCGATCGCGACCGGGGGTGGGATGGCGCGTTCGTGTTCGCCGTCTCCTCGACGAGGATCTACTGCCGGCCATCGTGCCCGTCACGCCGGCCGCGTGCCGACCGCGTGGCGTTCTATTCCGATCCGGCCATGGCGCGCGCCAATGGCTATCGCGCCTGCAAGCGGTGCAAGCCGGACACGGCGGTCGCCGATGCCAGCACGGCCGCTGTCGTGCGGGCGCTGGCGTACCTGGAGGCGCACGAGGCAGCGACGTCTCTCGATGCACTGGCAGCGGCGAGCGGCATGAGTCGCGCGCACCTGCAACGCCAGTTCACCCGGCTCGTGGGCTGCTCACCGCGTGAATGGCAGGCGGCGCAGCGTGTGAGTCGATTGCGCGCGGCGCTGCACGACGGCGAACCGGTGTCGCGGGCCGCGTTTGCGGCGGGGTTCGAATCGCTGCCCAGCGCGTACGCGGCATCGGCGCAGCACCTCGGCATGTCGCCCGGCGCGTATCGTCGCGGTGCAAAGGGGGAGACGGTGTTCTTCACCATCGTGCCGTGTGCGCTGGGCTATGCCCTGGTGGCCATGACGTCGCGCGGCGTGTGTCGCGTCATCCTGGGCGATGACAAGGCAATGCTCGAGTCGATGCTGCGCGAGGAGTTGCATGCGGCGACGCTGGTGTGCGATGACGCAGCGCTGCGCGAAGTGGCGCAGGCGGTGGTGCAGGCCGCCAGCGGCGCTGCACTGGCCGCACCATTGCCGCTGGACCTGCGCGGCACGGCGTTTCAGCAACGCGTGTGGCGCGAACTCACGCGCATTCCGCGCGGCGAAACGATCACCTACGCCGAGCTGGCGCGGCGCATCGGGTCACCGGGCGCGGTGCGCGCGGTGGGATCGGCGTGCGGTGCGAATCCCGCGGCGCTGCTGGTGCCGTGTCACCGGGTGCTGCGCAGTGACGGGGCGCTTGGAGGGTACCGCTGGGGGCTCGAGCGGAAGGCTTCGTTGCTGGAGCGTGAGCGTCCTGCGGCGAAGTAGCCAGAAAAACAGCGCGTGTGGAGAGCCCAGCGACTGCACAGCGTCGAGCTGTCAGCTCGACACTGTGCAGGTGCTGGGCTCTCCACACGCGCTGTTTGTTGCTCAGACCGGGAACAGCATTTCCCGGTACCGCGGCAGCGGCCAGAACTCGTCCCCAACTGACAGCTCGAGGGCGTCGACGGCATCACGCACGTCACCCATCGTCTCGCAGCCGGTGCTGGTGAGATAGGTCGCCTGCGCCACGAGGTCGTCGTGCATGCCCTCGGCCTTCGCGATGACCTTGGCCAGCTCGGCGCGCTTCTTCTGCAACGTCGCGAGCAGCTTCGTGGTGGCGTTGGCTGCGTCCACCAGCGGCTGCATGTTGATGCCGGCCGATGCACCCTGGCCCGCTGCCTGCGCGATCTGCCCCACGTAGGCGTACGCGGCAGGGAGAATCTGCGTATCGACGATCTCCTGCAGCGTGTGCTGTTCGATGAGGATGTCCTTGATGTATCGCTCCATGCGCACGTGGAACCGGCTTTCGAGCTCGATGTCGGTCAGGATGCCGGTGGACTTGAACAGCGCCTTGGCTTCTGCCGTATTGAGCTGCGCGAGCGCCTCGGGTGTGCGGCGCAGGTTGAGCAAGCCGCGCTTTTTGGCCTCGACCACCCACTCGTCGGAGTAGTTGTTGCCCTCGAAGCGCACGGCCGCCGTGGCCTTGAACGCACCACGGACCACCTTGAGCACGGCGTCGTCGGTGCTCTTGGCCGTCTTGATCTCCTTGCGCAGCGTCTCGGTCATTTCGGCAATGGCCTCGGCCACCGCGGCCTGCAGCAGTACGATCGGGAACGCGATGCTTTGCGAACCGCCCACGGCGCGGAACTCGAACTTCGCGCCGGTGAACGCGAACGGCGATGTGCGATTGCGGTCGGTGTTGTCCTGCTCGACTTCGGGCAGTTTGGCGACGCCCAGCTTGAGCATCGCCTGCTCGGCGTTGGTTGGCGATGTCTTGCCCGCGGCGATGTCCTCGATGACTTGCGTGAGGCCCTTGCCAAGGAACGCCGAGATGATGGCCGGCGGCGCTTCGTTGGCGCCGAGGCGATGCTCGTTGCCGCTGGTGGCAATGCCGGCGCGCAGCAGTCCCGCATGCTTGTGCACGCCCTTGAGCACGGCGGCCAGGAACAGCAGGAAGCGCAGGTTCTGGTGCGGCGTCTTGCCGGGCTTGAGCAGGTTGGTGCCGTCGAGCGCGTTGTCGGAGGTGATGGACAGCGACCAGTTGCAGTGCTTGCCCGAGCCGTTTGCCGGCATCAACGGCTCGGG
>CAZPON010000340.1:0-1209 GCA_964588045.1 uncultured Gemmatimonas sp.
GCTCGAACGACTGGTCGTACGGCGTTTCCAGCATCAGCCGGTTCGGCGCGCTGCCCGGGTGATACCGCCCCAGCGCGAACGAATCGGCCGCCAGCGGATCGTCGATGATGCGCGCGCGCAGCTCAGCGAACAGGCGGCCTTCGAGCGTGCGATAGTCTTCGAACGACGCGATGTCAGCGCGGCCGGCGTGGTATTCCTCCTGCAACACCACGCGATGCCACGCCTGCAGATCGGGAAGCGCGGCGCGCGACCGAACGGCGAAGGCAAGCACCGCCGTGGCGAGCAACCCCACGACCAGGGCGAGTGCGCGAAGAAACCATTTCCTGAGCAGGCCGACAGCGGACATGGGGTCCTTGGAGAAAGCGCTTCACTCAATGACGACTCCGAATAATGGTGCGCGCCCTGCGCGAATGCCACGAATCGGACTCGCCGTAGCCGTGTTCATCCCGCAGTCGATCCGCTCCTGTCCGTTGAGGCGGTTCGTTCTGCGACCACCACGAAATTCCGCGACACCCGCGCCAGTTGCGCCCGCTCGACGAGGTGGCCGACAGCGGGCGGCGGAAACACAAAGAAACCCGCGTGCAGCACGCAGTTGTAGTAACGCGACGACCGCACGGCGAGCCCCTGCCGCTCGAGCTGTGCCCGTACGTTGCGCAGGCGATAGTGCCGGAAGCGCAGGCCGTCCGGACGCGCCAGCGCGTAGTTCAATCGCAACAGCCAGCTCCCCTGGTTGGTGAAGGTGATGACCGCGTGACCTCCAGGGCGCAACACGCGGCGGATCTCCGCGTAGAGTTCCGTCGCGTCATCCAGGCATCCAGCGAGCGACACCGCCACCACGCCCGCGCACGCGCCGTCGGCGAACGGCAGCCGTTCCACGCGTGCCGCCGCACCTTCACCGGCCACGCCGAGCATGGCGACGCTCTGGTCGATACCCACCACCTGGGCGCCACGCGGACGCAACGCGCGCACGAGGTGCCCCGTGCCGCTGCCAAGGTCCAGCCAGAGATCGCCCGCATGCATGAGGGGCTCGCAGCATTCGCGGGCGATCTCGGCGCTTCGCCGGAAAACCGCGAACTGTCCGCGCGCGTGCGGATCGTCGTACACACGCCGCCATTCCCGGGGATCGAACTCCGACGTGGGGCGCATCGCTACATCGCCTGCGACACGTCGTCGGGTGCACGCAGCGGTGCCTTGCCGTTGTGGCTGCGC
>CAZPON010000340.1:1219-3904 GCA_964588045.1 uncultured Gemmatimonas sp.
GGCTGCGTGCAATGGGCTCCCGGCGCAACTGGACCGTCCCGCTGCCACGCCAGATGTCGGCCGCCAGCGTCAAGGCCGCCCCGCGGCGATGCAGCGCAGCGAACAGCGCGTCGAGCAGTGCGGGCTCGTCGACCGCAGATGACGCGGGGTCGATCGTGATGACGAGGCGCTCGATACCGCTGGCGCCGACCGCACGACGATACTGCACCGCGTCGCCCGCCACCATCAGGGCATGCATGGCGTCGGCCAGCGCCGCCTCGAAATCGGACGCCATGACCGTCATGCCCTCGACAGTGAGCCGTTGCTGACTGCGCACGCCGTGCAGTCGTTCGCGGAATCCCAGGCGCCCCAACTCGCAGCCGCAGTCACGCGTGGACAACGTGGCCGTGTCACCCAGCGCCGTGTTGAACAACACCTTGCCGGTGTGCGCGCCGAGCGTGGTGAGCAGGATGCCGTCGGGTCCATCGATGACAGCGACACGGTCGGTGTACAGATGCATGTCGTCGGTACTCGTGCGCTCGCTGCAACTGGCCCCGACCAGCCCGGACTCGGTCGTCACGTAGCGCGCCAGGACACGAGCGCCCGTCGACTCGATGATCGCACGACGACCATCGGTGAGCGGTTCACCGCCGGTGAAGATCACCGCGCCCGTCAGGTCGCGTTGCCGGTGCAACGCGCGCTCGGCGAGCCGCACGGCAGAACTCGCAAACGTGCGCACGACGCAGCGCCCGTGCATCCAGTCCAGCACGCGATCGACGTGATCGAGGTCGGCGAACTCCGGCGCAGGAACGCGCATGCCCATCAACCGCGCGCACCAGCGAATGGCCGGCAGTGCCAGTTGCGTGGCACGGGATGCCGATGTGACGGACGGATCAACCTGCGAGAACCAGCGGCTCGGCGCGCGGCCGCGCTTGAGATCCATCAGCAGGTTGTGCACGCCGGCCATGCCCGGCGGCGCCGGATACCAGAGCGCCACCGGCGCGTCGTGGACCCCGTGCATCGCATACAGCACCTGCTCGTGCGCGGCCTCCTCGGCGAGAAACGGCCAGGTGTACATCACCCGGCTCGGACGGGAGCGACTGCCGCTGGTGGTGCCGGCAATCGCGCCGCCCAGCATCGTCGCGTTGTCGAAGTCGGTTTCCGTTGGCGAGAACTCGAGTCCGTCGCGCACGATCGGCACCTGCCGCTTGAACTCCGCGAGCGTCACCTGCACGCCGGCGTCGCGCAATGTGGACAGCGTCGCCTCGATGCCGCGCGCGTGGACCGCGTCGCGCAGGTCCGTCCACGCGCAATCCGCCCATTGCAGCAGGCGATGGTACGGGCTGTGCGGGTTATCGTAAATCAGGCGCTGCGCGGACGCGAGGAAATGCTCGTTCCGCGTCGCCTGCAGCTCCTGCAGCGTCGCACGCGCGTTGTCGATGGTGACCGGGTGTCGCAGCTCCGATGGCAGCGACACCCCCAATCGCGCGAACTGCAGGAGCTGGTGCCGCACGCGATCAGGTCGCGGCGGCCGCTTGCGCCTTGTCGAGGAAGCTCAGGTTGAGGAAGTGCTGCGGTCGCCGGCTCACGTACCCGAGTTCCTGCATGAGCGTCATCACATGATCCATGGCGGCGGTGTTCCGGAGCGCATTCAGATCGGGAAGATTGCGCTTCAGTGCCTCGCGAATGAACTCGGCGTTCATGCCGATGTACGGAGCCGCGATGTCGGCGGCCTCGTCAGGCTGTTCCCGCACGAAGCGCGCGCCCCGCGCGAACGCATCGACGACACCCTGCACGAGCACAGGCTGCTGCTCCGTGAGTGCGACGCTCGTGGCGAGCGAGCATCCCGGCGCGCCCGGCCACACGTCGCCGGTGCGCTTGATCACCGTGCCGATACCGAGCTTCTCGAGCATGGTGGCGTAGGGCTCGATCATGGACGCCGCATCGGCACCCTGACCAACCAGGGCGAGGATGGCACCGTCGCCAGAGGGCATACGGACCTTCTCGGCGTCTTCCCAGCCGAGTGTCTCGAGCAAACCCATCGCGGTCAGGTCCTTCATGCCGCCACGCTGCGGAACCGCCACCTTCTTCACGTCCGATGCGGCGACGCCTGAGCGCAGCACCAAGGCCGCCTCTTCACACCCGGAACCGGCCAGCAGCACCAGTGGAATGTCATTGGCCTCGGCCGCCGCGACGCGCGTCCACGGAATGACGCCGAAATGACTTTCGCCCGTCACCAACTTCTGCGGCACGAGCCAAGCCGTAGCCGCAACGTCGAGCGTGGCGGTAATGCCCAGCTCGGCAAAGAATCCCTTTTCATACGCGACGTACGCGGGCGTCTGGCAAATACCGCGCAGCACCGAGATCTGTATGTTCTCCACCGACAACCTCGTTTGGGGACAGGACGCGTGAGACGACAGCCCGAAAGATACGCAGAAATGCTGCTGTCGAGTCCGTCACACTTGAAAGCGCTCCGGAAGGCCGAAGTGCGGCGCCTGTGCCACACCGGCGTGGCCCTGAACCCTCGCATTGCGAGGTTGCAGGGGTCGCGCAACGCTAGCTGTTGCGGCGGCGCCGGTGGGCCGCGAGGAGGGCGGCGAATCCGCCGCCAAGCAGGTAGAACGTCGCCGGCTCCGGGGTGATGGTCTGGACGGACGCGCCGACGATTGTTCGCTCGAACGCGCACGCATCGAGGAGGCCGGCGCA
>CAZPON010000341.1:0-3869 GCA_964588045.1 uncultured Gemmatimonas sp.
GAAGCTGCTGGAGAACACGTTCCGCGCCGTCAACATCGGCCTCGTGAACGAGATCGCGATCGTGTGCGACAAGCTGGGCGTGGACGTGTGGGAAGTCATCAACGCGGCGGCGACCAAGCCGTTCGGCTTCATGAAGTTCACGCCGGGCCCCGGGATCGGCGGTCACTGCATTCCGCTCGATCCGCACTATCTCGCGTGGAAGATGCGCACGCTCAACTACAAGACGCGCTTCATCGACCTGGCGAGCGAGATCAACTCGCACATGCCGGAGTGGGTCGTGCAGAAGGTGGCCGACGCGCTCAACGACGTGCGCAAGGCCGCCCGCGGCAGCCGCGTGCTGGTGCTCGGCGTGGCCTACAAGCGCGATATCGACGATGTGCGCGAGAGTCCCGCGCTGGACGTCATCCGGCTGCTGGAGGAACGCGGTGCGCACGTGGAGTACCACGACCCGTTCGTGCACGAGTTCCGCGAGGAGGAGCACGTCCGCAAGGGCGTCGAGCTCTCCGACGAGATGCTCCGCTGGGCCGATGCTGTCGTCATCATCACCGATCACCAGGTCATCGACTACCAGCGCGTGGTCGATCACGCCACGCTGGTGGTGGACACCCGGAACGTCACGTCCCGGACCAACGCCGGCCGGGCGCGGGTGGTCGGGCTGGCGTCGACCGCCCGCGCTGCCGGAGCCACCGCGTGACCCATGGCACCTTCGTGAAACCGGCGGACCCGGGCCGTCCCCATTGGGTACCAGTTTTCGCATGAGTCGTCCCGATACAGGTCTCTCGCGCGTCGAATGGCGCTTTCTCTTCCTCCTGGGCATGGCGGCACTGTCCGCCTGTGCGGGCGGAAGCTTTCGCGCGCTCAACTACGCCACGTCCGAGGCACTGTTCGAAGCCTCGTTGCAGCAGTTCAACAACCGGCACTTCGAAAACGCGCAGATCGGCTTCGAGCGGTTGACGAACGACCTGTCGGCGCGCGATCCGCTGCTGGCGCCGGCGTACTACTACCTCGCGATGTCGCACGAGCAGCGCGGCGAGCTGCTGCTGGCGGCGCAGGCGTACCAGCACGTCTCCGACGGATTCCCCGACGACACGCTGGCACCGGCCGCCATGCTCGGTATCGGCCGCAGCTACCAGAAGCTCTGGCGCCGTCCGGCGCTGGATCCCGAGAACGGCGTGAAGGCGGTCTCCACGTTGCGGGCGCTCCTCTCGTCGTATCCCGACGCCAAGGAAACGAAGGAAGCCACGGAGCGCATCGAGCAGCTCGAGGAGTGGTTCGCGCAGAAGGACTACCTCACCGGCGTGCACTACGCCCGGGTGCGGCGCGCGGTCGATCCGGCCATCATCTACTTCAAGGACGTCGTCACGACGTACCCGAACACCAAGGCCGCGCGCATGTCGTGGCTGCGGTTGCACGAGATGTACACGAAGATCCGCTGGAAGGAGGACGCCGCGGAAACGTGTACGGCCATGTGGAAGGCCTACCCGGGTGACCCCGATGTGAAGCTGGTGTGCGGCCTGCCGACCGAAGAGAAGAAGGTCGCGACGCCCACCACCACACCGCCCGACTCGGTCAGCTCGCCGATCGCCTACGCGCGCCCCGGGCCGCGCTGACCACCCGCCCCCGGAACCACACCATGCGTCTGGGCATCTTCGGCGGCTCGTTCGATCCGCCGCACGTGGGACACCTCCTCGTGGCCCAGGACGCAGTCTCGGCACTGTCGCTCGACCGGCTCCTGATCGTGCCGGCCGCGCAACAACCGCTCAAGGGGCAGCACGCCTCGGCCGCCGACCGGCTGGCCATGGTGCAACGCTGCTTCGCCGGTGTGCCCCGGATGGTGGTGGACCCCGTCGAAATCGACCGGGGCGGGTTATCTTACATGGTTGACACGGTGGAGAGCCTGCAGCGGCGTGAGCCGGCGGCAGACCTCCACTTGCTGATCGGAGAGGACGCACTCGAGACGTTTCCGCGCTGGCGGGAACCGGAGCGACTGCGTTCGATGGTGCGGCTGGTCGTCCTGCGGCGGAACATTGCGCGCGAGTCGGACGCCTCATCCGCCGGCCAGCAGCACACGCCGGATCATCCGGTGCAGCACCTGGCCACACGCCGGGTCGATGTGTCGTCAACCGAGATCAGGGCACGCGTGCGGGACGGCCGCTCCATCCGGGGCTTCGTGACCGACGCGGTTGCCGAATACATCGAGTCCACCGGTTTGTATCTCCGGGATCCGGTGGCAGTGGACGTCTCCGCGCGCGCCTGACGGTGCGACGGGCGCCACTGTCCCGGCGCCCTCGACATCTCCAGAGGTCCGCATGTTCAACAAAGTCATTGGCCGTTTGTTCGGAACACGACACGAGCGTGAACGACGCCGCGTGCAGCCGATCGTCGACGAAATCGTGGCCATCGAGGAGCGCCTCGCCACGCTGTCCGACGCCGAGATCCAGGCGCAGACCACGAAGTTCCGCGCCGAGTTGGCCGAGCGCGTGGGCCCGATCGAGGCGCGCATCGATGAGCTGAAGGCGGCCAAGCGCACGGCAACGGAACCGGAGGAGCGCGAGCGCATCGACACCGAACTGCATGGCGTCGACGGGCGTGGTGGCGCCGAAGCCGAATTGCGCACGGCCATCGCCGCATTCCTCGACGACATCCTGCCGGAAGCGTTTGCCACGGTGCGCGAGGCCTGCCGCCGGCTCAAGGGCACGAACGTGGTCGTCACCGGCCACGATCTCACGTGGGACATGGTGCCGTACGAGGTGCAGCTCATCGGCGGCATCCAGTTGCACCTCGGCCGCATCGCCGAAATGGCCACCGGCGAAGGCAAGACGCTGGTCGCGACGATGCCGCTGTACCTCAATGCGTTGACGGGGCGCGGTGCGCACCTCGTGACCGTCAACAGCTACCTCGCCCGCCGCGACTCGCAGTGGATGGGCCACCTGTATCGCTGGCTCGGGCTCACCGTGGGCTGCCTCGACGACACCGAGCCGGGCTCGTGGGAGCGGCGCGAGGTGTACGGCTGCGACATCACGTACGGCACGAACAACGAGTTCGGGTTCGACTACCTGCGCGACAACATGGTCACGTCCCTCGACCAGCGCGTGCAGCGGCAGCACATCTTCGCCATGATCGACGAAGTCGACTCCATCCTCGTCGACGAAGCGCGCACGCCGCTGATCATCTCGGGCCCGGTGGGCAACGACGGGGACACGCAGTATGCCGACTTCAACACGGCGGTGGTGCGCCTCGTGCGGAAGCAGGCGGATCTCGTGAATGCGCTGGTGGCCGACGGCGAGCGCGCGCTCGAAGCCGGCGATATGGCCAACGCCGGCATGCAGCTCTACAAGGCGCAGCTCGGCTGGCCGAAGAACAAGCGCCTCATGAAGGCGCTGCAGGAGCAGGGCGTCAAGCAGCTCGTACAGCGCATGGAGCTCGATCGCATTGCCGATCGCAAGCTGCCGGCCGCCAAGCAGCAGTACCGCGACCTCGAGGACGACTTGCTGTTCGTGCTCGACGAGAAGGGGCACACGGTGCACCTCACCGAGCAGGGACTGGACTGGCTGTCGCCCGACGATCGCGAGGCCTTCGTGCTGCCCGACATCGCCACGCTCATCGGCCAGCTCGACAAGGATCACGAGCTCAGCGCCCCCGAGCGGCTGGAGCGGCGGAACACCATCGAGCGCGAGTACGCCACCAAGAGCGAGCGGCTGAACATCATCCACCAGCTGCTGCGCGCGCACGCGCTGTACGAGAAGGACGTCAACTACGTGGTGCAGGAAGGCCAGGTGCTCATCGTCGACGAGTTCACCGGTCGCACCATGCCGGGCCGCCGCTGGAGCGAGGGCCTGCATCAGGCCGTCGAGGCGAAGGAGTCGGTG
>CAZPON010000342.1:0-3848 GCA_964588045.1 uncultured Gemmatimonas sp.
CTAGGATTCTCAGGCGCCGTACGACTTCGCGCGCCGCATCTCAGCTGACGTGGACTCTGTGGAGACTCCAGACAACGATCCCACCACCGCGGCCCTCGGCCGCGCGGTGGCCGGCCAGTTCCACCTCGACCGCGTGATCGGTCGCGGTGGCATGGGCATCGTCTATCACGCACTCGACGAGCATCTGCACCGTGAGGTGGCGATCAAGACGCTGCCGCCGCACCTGGCCAACGACGCGCACGTGCGTGTGCGTTTCCTGCGCGAGGCGCGCACCGCTGCCGGCTTGTCGCATCCGAACATCGTGCCGATCTACTCGGCGGCCGAGCGTGAAGGCGTCGTCTACTTCGTCATGGGGTTCGTCAACGGCGAGTCGCTGGCCGAACGCATCGCCCGGGACGGGCCCGTGCCGCCGCGCCAACTGGTGGCGCTGCTGCTCGAGCTGGCGGATGCGCTCGGGTTCGCGCATGCGCATGGCGTGGTACACCGTGACGTGAAGGCCGAGAACGTGCTGCTCGATCGGCGTACGGGACGCGCCATGGTCACCGATTTCGGCATCGCGCGCGTGACCGAGACGAAGCCGCTCACGGCCACGGGCACGGTGCTGGGAACGGTGCACTACATGAGCCCTGAACAGGTGTCTGGCGACGCTGTCGACGGCCGCAGCGACCTGTATTCGCTTGGTGTGCTGGCCTTCTTCGCGCTCACGGCGCGCTTCCCGTTCGAGCGGTCCACCGCGTCGGCCGTCGTGGTGGCACATGTCAATGCCACGCCGCCGCACCTGAGTGAGCTGTGGCCCGACTGTCCGCCGGTACTGGCCGAGATCATCGGCCGCCTGCTCGCCAAGTCCCCGAATGATCGTTATGCCAGCGCCGGTGAGCTGCGTTCGGCTCTGGAGAATGCGGAGTTGCCGGCGGCGGAGAGTCGGGAGGTTCGCGACGTGGTGATTCCGGGAACCGATCGTTCCACACCGGTGCGGCTGTCCAGCACCGACGCGCAGCAAGTCTGGTCGCGCGCCGCCGAGTTGCAGGCGCACACCGGGATGATCACGCCGCCGCCGACGTTCACGCCGCGCGACAACCAGCCATTGGTGACGCGCGGCTACGATGTCGGCATCGTGAAGGCATCGGCGATCGACGCCGGCATCGATGCCAAGTACGTCGAGCGCGCGTTCCTCGAGCGTGCGACGGCCGCGCCACTGGTGATCGAGCCCGGCGAAGTGATGACCAAGCGTCCCAACATCTTCCTCGGCGCGCTGTCGAAGATCGAACTCACCACCGCATTCGACGGTGAACTCGACGACACCGCATTCGAGGAAGTGGCTGAGGAAGTGCGGGCCGCGCTCGGCGAAATGGTCGCGGTGAGCGCGGTGGGGCGCACCCTGACGGTCACCACCGGCACGACGGCCCGTCAGGGCAGCATGCCGCGATACGTCCAGGTGCACCTGTCATCGCGCAATGGCCGCACGCAACTGCGTGTGTTCGAGGATCTCTCGCAGCAGGTGACCGGCCTGTTTGCCGGATTGGGAATCGGCGGCGGTGTCAGTGCCGCATTGTTCGTGGGCGCGATCGTGGGCAACCTTACGCACAGCCCGCCGATGGTCGTTGCGGCCGTCATCGGCACGGTTGGCGCCGTGCTGCTCGCCGCCCGTACCATCTTCAAGAACTCCGCGAAAAAGAAATCCCGGGAGCTCGAAGCCATTCTGCGACGGCTCGTCGAGCGTGCGCGCCAGTCGATGCTCGCCCGCAACGCGCAACGGCAACTGCCGCGATAGGCCCCGGGTTCGGATTTGCCGCGCCGCTATCGCTGCCGCACCCAGCGCAGGATTTCGCGCATGCTCGGCCGCTTGCCGTACATGAGCAGGCCAACCCGGTAAATCCGCGACGCCAGCCACACGGCGGCGAAGGCCGCGATGGCCACTGAAAGCAGGGCGATCGCGATCTCGCTGTTCGCAACCGGTGCCACGGTCATGCGCAGCGGCATCACGATCGGCGCCGAGAAGGGCAGCATGCTCAGCACGCGCGACAGCGTCCCGTCCGGTGTCAGCAGGATGTTCTGCGCGAACATGATGCTGCTTACGAGCAACAGCACGACCGGCATCTGCGCCTGTTGCGCCTCCTGTTCGCTGTTCACGGTCGCGCCGACGGCTGCGAACAGTCCGGCATACAACATGAAGCCCAGTACGAAGAACCCGACCAGGACGGCAGCGGTGCCCCACGACATGTCGGGGAGCGCCATCATGGGCGCCGAGGCTGCACCGAATTTGGCGAGGATCGGCGTGCGGATCATGTACATCGCGTAGCTCATGCCCATCCACAGCAGGATCTGGGTCAGGCCCACGCCGCCGACGCCCAGCACCTTGCCAGCCAGCAGGCGTGACGCCGGAAGGCTCGAGATCACCACTTCGGCCACGCGCGTCTGCTTTTCCTCGAGCACGCCACGCAACACGTTCAGGCCGTAGATGAAGATCGTCATGTAGAGCAGCATCGCGACGGCCAGCCCGAAGAAGAAATTCAGCTGGCCCGAGCCGCCACGGCCCTGCTTGGTGAGTCGCTCGGTGGCGACGTTGACATTGATGGCGAGCAGCTCGCGGCCCACGTCGGGATCGATCCCCGACTTCTCCATGCGCAGCACCATCACCTCGCGCCGTACGCTTCGCTCGAGCGTCTGCATGTCGAAGAGCGCCGTCGTGTTGCTGCCGGCGTACCGCGCCGACTGCCCGGCCAGCGAGGCCGAGTCGAGGACCAGGTAGCCCTTCACGCGCTCGCCCATGACTTCCTTCGTGGCCAGCGATTCTGCGGCCGCGATACGATCGGGTGATACGACTTCCACCCGCGGCGTCTTTCCACCGCCACCGCTGATGCCGCCGGCCAGGCGCAGCGCAACGCGCTCGCCGAGGCCGGCGTCGGTGGCGTCCACGATGATGATGTTGGACGAATCGGCCGCGCCCTTGTCGCGCGAGGCCATCACGGCAGGCAGGAACATCAGCAGGCCGATGAGCACCGGTCCGAACACCGTGGCGAACAGGAACCACCGGGATCGCACGCGCTCGAGGTACTCGCGGCGAATGACCGCCATCAGCTTACCCATGTCCACTCATCCCGTCGTCGATGTTCGTGGCGCCCACCTTCTCGAGAAAGATCCGGTGCAGCGACGGGCGCACGAGCTCGAAGCGCTCGATGGAAGCCCCGGCGTCCACCAGCGCGCTGAGCACTTCGGGCGCGCGCGCACCCACCGCCAACTCCAGCTCGAGGAAGCGGTTCGAGTCGTCGACCCGTGCAATCAGGCGCCGGTTGCCCAGTACGGCGCTCACCGCCGTGGTCGGTGATCCTTCCAGGCCGAGCGCGATCATGCGCGCGCCATGCGCTTCCCGCACCTCGGCCACGCCCCCATCGAGCACCTTCCTGCCGTTGGCGATGATGCACACCGAATCGCACATGCGCTCGGCGTTGTCCATGATGTGCGTCGAGAAGATCACCGTGCGCCCGCGCTTCTTGAGGTCCACCACCGTATCCTTGAGCGCCTGCGCGTTGATCGGATCGAGACCGGAAAACGGCTCATCGAGGATCACGAGCTCCGGGTCGTGCAACAGGGCGCCGATGAACTGCACCTTCTGCTGCATGCCCCGTGAGAGCTCGTCGACCTTCGCCGTGCCCCAGTCTACCCCCGCCGACTTGAGTGACAGCCGCTCGAGCCACGCGTCGATCCGCTGGTCCAGCACCTTGCCCGATAGGCCCTTGAGCTCCCCGAGGAACCGCAGCACCCGGCGGACCTGCATCTTGCGATACAGGCCGCGCTCCTCGGGCAGGTACCCGATGCGGTCCACCAGTCCGGGATCGTCCTGCGGCGCG
>CAZPON010000343.1:0-3829 GCA_964588045.1 uncultured Gemmatimonas sp.
CACCGTACTCGACGCGGTGGTGCTGCGTTCGCTGCCCTATCCCGAAGCCGAGCGCCTCGTTTCCGTGCTGCATCCCGCAACCGTGCCCGGCAGCGGCGAGCGCTCGTGGGGCGTTTCACCGGGCGGCTACTTCCAGTTTGCCAACCACAATCGCTCGTTCTCGAGCTTCGGCATCTACCGCAACAGCGGGATCACGGTCACCAACGACAACGTCGCCGAGCTCGCCCAACTGGCGCAGGTCACGGCGTCGGTGTTCACCGTGCTCGGCGCGCGCCCGTTCGCCGGGCGCTTGCTCACGGCTGCCGACGATTCCCCCGGCGCCCCGCCGGTGGTGGTGATCAGCCACGAGTTCCTCGTACGACGCTTTGGCGGCAACGCGGATATCGTGGGCCGCAACCTCGAGACCAGCGGCGGACCATTCGAGATTGTCGGCGTCACCGCGCCCGGACTCGCGCTCCCCATGCCGGGGCCGTTTGCATCGTCGGCCGATTTGCAGGGATTCGGCGTCGATGTCTGGATGGCGATGCGGCTCAATCCCGCCGGCCCGTTCTTCAACAACCATCCGAACGTGGGCATCGGCCGGCTCCAGCCTGCTGCGACCGTCGAAAGTGCACAGACCGATCTCGAGACGATCTTCGCGCGTTTCCCGGACGAGATGCCGCGCGCGTACAGCACGCGCTTCATCGAGAGCTACAACTTCCGTGTGAAGGTCGAGTCGCTGCAGAAGACCGTCCTCGGTCCACAGTTGCCGCGTACGCTCTGGATGCTGTTCGGTGCCGTCATGCTCGTTCTCGGCATCGCCACCGCCAACGTCGCCAACCTGTATCTCGTGCGACTCGATGTGCGCCGGCGCGAGTCGGCGGTGCGCGCGGCACTCGGGGCCGATCGCGTGCAGATGGCGACCCATCACCTGTCCGAGACGCTGCTCCTGTGCGGCGCCGCCGCGATGGCCGGACTCGCATTGGCCGCTGTCGGCCTTCGCGCGATGCTGCTCGTGGCGCCGGCCAACATCCCGCGCCTTGCCAGTGTCTCGCTCGACGGTCGCGCGGCATTGGTTGCCGTCGCCATCTCGTTGACACTGGGCGTCGTGCTTGGCGTGCTGCCGCTGTTCCGTCGCGGCGTGGACATGCAGGCGCTGCGTTCGGGCGGTCGCGGCCAGTCGGCATCACCCCGGCAGCGGCTCGTGCGCAACACGCTGGTGGTCGGGCAGCTCGCCATGGCCCTGACACTGCTTGCCGCGGCCGGCCTCATGCTGCGCAGCTTCGGCGAGCTGCGCAAAGTGCAGCCGGGCTTTGACACCGCGAACGTACTGGCCTTCGACGTCTCGCTGCCATTCAACGAGTACAGCACGCGCAGCACCTCGCTGGCATTCCATCGTGAGCTGCAGCGCCGGTTGCGCGAAATGCCCGGCGTGAGCGAAGTCGGCAGCCTCAGTGATGTGCCGCTCGAAGGCTTTGGCACCGGCTGCAGCGTTGTCTTTCGCGAAAAACAGCCGTACGGCGCCGACGAACAGACCCCGTGCGTGTCGACACCGTCCGCGACGCCCGGTGTATTCGCCGTGCTGCGCATCGCCGTGGACGGCCGGGTACCCACGTGGGGTGATGTCGAGGGTCGCACGCAAGCGGTCGTCGTCACCAGGTCGCTGGCGAATCGCCTCTGGCCCGGGGAGAATCCCATCGGCAAGGGCATCAACAGCAACGGGGCCGACGCCTTGCGCTGGTATCGTGTGGTGGGCGTTGCCGCGGACATGAAGGCCGAGGCGCTGGATGCACCGAACACCGAGGCGGTCTTCTATGCCGCGACCGCGCTGGCGGACAATGATGAGGGCGGCGGACTCACCGACCAGGCCTATCTGGTGCGCACGACCGGCATCGATCCAATGTCCCTGCTGCCGTCCATTCGCAAGACGCTGAGCGAGATGAACGCGCGCGTGCCCCTCATTGCCCCACGCACCATGGACGCCGTGCTGAGTCGCTCGATGGCGCGGACCACGTTCCTCATGATCCTGCTTGGTGTGGCGGCTGGCGTCGCGCTGCTGCTGAGCGCCGTCGGGATCTATGGTGTGATCTCCTACATCGTCACCCAGCGGCGCGAAGAGATCGGCATTCGCATGGCCCTCGGGGCGAGCGTCAACCAGGTGGTGCGATTGGTCATGCTCCAGTCGGTGCGCCTGGCGGCGATTGGCATCGCGATCGGCCTCGCTGGCGCGCTCGCCCTGTCGCGCACGATGCAGGCCGTGCTCTTCGGGGTGAACCCCGCCGATCCGCTGGTCATGGCGGTGGTTGTCGTGCTCTTGCTGGGCACCACGGTGGCCGCCTCACTGGTACCCGCACGGCGCGCCGCGCGTGTCGACCCGAGCGAATCGATGCGCACCGGGTGACCGCCAACGTCCGTGCGGCGCTTGCCGATGGATTTGCGCACGGCCAAGATTCGGGAATCCGTCCCTCTTTCCGATATCTTGCCATGACTATTCTGCGTGCATTCTGCATCGGCTCCACCGCGCTCGTCGTCGCCGCATCGTCGTTGGGTGCGCAAACGGTGCCGCCCCCGCCCAGGGTCGATTCGCTCGAAGGACAGGCGTCGTTCGGCCTGGCGTTGACGAGCGGCAATTCCAATGCGTCGACGTTCGACCTGTCCGACAAGCTCAAGTACACGAAGCGAGGCTGGGCCATCGGGCAGGATCTCAAGTACTTCTACGGCGAGGCCGACGATGAGGTCACGGCCAACTTCTGGAATGTCGGCCTGCGGCTCGAGCGCCGGCTCACGCCGCAACTCGGCATGTTCTTCTCGACGCGCTGGGATCGCAACGTGCTGCAGGGCATCGCGTCCCGGTTCGAGGAAAGCCTCGGCCTCGACTACATCGCGATGGAGACGCCGAGGAACAAGTTGGTCTTCACCATGGGCGCCTCCGCGTTCCAGCAGGAACTGACGCCGGGATCGACGTCGGAGTTCAGCGGGAACTTCCCGGCCGCGCGACTCGCCGCAGACTACAAGCTCAAGTTCAGCGACAACGCGTTCTTCCAACAGACCGTCGAGTATCTGCCGAACCTGAGCGAATCCGCGTCCTACCTGCTCAACGGCGAGACGTCGCTGGTCGCCCCGCTCATTGCGAACCTCGGCCTCAAGGTCAGCTCCATCATTCGGTACAACTCGCAGCCGCCGTTTCACGACGATGTGCGGCTCAAGACGACGGACCGGTTCATTTCGACGAGTATTACGTACAGCTTCTGAACTGCCTGAGGGGTGAGCCAACTGCCGGGTTGATCGGGCTCGCGAAGAATGCGCGGCTGACCGCGCAGATCGCCGACGAGCTGGCGACGATGCACGCCGCGTGTCGCAAGAAGTACGTTCCGGTTGACCCAATCACCTTCATCGATGCGCCATTCACACCACGCTGTGATAGTTCGCGCCGTACAGAGGCGTTCGCGAGAGGGGCAACAATAGCTACAGTAGGGCAACCCTGTTTTCGGCACGGCGCAAGTTGCCCGCGGCGTCGTAGGTCAGGCGTGCCGTGTCGACGGCGATACATTGCGACGGCCCATCGAACGTCGGCATGCTGTACTGACAACTGCCACCGAGCGGATAGTGGCAGGTCGTGCTGGAGAAGGACACCTGCCGCACGATGCGCTGCGTCAGGCGATTGGCGGCGTCGTAGGTGGCGCGAAGGGTGTCGCCCCGCGGCGTGCGTGTGAGCGTCGCGTTTCCCGAGGCATCGCGCGTGAATGTGGTCCAGTCACTGCCCGCATCGCGTTGCCGCATCACCCGTCCGAGCGAATCGTACTCCCATTCCGACGGACTGGTGGAATAGAATCCGCTGGCCGTGGTATCC
>CAZPON010000344.1:0-2361 GCA_964588045.1 uncultured Gemmatimonas sp.
GCTTCGGGTGCGGCGGGTGTTACCGGGGCTGCGACGCGCGCGGGCTTCTTCGGTTCCTCGGGAGCGGCGGCCTCGACCGGGGGCGCTACCGGCACCTCGACCGCGGGGGCGGCCGGAGCGGTACTGGGCGCTTCCTTCGGCTCGACCTCCACGGTCGGAGCGACCGGGGCCGCGTGGGCCGCATCGTCGCCGGCCTCGGCTTCGTGGGTGACCTCGGTTTCGGACCGACGACGGCGACGGACGGCGGGCGAGGCGACCACGACCGGCGCTTCAGCCACCGGCGCTTCGGGCGCTGCTCCCGTGCGGCGACGACGCGGCGTAGCCGCCGGCGCAGGCTGCGCCTTTTCGGCGCGCACGCGCTTCTCGCGCTCCCATCGGGCGCGGATACGGGAGATCTGGTCGTCGGTCAGCAGCGACAAGTGGCTGCGAACCGGGACGTCCATCTGGCGCAGCAGCGCGATCACCTCGTCAGCCGAGATGCCGAACTCACCCGCCATGTCATGCACACGAAGCTTGCTCAACCCATCCTCCTACCGCGAAACGCGCGTCGCGTCGCCTGCCGGGGCTGCCCCGGCTACGGCGCCACGGATTCCGCGCGCCAGCGCCTGATCTACGATACCGACCGCAGCAGTCGTGTCTCGACCAACTGCGTCGCCCAACTCGGCCGCACTCGGCCACTCGATCACTTCGATGCGCCGGGCCTTGAGGACCGGCGACACCTTGTCGAGGCTGTGCCGGGACACATCGGTGGCGACGACCGCGAGTTGCACGGCCCCCTTCAACGCCTCGATGCGCACCCGTTCCGCCCCCACCACCACCAACCGTCCCCGGACACCGAGCCCGAGCAAGCCCAGCACCTTGCGGCGCACGGTCTCATCGAGTTCGGCGCCGTTGAACGTGCTCACCCCGTCGTACCGGCCGACGACGAATCGCCGTCCGCTTCCTCTTCCATCGTCAGCTCATCGATGATGGCCATGATCCGGTCGGCTTCCACGGGCGCAATGCCGGGGAGACGCAGCAGGTCATCGCGATCGAGGTCGAGAATGTCGTTGAGCGTGCGATATCCGGCTTCGGCCAGCACGGCCACCGTGGCCGTTTCCAGTCCTTCGATCTCGTTGAGCGGCACATCGGCTTCGACATCGCCCTCTTCCGGCAACGGCGCGAACAGTGGCGCTTCTCCGCCCTTCTCCATCCACTCCCGGCTGGAGTAGAGGTCGATCTTCCAGCCGGTGAGCTCCGAGGCGAGACGCACGTTCTGTCCGTTGCGACCGATCGCCAGCGACAACTGGTCTTCGTCGACAACGGCCTGGATGGTGCGTGTGACCCCGTCGCTGAACACGCGCGCAACGCGCGCCGGCGCGAGCGCCAGCTTGGCGAAACGCTCCGGATCGGGCGACCACGGCACGATGTCGATACGCTCGCCACCGAGCTCGTTGACCACGGCCTGCACGCGCGAGCCCTTGAGCCCGACGCACGCGCCGACCGGATCGACCGCTTCGTCACGCGAGGTCACGGCGATCTTGGTGCGGCTGCCCACTTCGCGGGCAGCGGCCTTGATCTCCACGATCCCCTGCTGGATTTCCGGTACTTCGAGCTTGAACAGCGCCGGCACGAACAGCGCATCGGAACGGCTCAGGATCAGGCGCGGCCCCTTGGGCGTATCCTCGACGCGCTTGAGCACCGCGCGCACCGGCTCGCCCTGATGGTAGTGCTCGCGATGGTTCTGCTCGCGGTACGGAATAATGGCTTCCGCCTCGCGGAACTTGTTGAGCATGACCACCAGCTTGCCGCGCTCGATCTGCTGCACTTCGCCCGACAGGAGGTCGCCGACACGCCCCGAGAACTCGTCGCGGATGCGCGTGCGCTCGCCTTCGCGGACGCGCTGGATGATCCGTTGCTTCGCGGCCTGCACGGCCGTGCGGCCGAACTCGGCGAAGTCCACAGGAATTTCCATCACGTCCCCGACCTGAAACTCGGGGTCCTCGAACCGCGCCTCTTCGAGCAGCACTTCACGCGAGGAGTCGGTCACCTCCTCGACCACCGTCTTCAGCAGGACGATGCGGATGGTGCCCTTGTCTTCGTTGATCTCGACCTCGGCCTGCACATTCGCGCCGTGCTTCTTGGCCAGGGCGGCATGAATGCCGTCCTGCAGGAGCCCGTGCAATTCCGAGCGATCGAGCTGCTTCGAATTGGACAGTTCGCGGAACGCTGCAAGTATCTCCGCTGATCCAACCATCCGCTCTCCCCTATCGTTTCCAGTGGAACGCCAGCCGCGCCTGCGTGATATCCGCGAGCGGCACGTGCGTCTCCCGCCCCTTCGGATCCCGCACCAACGCCACCTCGGCGCCGTCTTCGCCCGTC
>CAZPON010000344.1:2371-3797 GCA_964588045.1 uncultured Gemmatimonas sp.
GGATCCCGCATGTGCACGACTGCCGCGTGTTCCTCGCCATCGAGGCCAAGGATCTCGACTTCCTGCTTCCCCCCGGCGAGCGCCCCGCAGGTGACCGTGGCCTGGCGGCCAATGAACCGGCGCCAGTCCGCCGCCGTCCGCAGGGGGCGATCAGCCCCCGGGGAAGACACTTCCAGAACGTACTGCTCACTCACCAACGCGCCCGCTTCCAACCGCGCCTCAAGGGCACGAGAGGCGCGGGCGCAATCCTCGATCGTTACTGTGGTGCCGTCTCGCCGATCGATCCGGATTTCGAACACCGGACGCGAACGGGAGCCGCCGCGCCGGAGTTCCACCAGATCGAATCCGTGCGCGTCAAGCTCTTGAACGACAATGGGTTCGATCACCTCGCCCATCTGCCGACCTCACCTACTGAAAAAACCACCCCAGAACAAAAAAGTGTGGGGACCATCCCCACACTTCAGCCGCCCCGTGTTCCGGGCGAGGTCACGTCACGATCACGTGAAAGTTCAGTCGTAGACCATGAAGCTACGACAGGGGCATCATAAGGTCAAGATGACTTACTCATGACGGGAGCGCGATGACGCCGAGCTGCCGGCCGTCATCGCCGCCGCGGTGGCTGAAGAACCGCTCGCCATTGTGCCGGGTGCAGCACGGGCTCACCGAGAGGGTTCGCACGCCGCGACGCACGGCCTGGTCGGCCAGAATCGCCCGGACATCGAGCAGCCCCTTCGCCAAAGCCGGGACGCCGGTGACGGCCTCGAGCACTTCAGGGCCGACTTCGTAGCAGGTGCGGCAGATGGCGGGCCCCAGGTGCACATGGCACTCGTCTGGCGGGCAGCCAAGATCGTTCAGGGCGTCGAGGCCGGCGTCGAGTATGCCGGCCGCCGTTCCCCGCCATCCGGCGTGCAGGGCGGCAATCACACCACGCGGGTGGGCGATGAACACCGGGGTGCAGTCGGCGATGGTGACCACGAGGGCGGTGCCCGGTACGGTCGTCAGGTGGCCGTCGACGCCGTGCAGCCGCAGCCATCCGCGCCACCCCTCGGTGTGGCGCACGACGTCGGCGCCATGCACCTGCGTTGCACTGGCCAGCCGGTGCACGCCGTGCCCGGCCAGTGCATCGAGCAGGCCGTTCCACCGCCCCATCACGCGCTCAACCGGTTCCGCCGACGCGAGGCCAAAGGATCCGGTTTGTCGCGTGGTGGTCCACGCCAGGATCCCGGATGGCAGGCCGGGCACGGGCTCCGCGCTCGCCAGCGGCGGCGCGTCGACGACGGCGGTCACCGCGGGAACTCGACCCGCGTGATGCGCGCCCCCAGGGCGCCCAGTCGCTCCTCCACCCGCTCGTATCCTCGTTCGATCTGCTGCGCATTGTTGATGCGACTCGTGCCCTTCGCGCACAGCGCGGCCAGCAGCACCGCCA
>CAZPON010000345.1:0-3782 GCA_964588045.1 uncultured Gemmatimonas sp.
GAGCAGGTCCATCGGGATCATCGATGCTTCGTCAATGATGACGGTGGGTGCGCCCGGTCCCACGATCGGTCCGCCCACATGCGGAATGGGCGGCACGCCGGGCGTCACCATCGGGCAGACATGCATATCGGTCAGGCGTGAGGCTGGTGGCATGCGCTACCTCCCGGCCGGGGTCTGGGTGACGCGCGCATACTCCTGCTGTGCACGCTGCAGTGTTTCGAATGCCAGCTTGGTGGCCGCGTCCCAGCCACCAACGCGCTTGATGATCTCCATGCCCTGCGCGGCAAAGGCGGCCAGCGTGGGCGGAATCTGCAACGGGTCGGCGTTGGTGGACGCCGACAGCAGGATCACACCCGAGATGAGCGGCAGCGCAGCGCCGGGCGGCGGCGGCACGGCCGTGATATTCGGTGGCGCAATCGAGGTGCCGCTGAGGAAGACGGCCGCGCAGACCATCCCCACCGGCGTATCCATGCCGGCGGCGTTCCCCGCGTCCCACGCGGCGCGGCGCGCATCGTCGTCGGGGCGCACGATCCACTGCTCGATGGCATTGATGGCCGCATGCACCGATTCCGTGGGCGCCGTGCCGCCCGCCATCTGCGTGGCGTGCCGCGCCGACACCCACGCCCACCAGATGCTTTCGCGCGCCGGCAGCACGGCCGCAATGAGCCGGATGGCCGACGGGTACAGCTCGCGCTTCATCCACGCGTCGTACAACGCGCCCGCCGTCGCACCCGGTTTCACCAGCGCGAGCGCATCCTCGTCGGGCTTCGTGCGCTTCAGGTGCCAGCGCAGCAGGTCCGGCAGCCCGGCCAGCGGATCCGGTGTGACCACCAAGGGTGTCGTCATGGTCGGCGCCTCAATTGATCATGGTGATGCCACCCTTCACCATCGTCATCGCGCTTCCCTCGTCCGTCATCACCGACTTCACCTCGGCCATCGCCGTGCCTTCCACCTTCACCATGATGCCCTTGATCGTGACACCGGTCTGGTCGATCACGATGGAATTTCCGCCGACCTTGAGCTCGATCTTCTGCATGGCCTCGATGGTGACCTTTCCGAGGTCCGCCTTGGTCGTGACGTTCCCCATCTTGACCTGCACGTCGAGGTTGCCCTGGCTGACTTCGAGCTTGTCGTTGCCCTCCTCGATCGTGACCGCATGATCCTTCTTGATCTTGGTGGTCTGCTTGCCGTTGATCGTGACCGTGTCGTCGCCCGTCACGCTGTGTGACTGGTCGCCCTGGACCGTGACATCACGATTGAGCTTGACGGTGACCTTCTCGTTGCCGTTCACCGTCACCGTATGGTCCTTCTCGACGTGCAGCGTGCGGTTGTTGTCCGACACCTTGATGTGCTGCTCGCCCTTCAGGACCGTGGTCAGGTCGTCGCCTTCCTCGACCGTCTTTTCATCCTGGTGATGGATGACCGTGGTGCGGTCGTTGCCGACGTTGCGCGTCTCGTCGTTCTTCACGAGCGTGTGCAGGTCCTTCTCCGCCTGCACGTTGATGTGCTCCTCGCCCTTCTTGTCCTCGAAGCGCAACTCGTTGTAGTTCTCGGTGCTGCCCTTGAGCGTGCTCTTGGTCTTGATGCCGCTTTGCGTCTTGTTGTCGGGCAACGCGTAGGGCGGCAGGTTGGCGCCGTTGTACAGGCTGCCCACGACGACCGGGTTGTCCGGGTTGCCGTCGAGGAACTCGATCAGTACCTCGTGCCCGATACGCGGGATGAACTGGATGCCGAACTGCTGGCCGGCGAACGGCTGCACGACACGGATCCAGCACGACTTGTCGAGCTTTTTCGCGTCGTCGATGTCCCACTTGAAGACCACCTGCACGCGGCCGTGCTTGTCGGTGTAGATCTCCTCGCCGTCGGGGCCCACCACGGTGCCCGTGTGCGAACCGCCCACGTGCGGCCACGGCGTGACCAGCGCGGGACGATACTGCGTCTCGGCCGGAATCGCCTCGAACCGGTTGGTGTAGCTCGGCTTGTCGTTGGCGTCGCTCGCGATGTACGAGCCGTTGCTGCCCGTGTGTCGCACGGCGACCACGAACAGGTCCTTGTTCATGTCGGCGTTCGGGTGATCGACCACCGTGCTCTTCGCACCCGCCTCGAGCCCGACATAGCCACTCTCCCCCTGGTAGCACACCGACATCGTTTCGGCACGCTCCTGCCGCAGGCGGGAGTACGCCTTGGTGTCGTCCGACAGCTTCGCCATGTCGGAGGCCGACTGCCCGCCGCTGTGCGTGATACCGGAACGGTGCGCCGTCATCTGCTGCTCGAACCGATAGGCCTTCATGTCGCCCGGCGGATGGAAGCTGCCCGACGACGCCGTGGCGTTCCCGACGTTCACCGTCGCCAGGAACTCGCTCGCGGTGCGCACGCGCGTCTCGGCCACGTATGGTTGCGACTCGACCGACAGGCTCGTGAGCCGCGGCTCCGTCATCGCGTGCTCGTTGTACTTGAGCGACGACACGCCCCACGCCGGTTGGGCCGACTTTGTCGAGTCGCCCAGCACCAGCTTGCACTCGCCGCCCTTGTGGTCGAACCGGAAGAAGATGCCCTCCTGTTCGAGCAGGCGCGCGATGCAGTTCCAGCGGCTCTCCCGGTACCGGAAGATGTACGGGCGCGGTTCGAGCGTGCGCGTGAGCTTCCACTCGTGCGGCGTGCCCTTCAGCAGGTCGTCGCATACATCACGCACGCTCTTGTTCTGCGCGATCTCGAATCCCTCGTCGAGCGCCAGCGCCCAATGCGCCGGCACGATCTCGATCGAGTAGGCGACATACCCCGCGGGCGCCGAGCCGCCGCGCACCAGGCGGCTGATGATCCCGTGGATCTTCCGGTCGCTGCCATCCTCGATGCGCAGCGTCAGCGTGGCCGGCTTGAGCAGCAGGTCCCTGGCGCTGATGTCTCTCCTCTCACTGAAGGCCCGCACCGTGAACCGGAAGAACGACGACACATGTTCCTCGCCCTCCCAGTCCACCAGCAGCAGCGCGTCCTCGCCCAACGGGGTCGTCAGCCGAAACGGACGATTCTTCTGTGAATACGCCATCAGGGCGTCCTCAGGGTCGCTCGGGTGAGCATCGCATCAGGCCGCAGCGGGTTCGACCACCGGCGTATAGGTGAAGTTGCCGTCCTCGCCCACGCCCACCTCGATGGCCGTCGGATGCAGCCCCTCGGCCATCGCGCCCAGCAGCATGAGCGAAATCTCCGGCAGCAGCGTGTTGCTGAGGATGTTGTCGACGTTGCGCGCGCCGCTCTCGACTTCCGTGCAGCGGGCCGCCACCTGCGAGATGAGCGTCTCGTCGTACTTCATCTCGATGCGGTGCGTCTCGCGCAACCGGCGCGCGATCTTCTTCACCTTGAGCCGCACGATCTGCTTCAGGTTCTCGTCGCGCACCGGATAGAACGGGATGATCACCATGCGCCCGAGGAACGCCGGCTTGAAGACCACGTCGAGCTCCGGCTTCAGGGTCTTCGCCAGCACGTCCGGGAACGGCATGGTTTCCGGGTCGGCGGTGAGCTTCATGATCGTCTCGGTGCCGGCATTCGTCGTGAGGATGATGAGGCAGTTGCGGAAGTTGATCTGCCGCCCCTCACCGTCTTCCATCACGCCCTTGTCGAACACCTGGAAGAACAGCTCCAGCACGTCGGGATGCGCCTTCTCGACTTCGTCGAGCAGCACGACGCTGTACGGACGCCGCCGCACCGCTTCGGTGAGCACACCGCCTTCGCCGTACCCCACGTAGCCCGGCGGTGAGCCCTTGAGCGTGGACACGGTGTGCGATTCC
>CAZPON010000346.1:0-3765 GCA_964588045.1 uncultured Gemmatimonas sp.
TCAGGTGGTAGAGCAGGTGACTGTTAATCACCCTGTCGGGGGTTCGAGTCCCTCCCCGGGAGCTGAGTTGGACGCGGTACCCCAACGATCTTGATGATATACCCCGAACGGCCACCGTTTATGCGGTGGCCGTTCGCATTGTGTGACGCGGCGCACACGTGGCGTACCGCGGCCCTGCTCTGACGCTCGTACGCGCCATGCAGTATTGTCGGGCGTTCCGGGATTCCCGCCCCAACCGAGCCAGCGCGCCGCCACGGCCGCACGGAGACGCTGCATGAGCACCGCCGAAGATCGACTGGAAGCCACCGAATCGCTCGTCGCTTCCATGGCCGAGGAACTCGAAGCGTCCTCGGGAATCGATCGCCGCCACTTCATGTTCTATTCGCTGGTCGCGGCTGCTGCGACCACCTTCGGCGCCGAGGCAGCGCGTGCGATGGGAGCGTCGGGCATCGCTCCCGATGACTGGATGCCCCTGGAAGGAATGCCGCGCAGCCTCTTCCAGCCGCCGGCCGTGCCTCCGTTGGCGCTCGGCAACGGCGAAGCGCCTGCGCTGCAGTTCCAGGCGTACCCTGGCGGCACCGGTGCGCTCATGGAAAAGCTCGCGCGCGAGCGCGGACGCGCCGCGTTCGATCGCGCCGTCTTCACGGTGGAGAAGTACAGCGGACCAATGCCGGCATCCGACGAGGACCTGGCGTTCCTGCCGGCGCACCGCATCGCGGCGCTCATCAAGGAACGCAAGCTCACGTCGACGCGCATCACCAACATCTACCTCGAGCGTCTCCGTCGGCTCAATCCGACACTCAACTGCGTCGTGAGCTTCATGGACGACTCGGCGCGCGCCGAAGCGGCCACGGCCGACGCCGAGATTGCCGCCGGCAAGTATCGCGGCCCGCTGCACGGCGTGCCGTACGGACTCAAGGACCTGTTCTCCACGAAGGGCGCGCCCACCACGTGGGGTGCCAAGGATTTCGAAGGCCGCATCATTGACGAAGACGCCGAGATCGTGGTGCGTTTGCGTGACGCCGGCGCGGTGTTGCTGGCCAAGCTGTCCACCGGTCTCTTCGCGCAGAACGACCAATGGTATGGCGGTCGCACCAACAATCCGTGGAACCTGAACATCGGCTCCAGCGGATCGTCGGCCGGACCGGGCTCGGCGACAGCCGCCGGCTGCGTCGCCTTTTCCATCGGCACGGAAACGCAGGGCTCGATCGTTTCGCCGTCGATTCGCAACGGCATCAGTGCGCTGCGGCCAACGTTCGGCCGCACGTCGCGCCACGGCGGCATGGTGCTGGCATGGTCGCACGATCGCGTGGGACCGATGTGCCGCACGGCCGAGGACTGCGCGATGGTGTTCAATGCGTATCACGGCGTGGACGAAAAGGACCCGTCGACGCTGACGACGCCATTTCAGTTCGACCGCAATCTCAAGCTGGCCTCGCTGCGTATCGGTGTCGACGCGCAGGCGCCGAAGGAGTTCGTCGATAAACTCGCGGCACTTGGCATGGCGCCGAAAACCGTAGGCCCGCGACCAACGGTGCCTGGCGCCGGCGGCAGTCTCAACGTCGAGTACGCGGCGGCGTTCGATTCATACGTGCAGCGCAAGGCGAAGGAGATCGGGCTCGACCTCGCGACGTTGCCAGAGCCCGGTACCGGTGGTCGCGCGAACAATGCGCCGTTCGGCAATGCGCCGCCCAACACCAGCCCGAGCGCCCCGGCCGACTGGAACCCGCGCTTCGTGGGCGGTCGTCTCACGCGTGGGTTCGAGTTCATGCAGAACCAGCGGCGGCGCATGGTGCTCGTTGCCAAGTGGGGCGAGTACATGAAGGATCTCGACCTGTTCATCGGCGGTCCGACTGCCGACGTGGGCCCCAACGCGCAAACCGGACATCCCTGCGCGGTGTTGCCGTACAAGTTCGATATCCCACAGTTCGGCGGAGGCGGTCCACCGCGTCCGGCCGACAGCACGACGCCGGCACCACCGCCACCACAGTACAAGGCGCAACCCATCTGTGCGGTGATCACCGGCAACCTGTTCAACGACGACAAGATCCTGTCCGTGGCGCATCAGTTCCAGAAAGCGACGGACTTTCACCTCAGGCGCCCGAGCTTGTAGAGCACCGCCACCGAAAGTCCAGCGGAGCCCCAACAACATTTTCACGCGGAGCCGCGGAGTGTGGGGAGACTGCGTTGCGAACGGAACGCTCCCCAATACTCCGCGGCTCCGCGTGAAAATGTTGTTGGAGGCTGGCGCAGCGTCAGGCTGAGCGCAGGGCGGCGACCACGACCGCGTCACCGACCGACACCACACCCGGCGCGGCGTGTGTGGCGTTCATCCCGAACATCACATGGCCACCGTGTCGACGATACGTCGCCAGGGTGCGCAGCGGCTCGAGGCCCTTCTCGGCGGTATGCGTATCGACCGTCGTCATCACGCACCGTTCGCAGGGTGAGCCCATGCCGACGTCGACATCACCGATGCGCACCGACAGCCATGTGTCCTCCTCGTGCGGCGCACAGTCGGCGAACAGGATATTGGGACGGAATCGCGCCACCGGCAGCGCTTCCCCGCCCCGCTCCAGCAGCCTCGCGTTGAGCGCATCGAGGCTGCCCTGACCAAGCACCAGCAACGGGGCGCCATCGGAAAACGCGACGCGTCGGCCAGCGTATGAAAGCGGACCTGCGTACTTGGCGGCCAACGGCCGCTGCGCCGTTTCAGACAGCCGAACCACCCGGCACGAACGCTGGATCGCCTCGGACATCCATGCGGCCGCCTGGTCGCCGGCATCATGCGCGGCCATGGTGTCCTTCCAGACCTGCACCATGGTGGTCGCCGTGTTCACCGGCACATCGAGCCGCAATCGCGTCAGTCGCGGGGCGTCGAGCCAGAGTGCGCCGTCGGTATTGCGACGCGTCGCGCAAGACGGGTCGGCGGCAACGAACGTGGGACGTACGAGCGCCATCCGCGGCGTTTCACGCGCGGTGATCTGCAGCCCCGTGTCGTCGATCACGAGCCAGCGACGATCACCCACCGCGCCCCGGTCGTCGAGCGCCATTGCGTCGACCTCCACCACCGCCGCCGACTTGATCGGATGCACGAAGAGCGCCGCCACGCGCGCCCGTGTGGCCACCATGGTCGGCGTCACGGTCGTCGCGTCACGCGCCGGTGTCGCGCGTGGCCTGCGCCGTGCGGCGCCAGTACGCGTACACCGGAAGGCCCAGTGCAAGCAGCGCCGCGCCGCGCGCCGCATTGCCGGGATTCGACGTGACGGATCCGATCACGACGTAAATCGCGGCGGCAATGAACACGAGCGTGCTGAACGGATGGAGCGGCACGCGCACCGTGGGCCGCGTGCCCTCGCGCACGTCGCGCGCGCGAAACACGAACAGCGCGGCGGCCGTCGATCCGAAGAAAATCCAGTCGGCGAACACGACGTAGTCCAGCAACTGGCCGTAGGTACCGGTAAGCAGCAACGCGAGCGCCACGATCCACTGCCCCACCAGCGCCGCCACCGGCGTGCGCGTGCGCGGATTGAGCGTGGCCATGGAGCGAAAGAACAGTCCGTCGGCCGCCATCGCCTGGTAGACACGCGCCGACATGAGAATCACCATCGACAGGAATCCCACCGTCGACGTCACGATCCCGAACGTGATGAGTGTGCGTCCGGCCGGGCCGAGATACACGAACATCGCATCGGCCGCCGGCGCCGTGCTGGCAGCCAGTCCGTCCACGCCCAGTGCGCGCAGGTACGCGACGTTCACCAGCAT
>CAZPON010000347.1:0-3759 GCA_964588045.1 uncultured Gemmatimonas sp.
GACCTCGACAGGATTCCCGCGCTGCACTGCTGGCCCGAGGATGGCGGTCCGTATTTCACCATGACGGCCGTCATCAGCAAGGACCCGGTGCGCGGCATTCGCAACGTGGGCATGTATCGCGTGCAGCAACTTGGCAAACGCCATGTGGCCATGCATTGGCAGCGGCACAAGACCGGTGCCGAGCATATGCGACAGATGGTGGAGCGTGGCGAGAAGATGCCGGTGTGCATCGTGATCGGTTGCGATCCGGCCAGCATGTATTCCGCCAGTGCGCCGCTGCCGCCCAATATCGACGAATTCCTGTTCGCCGGATTCCTGCGCCGCGATCCGGTGCGGCTGGCCAGGGCGGTGACGAACGACCTGGACGTGCCGGCCGACGCCGAGTTCGTGATCGAAGGCTACATCGACCCGGCCGAGGCGCTGGTGGTGGAGGGGCCGTTCGGTGATCACACCGGCTTCTACTCCGAGGCCGACCTGTATCCCCGGGTGCACGTGACCGCCGTGACCATGCGCCGGAATCCGGTCTACATCACGACCATCGTGGGCCGCCCGCCCATGGAAGACTTCTATCTGGGGCACGCCACAGAGCGCATCTTTCTCCCGTTGCTCAAGCTCACGACGCCGGAAATCGTCGACTACCACATGCCGGCCGAAGGGGGCTTTCACAACCTCGTCTTCGTGTCCATCGACAAGAAGTATCCCGGACATGCCGACAAGGTCATGCACGCACTCTGGGGGCAGGGACTCATGTCGCTGGCCAAGGTGCTGGTGGTGGTGGACAAGGAGATCAACGTGCGCAATCCGGTGGAAGCCTGGTGGGTGGCGCTCAACAACATGGACCCCGAACGCGACGTGCGATTCACCATGGGACCTGTCGATGTGCTCGATCACGCCAGCCGCGCATTCACGTACGGCAGCAAGATGGGTATCGATGCCACGCGCAAATGGCCCGAGGAAGGTTTCACGCGGGCGTGGCCCAGGGTCATCGGCATGGATGACGCCACCAGGCAGCGTGTCGATGCGATGTGGAGCACGCTCGGGCTGCCGCCCACGGGGCGCCCGTGAATTTCGTGGCGCCCCATGTGACGCCGCCCAACGGCGCGCGCGACGGCCAGCTCATTCACGGCGCGTCGCTGCCCGTGCGCCTGGCGAACTTCGTGAAGCTGCCGCACACGGTGTTCGCCATGCCATTCGCGCTGGTGGGGCTGCTGTTCGCGAGCACGGTCACGCCCATCACGGGTCGCGTGATTGGCTGGGTGCTGCTGGCGTTCACCGCGGCGCGGTTCGCGGCCATGGGCTTCAATCGCATCGTCGACCGCGATGTGGACGCCGCCAATCCGCGCACGGCCAATCGCGAGTTGCCGCGCGGCGTGCTCACGGTGGCGCAGGCCAAGGTCTCGGTGATCGTGGCATCCACGCTGTTCGTGTTCGCGTCGTATGAACTCAACGTGCTCTGCGCGCTGCTGTCGCCGATCGCGTTGCTGTGGGTGCTGGGCTACAGCTACACGAAGCGATTCACGCGATGGTCGCATCTCTGGCTGGGACTCGGCCTCAGCATCGCGCCGGTGGGCGGCTACCTCGCCGTCACCGGCGCGTGGAGCGACCCGTGGTGGCAGCTCTGTTTCTTCGCGATGGTGGTGGTGACGTGGAGCGCGGGTTTCGACGTGCTCTACTCGTTGCAGGACGCCGAGTTCGACCGCGTGAACGGGCTGCACTCCATTCCTTCGGCAATCGGTGTGCCGGCCGCCATCCGGTTGGCCCGCGCGCTGCACATCGTGTCGGTGATCTGCCTGGCGATCGTCGTCGCCTCGCGGCCGTTGGGTGACGTGACACCGGCGGTGCAGGCGATCCTCTGGGTCGGTGTGGTAGGCATGGCGGCCATGCTGGTGTGGGAACACCGCCTGGTGAAGCCGCATGATCTCAGCCGGATCGATGCGGCGTTCTTCACCATGAACGGCGTCATCTCCATCGGCTTCCTGCTGGTCGTGCTCGTGGCGCGCGTCGTCGCCGGGTTCGGCACATGAGGACGGCGTGAGCCATTCATCGGGCGCTGCACGTCATCCGCTGGTCATGGCGATCACCGGCGCGTCGGGCGCACCGTACGCCGTGCGGCTGCTGCAGCAACTGGTGACACACCGCGTGCCCACGTGGCTGATCGTGTCGAGCCACGGCTTCCGCCTGCTGGCCACCGAGTCGGACATTGCCGATATCGCGGCGCTGCGCGCACACGTCGGTGCCGAGGCGTTCGACGCCTGCGTGACCGTCTTCGATGACAATGATCGCGGAGCGGCGCCGGCCTCCGGCTCGGCGCGGTCGAGTGGCATGGTGATCTGTCCGTGCTCGATGGGCACCGTGAGCGCGATCGCGCACGGGACGTCGCGTTCGCTCGTCGAGCGGGCGGCTGATGTGGCCCTCAAGGAACGTCGCCGCCTCATCCTGATGCCGCGCGAGACGCCGCTGTCGCTCATCCATCTCGAAAACCTCGCGCACGTCACGCGCGCCGGTGCGGTCGTGATACCGGCCGCACCGGGCTTCTACCACAGGCCCGCGACAGTCGCCGACCTGGTGGACTTCATGGTCGCACGCATCCTCGATCACCTGGACATCGAGCATACGCTCGGCCGACGCTGGTCGGCGGGCACGTGACGCGCGCACGGCACTGCCGTCCCCGCTGACATAGCTTTCCCCTGTGCTCATCATTGGACTCATTTCCGATACGCACGGACTCGTGCGCCCCGAAGTATTCGATGCCCTGGCCGGCGTCGACCTGATCCTCCACGCGGGCGATGTGGGCCCGCCTGGCGTGCTGGTGGAGCTGGCAACGATCGCGCCGGTTCGTGCGGTGTGGGGCAACACCGATGCGCCGGGCCGCCCCGATCTTGTGGAGCGCATCGACGAGATGTTCGAGCAGGTGCGCGTGGTCGTCACGCACGGGCACGAAATCGGCAGCCCCAATCCGCCGCGTCTCGTGTCCGCCTACATGCACGCCGACGTGATCGTGTACGGTCATACGCACCAGCAGCTCATCACCCGCGCGGCGCGCCGCACGGTCATCAATCCGGGCGCGGCCGGTGCGCGCCGCTTCAAGCTGCAGCCAAGTGTGGCGAAGCTCTACATCAAGGCGCGACAGGTGGATGCGGAGCTGATTCAGTTGCTGCCGGATGACGTGATTGTTCCCGAGCCCGGAACCACTGGCTGATCATGATCACCTCGTCGAGGTGATCGGGAGCGATCCCGCTGGCCGTCGCGGCGGGGTACTCGAATCGCTGCCGAAGTGCCGCCATCGCCTCGTGGTCCGCGCACCGGGCTTCGCCGACGACGCGGCCGTGCCGAATGAGATACATCCGATCGTCGCCGTCGCGTCCCGGCACTTCGTAGAGGCCGCTCGGTTGCGTCACGGCTTCGCGCACGCGCAACAACTGGTCGTCGAGCTCCTGCAATGCCGCCAGCCGGTCGCGCAACCATCCCGCCCGCTCGTACGACAGCGCGGCGCTGGCCTGCGCCATCTCGCGCACGAGTGACTGCTGCGGCGTGTCGTCGCGGCCCTCGAGCACGGCGCGGGCGCGCGTGAGCTGTGCGCGATACTCGCCCGCGCTGCACGCACCGACACACGGCCCAAGACAACGGCGCGTCTCATGGCGATGACAGCCGGGCGTGCGGGCGAGCTGCGGGAAGTGCAGTTCGTCGAACAGCTCGGCCGAATCGCGCAGGATCATCCGGACACGGTCGGGGCAGTCGCGCAGGCCCAGCGCGTCGTTC
>CAZPON010000348.1:0-3758 GCA_964588045.1 uncultured Gemmatimonas sp.
CGGCGTGACACCCGGCGTGACACCCGGCGTGACGCTTGGCGTCGGCACCTGGGCCACGGGCTGCGTCACCGTCGGCGCCATCGGTGCCATCACCGCGTGCTCCAACGCCTGCCACGCCTCGTGCGCAACGCGCTGTTCGGCATCACGCGGCAGCGCCTCGATATCCGCGTCGGTGTTGGCCGGATCGCGCTGACGATCGAGCCATCCATGCAACGCGACCAGCGCATGCGCTTCGCCAAGCGACAGACGCTGCAATCGCCGCGCTTCGCCCACCAGCGCCTGTCCGCCAAGGTCACCGCGACCCACGACGGCCTGCAACACCTGTTCGGCGGCGCTCCACAGGGCGAGGCTGCGCGCGCGCGGTGATGACGCGCCGCCGGGCAGCTCCACCCATTCAGGAGCCGTCGTCGCTTCTGCGGGCGCTCGGCCCAGGCTGGGAGCGAATACGGCTCGCGCCGCGTCCAGCGCGGCGCGAGCGCTCACCGCACGATGCGCAACAGGCCGGCGTTTGCACTCTCGCGCAGGAACGCCTCCGGCGCGTGCGAGGCGATCCGCATGCCGGTCGCGCCGTAATGACGGCGCGCTTCGCGCGCCATGTATTCGTCGAGCGGACGTCCGGCGTCGCGCGCATCACGCAACGCCTGCACGATCTCGTCCCAGGTCCCCTCAAAGGAACTGCCGTCCCGCATGATCACGCGATGCGCGCCGTCCGGTGCAATCACGTCGGTTGGTGCGAAATCCGGCTGCTGCTCCGCCTGTTGCTGGGCGAGCCCCGTGAGGAGCCCGCCCAACACCTCCAGTTGTCCCTGCGCTTGCGTCACGGCCTCGGCGTCCCGCTCCATGACGCGCTGCTCCACCTCCGACAGCAGTTCGTCGACCGCATCGAGTTCACCGCTCAGTTCCACGAGACGTGCTTCCCACGGCTTGAGCTCCGCATCGTCGTCCGCGAGACGATACACCGACTTCTTCAGCTCGATGAGCCGCCAGATGCCCAGTTCATCCCAGTGATCGTCCGGCGTGGTCTTCTCGAACTCGGCCAGCGCCGCGTCGAGTTCGCCCGCGTCGTACAGGATGTTGGCGAGGTAGACCCGCGCCTCGGCAAAGCCGGCGTCGAAGCTGAGCGCACGACGCAAGGCCGTCATCGCCGCGATGTCGTTCCCGAGGCGATGCTGCGCGTACCCCACGCACGCCGCGGCTTCAGCCGAGTCGGGCGCATGCGACGCCGCACGTTCGAAGAACGTGAGCGCGCTGTCGACGAAGCCTTCGCGGAACAGCGCCCGGCCGATCTGCAGCATCAGGTCGACGTCATCGTCGTACCCGAGCGCGATCGTGCGATCGAACGCCCGCATGCCGGCATGGGTCTGCCCGAACTTGAGCAGCACTTCACCGAGCCCGGCCAGGGCGTCCTCATGCTCCGGATCGAGGATCAAGGCCTCTTCGAAGCTGCGCCGGGCCCAGGCGAATTCTTCCCGCGCAAGACGCGCGTATCCAAAGCCGACATGCAGCTCGACGGCGTTGGGGTAGAGTGACAGACCCTCGCGCAGCAGGTCGAGCGCCTCATCGTACTGCCCCTCGTTGTAGAGGGCATGAGCGCGCTCGTCGTATTCCTCGGAACTCAGGAACGGAGTGGGCATTGCGGAAAAAACCTCCGGAGCGAGCGGGTTACCGGATAGTACCGTGCGCTTCGTGCGAAGTTCAAGCTCTGGTCAACGTTCGCGCAGTCGCACCAGCGACGCGGCCACCTGGCCCGCCAGTGCGGCGTTGGATTCGAGCAGGGCGAGATTCGCATGTACCGACGCGCCGTTGGTGCGGCGCTGGACCTCCGCGAGCAGGAATGGTGTAACTGCCGCGCCCCGGATCCCCTGCGCGGCGGCTGCGTGCAATGCAGTCGCCGTCGCCTCCTCGACGAGTTCGGGGACGAGCGCGTATTCGAGGGGTGGTGGTTGCACGACCAGCATCGCGCCCGGGCGACCGAGCGCGCGATGGGCACGCCACGCACTGGCGACCTGCTCCGGCGAATGCACGCAGGCGCTGAGCGACAAGCCGGTCCCGCGCGTGAAGAAGCCCGGCAGTTCCTGCGTCTGGTAGCCGATTACCGGCACGCCGAGTGTTTCCAGCCGCTCGAGTGTCGCCGGCAAGTCGAGAATGGACTTGGCGCCGGCACACACGACGATGGCACTCGTGCGCGCGAGCTCGAGCAGGTCGGCCGACTCGTCGAACGGGGCATCGCGATGCACGCCACCAATGCCACCGGTGGCGAAGACTTCCAGGCCGCCGAGCGCGCACAACGCGAGGGTGCCCGCCACCGTCGTGGCGCCATCAGCCCCGTCGGCAACTGCCATCGCAAGGTCACGGCCCGACACCTTGCGCACGCCATCGCGGGCGAGAAACCGCTCCAGCGTGTCGGACTCCAGTCCGAACACCGGAACACCGCGGTCGATGGCGGTGATCGCCGGCGTTGCACCGGCCGCGATGACCGCGGCGCTCATGCGTTGCGCCGCGTCCCGGTTGAAGGGCGGCGCAAGCCCTTGCGCGAGCACCGAGCTTTCAAGGGCGACGACAGCGCTGCCGCGCGCGAGCGCGGCGGAAACGACTGCGGTGCAGCGAGGGCTCAGGCGGCTCTCAGGCACGCCCGATTGTACTCAACGCGCGCGGTGGTTGCAACAGCAAACAGGCACAAGATGCATGGCGCGCGCGGCCCCTCCCGTTTCGCCGACGCGCGTCGGTCACGCTCCCGACGGCGCGTCGTCGAACGTGTCGCTCTTGCGTGCCTCGATCAGCTCCCACTCCTTCGACGTCGGATCCCAGACCGCCATCAGCTTGATGGTCTCGCCCGCCCACACGTCGAACACCTTGCCGGTGTCCTTGTAAACCTTGATCTCGTGTCCATCCTCGAACTTCATCACCACGAGCGGATACTGGGTGTTGGAGTATTGCTTGCGGAGCTTCCGGGGCGGCTGAATGGTCGGCGAGTTCATGCGTCTCGGGTTTGAAGTGGCGCGAAGGGGCTCGTTGGCAAGTTGGCGGCGCTGTCGGTTCTGCGCCAGCGGGGTCAGGTGACGGTTGACTGCACGCCGGCGAAGGGCGCCCAGCTCCCGGAGTCGAGGATGTCGTCGATGGCGGCCACGCACGCCGCCAGTTCGTTGTCGGTGGTATAGAAGTGAGGCGCCACACGGATACCCGCCCCCGGGCGGTAGTCGATCACCACGTCGCGCGCGAGGAGGGCGCGTGCGACCGCGGCGGCGTGCGGCACGTCGAACGCCACCGTGCCGCCCCGTCGCGCCGGGTCACGCGGCGCCGACACACGCCACCCGCGCGCGTCGGCCGATGCCACCAGCCATGCGGTCTGTCGCATGCTCTTCGCGCGAATGGACGTGACACCGGCGGCGGCAATCAGGCGCGGGCCTTCCATGCCCGCAAAGAGCGCCGGCACCACCGGCGTGCCGCCCAGCCAGCGCCACCCGCCGGTGGCCGGTTCCATGGCGTCCGCAAACGCAAACGGCGTGCGATGCGCCTGCCATCCCGTGAGCGCAGGCGCAAACCGTTCGCTGGCCGAGGGGGAGGCGTAGAGGAAACAGCCGCCCGGACCACCGCACAGCCACTTGAGCACCCCGCCACACAGGAAGTCGACACCCAGCGCCTGCACATCCACCGGCATCACACCGACACTGTGGTAGGCATCGAGCGCCACCAGCGCGCCCACCTCGCGGGCCCGCGCGCAGATCGCCGCCGCATCGAGCACCCAGGCCGAGCGAAAC
>CAZPON010000349.1:0-307 GCA_964588045.1 uncultured Gemmatimonas sp.
ATGCGGCCGCGCTGAGTGTCTCGCCCACGTTGCTCGAAGCGTACGCGCTCGCCGGCCGCATGGACATTGACCTCGCCACCGAGCCGCTTGGTATCGGCACGGACGGCCCGGTGTTCCTGCGCGACATCTGGCCCTCGTCGCAGGAAGTCGAGGACACCATCCTGTCGAGCGTCAAGCGCGACCAGTTCCTGAAGGAGTACGCCAACGTCTTCGCCGGCGACGAGCATTGGCAGGCGATCCAGTCGCCGGCCGGCGACCAGTACGCGTGGAACAACGACTCCACGTACGTGAAGAACCCGCCGTACTT
>CAZPON010000349.1:317-3738 GCA_964588045.1 uncultured Gemmatimonas sp.
CGTCGCGGCAATCATGAGGTCATGATGCGCGGCACGTTTGCCAACATCCGCCTCAAGAACGAACTCGCCGGCGGCAAGGAAGGCTGGTGGACGGCCACGGCGCCCGGTGCCGAACCCACGCCGCTGTACGATGTGGCCATGACGCGGCAGGCCGAGGGTGTGGCGCAAATCGTCATCGCCGGCAAGGAGTACGGCACCGGCTCCTCCCGCGACTGGGCGGCCAAGGGCGTGATGTTGCTCGGCGTGCGCGCGGTCATTGCCGAAAGCTTCGAGCGCATCCATCGGTCGAACCTGGTGGGCATGGGCGTGCTGCCACTCGAGTTTGTCACCGGCGAGACGCGGCAGACACTCGGCCTCACAGGTTTCGAGACGTACGACATCAGCGGCCTGGATGACACGCTGCAGGCGCGGGCGACCCTCACCGTGACCGCCACCGCGGCGGATGGCAGTGTGAAGCAGTTCGCGGCGCGCTGCCGCATCGATACGCCGGAGGAGCTGCACTATTACAAGCACGGCGGGATTCTGGCGTATGTGCTGCGGAGCCTGATGAAGCGCTGAGTCTGGCGGGTCAGATTGACGTTTAGTCTAGTCCAGACTAAGCTAAACGTGATGGCAAACCCGCCGGTCAATATTCACTTCGCCAAGACCCACCTCTCGCGACTCATCGAGCAGGTGGCCACTGGCGACACCGTCGTTATCGCCAACGCCGGGCGGCCGGTCGCGCGACTGGTGCCCTATGAGGAGGGGCCGCGCCCGGTGGCGGCCCCTGGTTCGCTGACCGGCCGAGGGTTCTTCATCGGCCCGGACTTCGACGCCCCGCTCGACGCATGAGGCTGCTGCTCGACACCCGCCTCGCGCTCTGGTGGCAGCTCGCACCCGAGCGAGTGCCGGCACAGGCACGCACACTCGTCATGGATGGCTCGGCGAGCCCGTTCATCAGCGAGGCAAGCCTCTGGGAGCTGGCCATCAAGCACAGCCTCGGGCGGCTCCGTCTCGATCTCGAGACGTTCCGCGACCAGTGCACCGAGGACGGATTTCGCTGGCTGCCGGTGTCCGCCAGCCACGCGATGCATGTCGCCACGCTGCCTTTTCCGTCGACGCATCGCGATCCCTTCGAGCGGTTGCTGATCGCACAGAGTCGCGTGGAACCGCTGGTGCTGGTCACCGCCGACCCGGCGCTGAGCGTGTACGGTGAAACCGTGCGGGTGGTGGAATGAGCCCCCGCAAGAGGCCGACCGAGGCCCGCGATGGCTAGGCGGCCCATCGTGTTGCTCGTCAACCCCACGGCTGGCTCCGGCCGGGCCCGTCAGCAGGTGGATCGCGCCTATGCCGCCCTGCGCACCGTGGGTCCGGTCGACATCGTGGAATCCACCCGCGCGCGCGACGAAACGCGGCTGGCCACCGAGGCCTCCCGCGCGAATGCCCGGGCCGTCGTCGTCCTTGGCGGCGATGGATCGGTGTCGCATGCAGCCCGCGGACTGATCGCCGCGCGCACGGCCATCCCGCTGGCCATCTTCGCCGCCGGCACCGGCAACGACTTCGCCAAGTCGCTTGGGGTGCCCGCGCACGATTTCCTCGCCACCGCCAGGCTCATCGAAGCGGGCAAGACGCGCATCATCGATGCCGGCGAAATCGACGGCCTGCCGTTCGTCAACGCGGCCGGTTTCGGCTTCGACGTGGATGTGCTGCAGCGCACCCGCGATCCGCGCCGCAACCCGCTGTTGCGCGGCTCGCCGCTCTACGTGGTGACGGCGTTGCAGCAGCTCTTCCGATACCGCGGCTTCGACGCGGCGCTGCAGGGATTCGGCAACGGCACATCATCGCACTGGCTGACCGTGGTGTTCGCCAACGGCCAGTGGTTCGGCGGAGCCTTTCGCATTGCTCCCGACGCGCAACTCGACGACGGATGTCTCGACGCCGTCGGCATCGCCGACGCGTCACCGTTCACGCGCGCCGGCCTCTTTGCCCGCGCCCTGCGCGGCGCGCACACGTCGCACGACACGGTGCACGCCACGCGCGCCGCAACGTTCGAGATCGAGTTCGCCGAACGACCCGACTTCCAGGCCGACGGCGAGGCACATCACGCGCGCAGCAAGACCGTGACGGTGCGGTGCCTGCCGAGAGCCCTTCGCGTCGTCGTGTAGTAAGGAGTAGGGAGTTCTTAACTCCGAGTACGGAGTACGGAGTTGTGAGTATGGAGTACGGAGTCACTCCGCGCTGACTCCATACTCCGTACTCACGACTCCCTACTCCGTACTCGGAGTTAAGAACTCCCTACTCCAAACTCAGCCGCAAGATCGGCACGCAGCATGTCGTCCATGTGGTGATCACCGCGGCTGCACGCCGCGAGCAGCACCGCTCCGGCACCGAACACCAGGACTCGTGTTGCACGAATGCTCAACATGGGAACCTCCGGACGGACAGTAGGTAGGCTGTAAGGGATGAGGGCTGAGGGATGAACAACGACATCGGTGGCATGAGCCGTGCCACCCCGCCCCATACGCCTCACCCCTTCGCTGTCCCCGCCCGGCGTCAGCACCGTGTCCCGATGGCTGGACATGGGCACGATCGCCGTCGCGGCGTTATCGTCCACCTGTTCCATCGGCGCCGGCATCCGCCACAGGCCGCCGTCTTCGTCATCCGTTCCTTCCGAGGATTTGTTCATGTCCACGCTCCTTCGCACCGCACGGCACGCCACGGCGTGTGCTGCTCTCGCCCTTGGTGCTGCGACATCGCTGGCGGCACAGGCTGCACCGGCGGCCAATGCGCTCACGGTCGGTGACGCGGCGCCCGACTTCACGCTGACGACCGTCACGAAGAACGGCCTCGAAGCCAAGCCGTTCAAGCTGTCGGAACATCGCGGCGAGACCGTCGTGCTCGCGTTCTTCCCCAAGGCGCGCACAAGCGGCTGCACCACGCAAATGAAGGCCTATCGCGACCAGTACGCGCAGGTCTTCCAGGATGGCAGGAAGGTGTCGCTCATCGGCGTCAGCATTGATGCCGATTCGGCGCTCACATCGTGGGCCAAGGACGAGCAGTTCCCGTTCCGTTTCGGCGCCGACACCGACCGCGCGGTTGGTGTGGCATACGGCGCGAACGCCGGCACCGGCGTGCACAAGCGCCATCTCTACGTGATCGACCCCGCGGGCAAGATTGCCTACATCGCGACGCCGTTCCTGCAGATGTCGGCCGATGCGTACGGCGAGTTGGGGGCGGCAGTGGCGCAGGCAGGCGGAACAAAAGAGTAAGGAGTAGGGCGTAGGGAGTACGGAGTACTCCGTACTCCCTACTCACAACTCCCGACTCCCAACTCGGAGTTCAAGACTCCCTACTCCGAACTCATGTCGGATACCGCCGCGCCGTCCTCCGCTCGCGCCCTTGCCCTCGCCCTCTACAGGGCCGCCGTCGAGGGCGCGGCGCC
>CAZPON010000350.1:0-3735 GCA_964588045.1 uncultured Gemmatimonas sp.
GTCAACCGCCACACGGCGCGCAAGCGACCGGGGCGCGCGTACAGCCAACGCGGACCGTCGGCGCGCGAACGCCAGCGATCCGGATCGAATGCCACCGCGCCCTCTGCGCGGGCGCGGTTCGACGACCTGTCGGGCACCGTCACGCCGGCGTCAGCCGACGCGTTCCACCGACAACGCCACCGCATCGCCGCCGCCCAGGCAAAGCGTGGCGAGTCCGGTGCGCGCGTTGCGATCGGCCAGTGCGTGCAGCAGCGTGACGAGCACGCGTGCCCCGCTCGCGCCGATCGGATGACCGAGCGCGATGGCACCCCCATGCACGTTCACGCGCGCGGCGTCCCACCCCAGTCCTTCGGCGTCGGCCAGCGACTGCGACGCGAACGCCTCGTTCGCCTCGATGAGGTCGAAGTCGTCGATGACGGTGCCCGTCTTGCGCATCAGGTTGCGCACGGCGGTGATGGGCGCGAAGAACAAGTCGCGCGGGTCACCGGCGCCGGTTGCGTATCCGGTGATGCGCGCGAGGATCGTCAAACCGCGCTGGCGGGCGTAGCCCTCCGACGTGACGAGCAGTGCGGCAGCACCATCGTTGAGCGACGAGGAATTGCCGGCGGTGACACTGAGCGTGTCCGTGTCCACCCCGGGTGCGCCGAACGAAGGACGCAACCTGGCCAGCCCTTCCTCGGTCGTGTCGGCCCGCGGCCCTTCGTCGGCACTGACGATGGTGGGGCCTTTGCGACCGGGAATTTCCACCGGCACGATTTCGGCGGTGAACTTGCCGGCCTGCTGCGCAGCCACCGCCTTGCGATGCGACGCCGCCGCGAAGGCATCCTGCTGCACGCGACCGACACCGGCCTTCATGGCGGTGTACTCGGCGTGCGATCCCATGTGCACGTTGCAGGTGCCGCACCAGAGACCGTCGCGGATCATGCCGTCGACCATCGTCTGGTCGCCGATCTTCACGCCGCCGCGCATGCCAAAGACGTAGTGCGCCGCATTGCTCATCGACTCCTGGCCGCCGGCAATGATCACCTGCGCGTCGCCGGCCTTGATGGCTTGCGCCGCGAGCATCACGGCCTTGAGTCCCGAGCCGCACACCTTGTTGATGGTGACCGCGGAGACGGTGGCCGGGACACCGGCCTCGAGCATCGCCTGACGGGCCGGTGCCTGACCGGTGCCGCCTTGCAGCACGTGGCCCATGATGACCTCCTGGACCTGGTCGCTGGCGATGCCACTGCGCTGGAGCGCAGCACGGATGGCGATGGCGCCGAGTTCCGGCGCCGTCAGGGGGCTGAGCCCCCCGAGATACCGGCCGATCGGTGTGCGCGCGGCGCTGACAATGACGGGCTGGCGGGAGAGGTCGGTCATGGAGCGAGTTCAGGGCGCGGAAGCCACGCCGGTTCGCACGAGCAGGGCCCGGGCGGCTCACCGGGGGGAGCACAGCAAAATAATCGATTGCGAAGCTTGGATGGGGAGTCGGGCCCAACCTGTGATTCAATCCTTACCTCGCCGGCCCGATTTCCGGGCCGGTCACGACTCAGGCGTCGAAGCCTACCACCAGGTTCATGCCTGCCTGTCGCGCCCGCTCCACGGCCGTGGCTGACGCCTCGAGCAGCCCATCGACGCTCGCCACCTCGTCGGTGACTTCTGCCACACCAACCGACAGCGTGCACCGGGTGCCCTGGGAATCGCCGGCGAAGACGTGCCGCTGCATGCGTTCCCGGATGCGCTCGGCCAGCACGAGGCCACCCGAAAGCTCCGTGCTGGGGAGCAGGACGGCGAACTCTTCGCCACCGACACGGCCCAGCACGTCGGTGGTGCGCGATTCCTGGCGGCAGACGCCGGCAATGGCGCGCAGCCACTCGTCGGCGAACTCCTCGCCATTCAACGAAGAGGTATCGCGGAAGTTGTCGGGCGCGACCAGCAACAACGAGAGCGGCTGCGCATAGCGACGGGCGCGGGCAACTTCGGAGGAGGCCACGTCGAAGAAGGCGCGACGCGTGGACGCGCCGGTGAGATAGTCGGTGCTGCTCGATGCGTCGTCACGCACCGCGTCCTCGTACTTCCGGCGCTCGGAAAGGTCCCGCGTGACGACCGAGAAGCCGAGCGTCACGCCATCGGCCCCGCGCAACGCAGTCACGATCGTCGTGGCGAGGAATTGAGTGCCATCGGCCCGCAGGCGATGACCTTCCTCCTCCGCCCAGCCCGTTTGGGCCGCACGCGACAGCGTCTCCATGACATGCGCCTCGGCGCCTGCGTCCCCGGCCAGCAGGAGCGCGGCGGGACGGCCAAGCATGTCCGACGCGCCCCACTGGTGCACGCGTTCGGCCGCTTCGCTCCATGCCTGGATGATGCCGCCGTTGTCGACGGTGTAGATGGCGTAGTCGCGCACGGCGCCCTCGACCGCGCGCAGCCGTTGCTCCAACTGCGCCACGGCACCGCGCGCCTGCGCCAGGCCGCTCGCATCGCAGACCACCGCCACGATACGCGACGGTGCCACCTTCACCAGCGAGAGGTGCACGCCGCGCGCGTCGCCGGGCGCCAGCAGTTCGAGCGATTCAACGATCACGCCGCGCGGTCCGCCGTACCCGCGCGCACGCGCGCCAAGATCGGGTGCCACCGAGCTCAAGGCGGAGAACAGGTCGTCGAGTGTGCCCGATCGCGTGAACGGTGTGAGCAGGTTGCGCGCTGCCAGGTTGGCGACTTCGACCCGTCCGTCCTCGTCCACTTCCACGAGTCCGACGGGCGAGAGCACGAACAGGTCGAGCAGCGCCTCGGGCGTCACGGTGCCGGCTCCGGTTCGCTGGCCAGCGGCGCTTCGGGAACGTCGGGCAGGGCGCGCGTGCGGATCTCGAACAGCACGCGCGCCATGAAGTCGTCGAACGCAAGGACCTTCTGTTTGTTGCCCGCGCCGCGCTCACGCACCGCCACCGTGCGTTCTTCCGCCTCGCGACGGCCCACCACGCACATGTACGGCACCTTCTGCACCTCGCCCTCACGAATGCGGTAGTTGAGCGTCTCGTTGCGCGCGTCAAGCGTGGCGCGCACCCCCGTGGCCACGAGTTGCGCCACGATGTCGCTGGCGTAGCCGTTGTAGTCGCTCGCGACCGGAATCACGCGCACCTGCTCGGGCGACAACCACACCGGAAATGCGCCGGCGAAATGCTCGATGAGGATGGCGATGAAACGTTCCAGCGAGCCCGACACCGCGCGATGGATGACCACCGGACGATGCGCGGTGTTGTCCTCGCACGTGTACGACAGGTCGAAGCGTTCCGGCGCGTTGTAGTCCAACTGGATCGTGCCCAACTGCCACGCGCGGCCGATGCTGTCGGTGACGTCGAAGTCGATCTTCGGACCATAGAACGCGCCGTCGCCTTCCTTGAGCTCGTACGAACGGCCGGTGGACTCGAGCGCGGCGCGCAGCGCCGCCTCCGCGCGATCCCACAGCTCGTCGCTGCCGATGCGCTGCTCGGGGCGGGTCGCGAACTTCACCCGCGCCGTGAGGCCGAACGTTTCGTAGTACCCGAGGATGAAGTTCATCAGGAACTGGACTTCGTCGGCGACCTGGTCCTCGCGCAGGTACACGTGGCAATCGTCCTGCGAGAACTGCCGCACGCGCGTAAGCCCCGAGAGCGCGCCGGACAGCTCGTTGCGATGCAGCACATCGAACGTCACGTAGCGGATCGGCAGCTCGCGATAGGAGTGCTTCTGCGAGCCGAAGTACAGGTGATGCGACGG
>CAZPON010000351.1:0-3721 GCA_964588045.1 uncultured Gemmatimonas sp.
CGGCGATGTGGAGCAGCCCATCACCCGCGAACGCGAAACCCCGATCCTCCTGCACGGCGACACCGTCGTCGGCCACGGCTGGAGCTTCTACGACAAAAAGGCGTCGGAGCTGGGAATCCCCAATCCGTATCGGGCCAGGGAACGGCTGGATTCGATATCCAAGGCGCAGCAGCAGCCGCAGGGAAGCTGAGACTCGAGACGGCCACAGCGCGTGTGGAGAGCCCAGCAACACACGCGCCGAGCCATCAGTGGACAATGGGTCTCTGATGGCTCGGCTCTTGTGTTGCCGGGCTCTCCACGCGCGCTGTGGTAGTTGTCTCTCAACCCTCGACCTCAGCCCTCCAACAGCTCCAGCCCAAACAGCACCGCCAGACTTCGCGCCACGATCCCCGCCATCTCTTCGTACGCCGGCGCCGGCACCCCAAGCGCCCCGCATTCCCGCGCCACCGTCGTCATCACCACCTGGTCAATCCCGCACGGCACCACGTGCGCGAATGTCCGCAGGTCATTGCTCACATTCAGCGCCACGCCGTGCCACGTTACCCAGTCGCGCGCATGCACCCCGATGGACGCCAGTTTGCGCTCCTCGCGCCACACGCCGGTCAGCCCCGCGCGGCGGCCGGCCGGCACGCCAACGACCGCCAGCGCCTGGATGATCGATTCCTCCAGCTGTCGCAGGTACCAGTGCAGGTCTTTGGTATGCTGCTTCAGGTCGATGATCGGGTACGCCACCAGTTGCCCGGGCTCGTGCACCGTCACATCGCCGCCGCGCTCCACCTCGCGTAGCTGGACGCCGTTCGCCTCGAGGAAGTCCGCCGAGGCCAGGAGGTTGCCCGGCTTGGTGCTGCGGCCCAGTGTCACCACGGGCGGATGCTGCACCAGCAGCAGCGTGTCGTGCGCCAGCGCGCCGCTGATGCGATCGGCGGCGAGCTGTTTCTGCAACGACCACGCGGCGTCGTAGTCCAGCACGCCGAGGTCGCGCACCTGCAGCAGCGGCCGCGATGACATCATCGTCGCGCCAGGCACGTCACGCGCTGAGCGTCACGCGTGCAGCAGCTTCCCCAGCGAGTCCAGCACGGCTTCGCTGATCGCTTCGCTCAGCGTCGGATGCGCGTGAATCGCCAGGTCGATCTCCTCGACGGTGAACTCGTTCTCGCGCGCCACCACCAGTTCGTGGATGATCTCGGTGGCGTGCGCGCCCACGATGTGCGCGCCAAGGATTTCGCCGTGCTTGGTACTGCGGATGATCTTCACGAAGCCGTCGGTTTCGCCCGACGTGCGCGCGCGGCCATTGGCCGAGAAGGGGAACTTGCCCACCGTGTAGTCGAGCTTCTGCTCCTTGCACTGCTGCTCGGTGAGTCCGATGGACGCGACTTCGGGATGGCAATACGTGCAACTGGGAATGTTGCCGTAGTTCACCGGATGCGCGTGCTGTCCGCCCAGCAGGTCGGCCAGCACATGGCCTTCGCGTGAGCCCTTGTGCGCGAGCATCTGGTTGCCGGCCACATCACCGATGGCGTAGTAGCCCGGCACGTTGGTCTCGAACTTGTCGTTGATCTTCACGAAGCCGCGATCGCTTTTCGCGATGCCCAGCGCCTCGAGCCCGATCTGCTCCACATTGGGCGCGCGTCCCGCGGCCACCAGCACCTTCTCCACCTCGAGCGTGTGCGTCGTGCCGCCGGCCTCCACCACCAGCGTCGCCCCGGACTTGGTGACCTTCACGCTGGTGATCTTCGCGCCGGTGAGGATATCGATCTTGCGTTTCTTGAACGCCTTGGCCAGCTCGGCGCTGCAGTCGGCGTCCTCGATAGGGAGGATGGTGGGCAGCACTTCCACAAGGGTGACCTTGGTGCCGAAGGCGTTGAACACGTCGGCAAACTCGCAGCCCACCGCGCCCGCACCCACCACCACCATGCTCTTGGGCGCCTTCTCGGCCACCAGCACGTCGTCGCTGGACAGCACGACGGACTTGTCGAGCGTGAGCCCCGCTTGCGGCAGCCCGCGTACGCGCGAGCCCGTGGCAATGACCACGGCCTTCTTCGCCTCGTGGGTCTCTTTCTTGCCGTCGGCCCCGGTCACGGTGACCTTGCGCCCCTTGTCCAGTACGCCTTCGCCGCGGATCCAGGTGACCTTGTTTTTCTTGAACAGGAACTCGACGCCCTTGGAGTTCTGCTGGCTGACCGCGCGCGAGCGCTTCATGGCCTGGCCGAAGTCGAGGGTGACGCCCTCGATGGTGATGCCGTGCTCCTTGGCGTGAGACAGCCGTGTGGCGAGGTTGGCGCTCTCCAGCAGGGCCTTGGCCGGAATGCATCCCCAGACGACGCAGGTGCCCCCCAGGGCCTCGCGTTCGATGACGGCGCTGGACAGGCCGAGCTGGGCGCAGCGGAGGGCGCACACGTAGCCGGCGGGGCCACCGCCCAGGATGATGACGTCGAAAGCAGCCATGAGGGAAGGGTTGAGGTAGGCGGTGAAAGGTATCGTGGGGAAGGCGGCTGAAACAGCGCGTGTGGAGAGCCCGGCAACACCAGCGCCGAGCCGTCAGACCGTCCTCTGATGGCTCGGCGCGTGTGTTGCTGGGCTCTCCATGCGCGCAGCGACGAGGGCTTCCCAGTCGTCGGGCGGATTCTTGTCCGCCAACAGGTCCGTGAACACCGCGTAAGCATCTCTCTTCGCCCCGTACGTCCGCAGCGAGGTCTCGTCATTCAACCACCCGAAGACGATGATGCGGGTCTTCGACGAGTAGCGGTAGAAGAGGCGAAAGCGGCCACGGCCGGTCTTGGCGCGAAACCAGTGCCGGTGGCCGCCGCCAAGCGCGCCCCCGTGCCGGAAGTTTCGGTGCCCGGGATCGCGCGGCACCACGACGAACATCAAGTCCATCAGGTGGCCAAGGAGCTTCGTCGCGGGTCCCGGTGCCGACGCTGGCCCCTTGGGCTCCGTCGCGGCCCTCGCGCGCACCTTCTCGAGTTGATCCAGAAACGCGGGATGCGCCAGCAGCGTCCACGGATGCCCGTCGCCGCCGGTCACCTGGACCAGTGGCGCTCCGGGGCGATGACCGCTCAGAGCCCGACGTCTCCGACGATCTCGGCGTCGTGGTCGATGGCGACCCCCGCGACGAGCTGGCGAATATGGCCGATCGCGTCCAGCGGAATCGGCACGACGCGGCGGTGCGTCTGCAGATCGAGTCCGAGGAACTCCAGAAACGTGTCCAGCGCCGGGTCCTCATGGTGAGTCGCGCTCGCGTTCACGAGGCGTACCTCATCGCCGTCGATCACATACCCGAGTCGTTCCCCGGGATGCAGGTGCAGCGCCTTCCTGACCGCGGGAGGGAGTGTGGTTTGCGAACGCTCCGTGATCTTGCTTGTCACTGTTGCCTGCACGGGATCTCCAAGGAAGAATGCAATAGCACTATGATAATGCACTTGCATTGCTTAGGAAAGGGCACGTGTATGCTTACTGCAACAATACGTCCGGGATTTCGCCGATTGCGGGATCACGGTCGTCGATCCGTGGGGCGAAGCCTGACGTGGGTCTCCCGCCTCATGCTATGCTGTACAGCGTCGGCAGGTCCCAGAGATACACCGTATCCCGCTCCGCCCGTATGGCATCGGTGAATGCTGGCGTGAAGCCCCCGGCCGCCACCCAGAGCAGCGGCGCGTCACGCTGCACGGCCTTGTGCGCCCACCCCACACCAGAGCGCGTCAGACGCCGCAGCATGTCCATG
>CAZPON010000352.1:0-3715 GCA_964588045.1 uncultured Gemmatimonas sp.
TGCATGAGAGCACGATGATCTCTCCACGGTCCTCCGCGGCTCCGCGTGAAACGTTTTCTTGGATGTTCATCGATCTCTGACCGTCGCTCCCTCTGCCGGCGCGCGGTGTTTGCCACGCTGGACGTGATGGTCTGACGGTCGCGCACGGCCTTGAGGTCATCGCGATCCCCAAAAACAAAAAAACGTTTCACGCGGAGCCGCGGAGAACTGCATGAGAGCACGATGATCTCTCCACGGTCCTCCGCGGCTCCGCGTGAAACGTTGTTATTGGGATATTCATCGACCTCCGCGTGAAACGTTCTTGTTGGGATGTTCATCGATCTCCGCGTGAAACGTTTCTTGCTGGGATGTTCATCGACCTCTGACCGTCGCTCCCCAAGCGGGCGAAAAGGTGCGACTGTTCGGCATGGCCAACGCAACCGACGGATTCTCCTCAGGCGACGATCTCCTGTTTTCCGATTATAGGAAATCAGAGGAGCTCGGCACCCTCAGGGAGGTCGCCAGGGCGCTGGCGGCCAGCACCAATTCCAACGATGCGCTGCAGACGATTTGCGATGCCGCCATGGTCCAAGGACGCGGCTATGGTGCTTCAGTGTCCGAAGTAAGTGCCGATAGTGGCACGTTTGTGGCGGTAAAAGGGCCCGCGCAGGAGCTCAAGGGGCTGCGTTTCCCGCTGGAGGGGAGTGTCACCGGGAGGGTCGCCCAGGAGCTGCGGACCATGGCGATCAGCAACTCTGAGGAGTCGTCGCCGTTCTTTGCCGAACTCCTGCCCCGGCTTGGAATTGGCCCGATCCTTGTCCTGCCGCTGCTCGCGCAGGGAAGCCTGATCGGCGTGCTGTCGGTGTTTCGTCGAATCGGTCAGCTGGCGTTCGATCGGGACGATGAGGAGCGACTGGCCGCGGTGGCCGATCTGGCGGCGCTGGCCCTGTGGAAGGCGCGGCTGCTCGAGGAAGCCCAGTCGGCCGACGCCGCCAAGACCAGCCTGCTGGCGACGCTGTCGCACGAGCTGCGGACGCCGCTGGCGGCACTGGAGGGGTACGGCGAACTGCTGGAGGACGAGATCCTCGGCCCCCTGTCCCCGCAACAGCGCGACGTGCTGGTGCGGTTGCGTACGGTTGGCCGGCATTTGGGCGCCCTGATCGAGGACATCCTCACCTATGCGTCGCTCGAGGCCGATCGGTTGTCGATTCGCGTGGCCGCGCTGCAGGTAGCCGAGCTGGTCGATGCGCTGCTGCCGTATGTCGAGCCGATGGCACGGGAAAAGGGCATCGGCTTTCGGCTCGAACTGGCCGAGGGTCTCCCCGTGCTGCGCACCGACGAGCATCGGCTGCGGCAGATCCTGCTCAACCTCGTCCAGAATGCCGTCAAGTTCACCGAACAGGGCGAGGTGCTGCTGCGGGTGTCGCATGGCTCGCCACTGCCCGATGGCGCGGCGTCGCTCCGCTTTGCGGTGCGCGACACGGGGGTGGGTATCGCGGCGTCGGACCTGCCGCGGTTGTTCCGTCCCTTTTCGCAGCTCGAGGACGTGCGGTCGCGACGGCATCGCGGTACCGGGCTCGGGCTGTACATCTCCCGTCGCCTCGCCACCCTGCTGGGCGGGCGCATCGAGGTCGTGTCCCGGCCCGGTGAAGGCTCGCAGTTCACGCTCGTCGTGCCGGTCGCGCACTGAGGGAAAACCCGCCGTTAGATTCCCCGGACTATGCACGCGACCGCCCTCACCAGCGTATTCAACGACGGCATCATTGCCGAACAGTTCGAGAAGTACCGTCGCGATCCGACGAGTGTCGACGAGACGTGGCGCCAGTACTTCCGTGTGGCCGAATCACTTTTCGGGGGCGCTGCGAGCCCGGCTGCGGGTGCCAGCACCGATCTTGCCACGCTGACGAAAGTCGCCGCCGCCGCCACGTTGCTGCAGGCCATTCGCGACTACGGACACTACGCCGTGCAGCTCGATCCGCTTGGCGCGGCGCCAGTGGGTGCCGACGAACTGCGTGAAGCATTCCACGGACTCACCGAGGCCGACCTGGCGTCGATTCCCGGTGCGGCGCTTGGCGATGCACGCTTCCCGACGGCGCTCGACAACATCCGTCGCAAGCGCGAAGTGTACTCGGGACATATCGGTTACGAAGTGTGGCACCTCGAGGTCAACGACGAGCGCGAGTGGTTCCGCATGGCGTTCCGCGATGGGGTGCTGACGCGCGACCTCACCGTCGACGAGCAGAAGGCCATGCTGCTTCGCCTCAACGAGGTCGACGGGCTGGAACGCTTCCTCGGACGCACGTACGTGGGCTACAAGCGTTTCTCGGTGGAAGGCACCGACGCGCTCATTCCGATGCTCGATGCGGTCATCGATGAATCGGGTCGCGCCGGCGCACGCGACGTCGTGATCGGCATGGCGCATCGCGGGCGCCTGAACGTGCTCACCAACGTCATGGGCAAGCCGTTCGAGACGCTGTTCGCCGAGTTCGAGGGACGTCACGCCAGCGCCGACGAAGACACGACCGGCGACGTGAAGTATCACATGGGCTACATCGGGTCACGCGCGGTGGACGGACGCGAGGTGCGTCTTCGTCTCGTGCCGAATCCGTCGCACCTGGAAGTCGTGAATCCGGTGATCGAGGGTGTCGTGCGCGCACTGCAGCGCGTTCCCGGCACGCTCGGCGAGCGCGACGAACTGGCGGTGGTGCCGGTGGCCATCCACGGCGACGCGGCGTTCCCCGGCGAAGGCATCGTGGCCGAGACACTCAATATCTCGCACCTCAATGCGTACCGCACGGGTGGCACGATCCACATCATCGTGAACAACCAGGTCGGTTTCACCACCGATCCGTCGGATGCGCGTTCGACGTACTACGCGTCGGACCTCGCGAAGGGGTTCGAGATCCCGATCTTCCACGTCAACGGCGACGATGCAGGGGCGTGCATCACGGCCGTCCGCATGGCGTGTGCGTACCGGGCGAAGTTCAGGAAGGACGTACTCATCGACCTGGTGGGCTATCGCCGGCACGGACACAACGAAGGCGACGAGCCGACGTTCACCCAGCCGAAGCGGTACGCGCTCATCAAGCAGCATCCAACGGTGCCACAGGCGTGGGCCAACCGCCTGGTCGCCGACGGCGTGGTGACGACCGACGAAGCCGCCGCCGTGGAGAAGGCGGTGGCCGATCGATACGCATCGATTCACGCCCACTTCAAGTCGTCGCTGCTGGCCAGTGAAACACACGCGCCGTGGCCGGCCGAGCCCACGCTTCCGGCCATGCCGATTCACACGGCGGTGCCGGCCGATCAGCTCATGGCAATGAACGACGCGTTGCTCACGTGGCCATCGGATTTCACGGCGCACCCGCGACTGGCGAAGACACTCGAACGCCGTCGCGATGCGATGGGCGACGCGGGTGGCATCGACTGGGGTCATGCCGAAGCGCTGGCGTTCGGTTCCCTGCTCACCAGCGGGGTGTCGATTCGCCTGAGCGGGCAGGACGTGGAGCGCGGCACGTTTTCGCACCGGCACGCGGTGCTCAACGATCTCGAAACCGGTCGCAAGTACACACCGCTGCGCAACCTGCCGGGCAGCAAGGGCGCGTTCGAGATCTACAACTCGGCGCTGTCCGAGACGGCGGTGCTGGCGTTCGAGTACGGCTTCAGCACCGTGGCCGCCGACACGCTCACCCTGTGGGAGGCGCAGTTCGGCGACTTCGTGAACGTGGCGCAGCCC
>CAZPON010000353.1:0-3685 GCA_964588045.1 uncultured Gemmatimonas sp.
CCACGCCACGAGCTGAACAACGAGAGGTGCCAATTCAAACTCCGGCTGAATGACGGGTTGCGCTACCTGCGCACGGTATAGCGAAGCTCCACCATGCCGTTCGTGTAGGCCTTTGTCTCTTCCAGGTGAAGCGTAATGTCGCGATCGAGATTCCCGAAGAACGGGATCCCGTCGCCAATCACGACCGGCAGGATGGAATAGCGAATCTCGTCGGCAAGCCCGAGACGAAGACACTCGGCGGCGACCATGCCGCCACCGGCAATCCAAATACTACGGAACGCGGGCCGCAGGCGCGAATTCACCAGTTGCGCGAGATCCCCGGAATGGAACTCGATGGTGTCCCGCGTCCGCGGCAGTTCGCGAGTGGTGAGCACGAAGGTGGGCTTGTCGCCGTACACCCATCCCAGCCCCTGGGCCTCGAACCGCAGCGCAGTCTCGTAGGTGCGCGATCCCATGACGTAGCAGTCGATCGTCTCGAGGAACGCCGCAACGAACGCCGGGTCCATGGTGTCGCCACCGACGAATTCATCCGACGTTTCGAGCCAGTCGACGCGTCCGTCCTTGCGCGCGATGAAGCCGTCGAGGCTCGCCGCCATGTGGATGGTCACGCACGAATCAGAGGTTCCCATTGGCTCCGTCACGTCGGGTTGCAGGCGAGGCCAAACATGCGTCGGGAAAGTGCATGGCGGCAGGCGAGCGCATGCGCCATACTACGCGCTCCTCAACCCACGATCAATGACCACCATCGACCTGGTCGCGGTGCAACGCCGCACACTGCGCCTGCTCTTCGCCACGCAGATCATCGGCGGCGTTGGCGTGGCGGTCGGCGTGTCGGTCGGTGCGCTGCTCGCCGCCGAGCTCGCGGGAACGAGTCTGTCGGGTCTGGCGCAGAGCAGTGTGGTCCTTGGTGCGGCGTTGTTGGCGTTGCCGGCAACGATGATCGTGCAACGCAGCGGGCGACGGCACAGCCTGACGGCCACGTACCTGGTCGCCGCGCTGGGATCGATGCTCGTCGTGGCGGCGGCGATGCGCAGCTCGCTCGCGCTGCTGTTCGCCGGTTTCTTCCTGTTCGGCGCGGCAACGGCAGCCAACATGCAGGCGCGCTATGCGGCGGTCGATCTGGCGCCGCCTGCCCTCCGTGGCCGGCATCTCTCGCTGATCGTGTGGGCGACGACACTCGGCGCCGTCGTCGGCCCGAACCTCGCGGCGGTCGCCGGCGCCACGATTGCCGGCTACGGCGTGCCCACGCTCGCCGGACCGTTCGTGTTCTCCGCGGCGTTGTTTGTGCTGGCCGCGATCGTGCTCACGTTGCTCATGCGACCTGATCCTGCGGTCCTGGCGCGTGAGGCTCTCGCGTCGGCGGACACGAGCGCGAAGCCACAGCGCGTTGGACTGCGCGCCGCATTCGGCGCGGTGGCAGCCAGCGCATCGGCGCGGACCGGCATGATCGCGATGTCGGTGGGTCACGTGGTCATGGTTGGCGTGATGGCCATGACACCGGTGCACATCCGCAGCGCAGGCCACGACGCGCCGCATACGCTGCGCATTGTCGGCATCGTGATCAGCTTTCACATCGCCGGCATGTACGCCTTCTCGCCCATGGTCGGTTGGTTGACCGATCGCTTCGGACGACGTCCGGTCATCATGACAGGGTTGTTGTGCCTCCTGGCGGCGTGTGCGCTGGCCGGGACGGCGGGACACGAGACCGTGCAGCTCGCGGCGGGGCTGATGGCGCTGGGATTTGGCTGGTCGTGCACGATGGTGGCCGGCTCCACGTTGCTCAGCGAATCGATCGCAGTGGAGATGCGCGCGTCGGCGCAGGGCCTGTCGGATTTCGCGATGGGCATCGCGGGCGCCACGGCCGGTGCGCTGTCGGGCGTGGTGGTGGGCACGTGGAACTACCCGACGCTCGCACTGATCGCGGCGCTGGCGGCGGCGCCGTTTTTGGTGTTGGTGGTGCTTCCGACTCGTCCGACTCGCGGTTCCTAACGCGATTCCAAAATCTTGACATTTAAATGTCACATGCTGACATTTAAATGCATGCGCACCACTATTCGCCTCGACGACGCCCTCCTGCGTGACGCCAAGGCCATGGCTGCGAAGGCCGGGCGATCATTGAACGATTTCATAGAAGAAGCGGTGCGTCTCGCCGTCCGTGCGCCTCACGCACCGTCAGCGACCGCCGTGGAGCTGCCCGTGTTTCGCGGCGGTCAGGGGCTCCGTCCGGGCGTCAATCTCGATAGCGGTGCGTCGCTGCTCGACTACATGGACGACGAACCGGCGCGCACGTGATCATCCCCGATGTGAACGTGCTGGTGTACGCGGCGCGTGATGACCTCGAGCGCCATGCCGAGTACCGCGAGTGGTTGATCCGCGCCATGCACGGGCCGGAAGCAGTGGGCCTGTCGGAACTCGCGCTCTCAGGCGTCGTTCGCGTGCTCACCCATGCGCGCGTCTTCAACCCGCCGATGCCCATCGTCGACGCCCTGGCCTTCACAGACGCACTTCGTGCGCAACCGCGGGCCGTTGCATTGCGTCCAGGTGAGCGACACTGGTCGCTGTTCACCGCGCTGTGTCGTGACGGTGACGCGCGTGGCAACCTGGTGGCCGACGCGTATCACGCCGCGCTGGCGATCGAAGCCGGTGCGGAGTTCATCACGACCGACCGGGACTTCGCACGATTTCCCGGGTTGCGATGGCGCCCGCCATTCTCGTAAACGACGGGCGCGCGTGCCGTTGCCGAGATGGGAGCAATTCATCGAGGTGAACGCCGTCGACTCGGGATCCTGCGATAGCCGGGTCGGCGCTACCTCACGCCGATGCCCATGAGCGAACGTCCAATCCAGTGATATCAGCGAAATCGACAGGATTCATGGTGACAAGTGTCGCACGGTGGACGAGCGCCTGCGCGGCGATCATTCGATCGAGCAGCCTGCGACGTGAGTACCCAGACTGCGCGATGATCGCGCCATAGGCGTCGGCGGCCGCATCGTCAAATGCCAAGGTCGGAATCGCGGCGAGCAGCACATCGAGCCGCGCGCGCCGCAACGGCGCCTCGACCGCATCGCGATGAACGCCGCCCTCGAGTTCTACTCGAGTCACAACCGAGATCAAGATCGCGTCGTCGAGGGCCGCGACTTTGTCGGCGACCGCCGCATCGCCATCGCGAAGGTGGATCGCGACATTGGTATCGAGCACGTAGGCCACGGGTCAGAGCCCGTGCCGCTCGGGCAGCTCCTCGACATCGCGCGTCTCAATCGCACGAGTGGGTGGGAGCGCCCTCAGTCGCGCCAGCATTTCGGGAATCGTGGTCGACGCCGGGTAAATCGTCATGACGTCGCCCGAGCGGATGAGCACGAGCTCGACATCGTCTCCGAACGCCACGTCCTTCGGCAGTCGAAGGGCTTCACTGTTGCCACTGCGGAAGGTGCGGCTGCGCGCGATGGTCATGGTCGCCCCTGAAGGCTGAAGGATATACACGTATATACCTCCATGAATCACCAAGGGCAAGGAGCTGACGGGATGAGGCCGAAGGGTCAGAGCGGCACCCATTGTAGCGCTCCGGCACTCACGGCACCTGCGCCGCGCGCTCCCCGCCATCGGACAGGGAGCGCGCCTTGGAGCGGTATGCCAGTCGTTACGAAATCGGCGGCGGCACGCACGCGCTCTTCGAGAGCGCGTCGAT
>CAZPON010000354.1:0-3650 GCA_964588045.1 uncultured Gemmatimonas sp.
AGCCTGCGCAGTCCTGTTCGCATCACGCGCCTCACAGGTGGTTCGAGTGACGTCTGCCGGATACTACCCGTTGCCCGCCGCCGGTTTCCAATCCGGCTCGGCGAGCAATGCCATCAGTGCTGCTGCCAGCTCATCGCGTCCGCGCCCTGTCGTGGCGCTGAACAACACGACCTGGTCCGCATCCACGCCGATCTCGCGCGCCAGGGCCTGCAAGCGCGGCTCCACTTCGGTGGCCCGCAACTTGTCGACCTTCGTGGCCGCCACGATCACCGGCACGCCGAGGTCGGCGAGAAAGTCGAGCATGACGCGATCGTCGTCGGTTGGATCATGTCGTACGTCCAGCAACTGCACCACCCCACGCAGGGCGGGACTTTCCGAAAGGTACCCCTCGATCAGCGGGCGCCACTCGGCCTTTCGTGCCTTCGATATGCGCGCATACCCGTAGCCCGGCAAGTCGGCCAGCACGAACTGGTGGTTCACGTTGAAGAAGTGGATTTCGCGGGTGCGACCGGGGGTGTTGCTCACGCGGGCAAAGGCCTTGCGCCGCATCAACCGGTTGAGGAGCGACGACTTGCCGACATTCGAGCGGCCAACGAACGCAATCTCGGGCAGCGCGTTCTCGGGCCGCCAGCCTTCCTTCGTCGCCATCGGCCCCAGGTATTCCAGGTGCCGGATGACGAGCGGATCGGCGGTCACGTGGGCCGCCCCGCTCCGTCGCCGACGGTGGTGACGTCGGTGCGCGCAGTGATCACCGGCGTGCGCAGCGCCAAGGCGAGCACCTCGTCCATCGTTCGCACCGGATGCCACGTGACGCCGGCCCGCACATCCTCCGGCAACTCCGCCAGGTCCTTGGCGTTGGCCTGCGGCACGATGACATGGGCGATGTGATGCCGATGCGCTGCGACGGCTTTCTCACGCAGCCCGCCGATGGGCAGCACGCGCCCGCGCAATGTCACTTCACCCGTCATGGCGATGTCGCCGCGCACCGGGATGCCGGTGAGCGCGCTGGTGAGCGCCGTAGCCAGGGCGATGCCGGCCGACGGGCCGTCCTTGGGTGTTGCGCCCGACGGCAAGTGCACGTGGATGTCGCGCGTGCGATGAAAATCCGGCGCGAGGCCAAGCTGGGGTGCGCGCGAACGCACGTAGCTGAGTGCGGCGGCGGCCGATTCCTTGATCACGTCACCAAGCGTGCCGGTGAGCTGCACGCGGCCCCGTCCGGGCACGACACTCACCTCGATTTCCAGCAGTTCGCCGCCCACACTCGTGTACGCAAGCCCCGCTGCCACACCCACCTGGTCCACGAGCAGCGGGTCTTCAGGGTCGTGCGGTGCCGGTCCGAGAATCGTGGGCAGGTCTTCGCGTGCGATGGTGATCACGCCCTCGACACTGGTGCCGAACGTCGGCCCGCCAACCGACTTGCGCGCAATCTTGCGTGCCACGCGACTCAGCCGTCGCTCGAGATCGCGCACGCCGGCTTCCTTCGTCCAGCCGCGAATGATCGCGCTCATCACCTCGGGCGCGATCGATACGAGCTCGGGGGACACGCCGTGTGCGGTCAGTTGACGCGGCAGCAGGAAGCGGCGGGCAATCGAGAGCTTCTCGGGCTCCAGATAGCCCGGCAAACGGATGATCTCCATCCGGTCGCGCAGCGCTTCGGGAATTGACGGGAGCGAGTTCGCCGTGGTGATGAACAGGATCTGCGACAGGTCGTAGTCGACTTCGAGATAGTGATCGTTGAACGCATGATGCTGCTCGGGGTCGAGCACTTCCAGCAGCGCCGCCGCTGGATCGCCGCGCCAGTCGGCGCCGAGCTTGTCGACTTCGTCGAGCAGGATCACCGGATTGATCGTTTCGGCCCGTCGCATGGCCTGCAGGATGCGGCCCGGCATGGCGCCGATGTACGTGCGACGGTGACCGCGAATTTCCGCTTCATCGCGCACGCCGCCCAGGGCCATGCGCACGAAACGCCGTCCCAGTGCGTGCGCGATGGAACGGCCGAGCGAGGTCTTGCCCACACCCGGCGGCCCCACGAGGCACAGGATCGGACCGCGAATCGCACCCACCTTGCCCAATACGGCGATATAGTCGAGGATGCGGTCCTTCACTTCCTCGAGGCCGAAGTGATCACCATCGAGCACCGCGCGCGCGTGCTCGAGATCGATGGTGTCGTCGCTGCGCGCGGTCCACGGCAGCCCAAGCACCCAGTCGAGCCACCCACGCGCCACGGCAGCGTCCGGTGACATCGGCGAACTGCGTCGCAGCTTGCGCACTTCACGCTGCGCACGCAACGCCACGGGCTCGGGCAGTCCGCGCTCGACGATCAGCCGCTGCATCTCCTCGCCTTCGTCGCCGTCTTCCTGGCCCAGTTCGCGATGAATGGCACGCAACTGTTCCTGCAGGAAGAATTCGCGCTGGTTCTGGAACAGCGAGCCGCGCACCTGCTCGTCGATCTTGCGTTCCAGCTTGAGCAGTTCGAGCTCGCTGCCCAGCAGTTGCACGAGCCGGTCGCCGAGGATGTCGAGCGACGGTGACTCGAGCAACAGCTCGCGTTGCTCGATCGTGACCTGCAAATGGGCGGCGATACCGAATGCGACGCGCTCTTCGTCGTCGAGTCCCTGCAGCAGTCCCACCACTTCGGCCGGGAGCCTGCGCTGCAGGCCCGCGTATTCCTCGAACAGCGTGAGCGCGTGCCGTATGCGCGCATGCGTGGTGCCCGACGCCGCATTGGCGAGCGGGAACGGCGTCACCGTGGCCTCGAAGAGCGGGCTGCCCCTGGTGGTCACGAAGCGGCGCACCTTCACGCGCGTCATGCCTTCCACGAGGATCTTGGTGGTGCCGCCGGTGAGGCGCGTCACCTGCTGCAGCCGGCCCACGACGCCGACGCGGTGCAGGTCGGTGGCCACCGGGGTGTGCACGTCGGCTGATCGTTGGGTGACGATCAGCATCTCCTTGGACCCTTCCGTGGCGTCGGCGACGGCAGCGAGCGAGCCCGCGCGTCCGATCAGCAGCGGCATCGCGACATGGGGAAACAACACCACGTCGCGAAGCGGAAGGACCGGCAGGCGCTGGGGCGTACGCGGCGCGCCGGCTTTCGGGGTCTGGCGGGGACTCAGGCTTCCTTCTTCTGGCGCTTGGGTGCGATTTCGAGGAGTGGCGGGCCACCATGCACCACCGAGGCCTCGGTGACCTTGACCTCGACCACGTCGTCGCGCGTGGGCAGGTCGAACATGGTGTCGAGCAGCGTTTCCTCGAGAATGGCGCGCAGGCCGCGGGCGCCAGTCCCGCGCTTGAGGGCCTTGGCGGCAACCGCCTTCAGGGCCGACTCCTCGAACGAGATCTTCACCTTCTCGAGGTCGAACAGCCGTTGGTACTGCTTGGTGAGCGCGTTCTTGGGCTCCTTGAGGATCTGCACCAGCGTTTCCTCATCGAGCGCCTCGAGTGGCACGCACACGGGCAGGCGGCCCACCAGTTCGGGGATGATGCCGAAGCGCAGCAGGTCGTCGGGCTCGACTTCGGCAAACGGCGTCTTGGGCGTGGTCTGCTTGATGGGCGTCACCTTGGCGTGCCTGGCGTCCCCCTTCTCGTCGCCGAAACCGATCTGGCGACGTCCGGTGCGTGCCTCGATGATCTTCTCGAGACCATCGAACGCG
>CAZPON010000355.1:0-2083 GCA_964588045.1 uncultured Gemmatimonas sp.
CCCTCGCCGGCTCGCTCCTCACCCCTCAACCCTTCAGTTGGCTCAACCCTGCACAGTTACTCACCCATCAAGCGGTTCCTCTTAGTTCGAACCGTCCGGTAGATTCACGGTCTCATGTCGATCGCTCTCGCCCGCAAATACCGCCCGCGGAACTTCGCGTCTGTCGCCGTGCAATCGCACGTCGCCAACACCCTGAAGGGGGCCATCGCGCGCGGACGGGTCGCCCACGGCTACCTCCTGTGCGGGCCGCGCGGCACCGGCAAGACGACGCTTGCCCGCGTGCTGGCCATGGCGCTCAACTGCGAGCGCCGGGGCGAGCCGGAGTTGCAGGGCGAGCCGTGCGGGAGCTGCGAAAGCTGCCGGCGCATCTGGAGCGGCGGCACGTCGCTGGACGTGGTCGAGATCGACGCCGCATCGAATCGCGGTGTGGACGATGCGCGCGAGTTGCGCGAGCGCGCCATGTATGCGCCGTCCGGCGACGATCGCTACAAGGTGTACATCGTCGACGAAGCGCACATGCTCACGCGCGAGGCATGGAACGCGCTCCTCAAGGTGCTCGAGGAACCGCCGCCACGCGTGGTGTTCGTGTTCGCCACCACCGAGCCGCAGAAAATCGCGCAGATGGCCGCGCCGGTGCTGTCGCGCCTGCAGCGTTTCGACCTCAAGCGCATCGGGCCGGCCGAGATTCGTGAGCGCCTCGCCATCGTGCTGCGCGACGAGGAGGTGCCGTTCGAGGATGAAGCGCTGGCGATGATTGCCCGCGCCGCCGACGGCGGCTTGCGCGATGCGCTCTCACTCACCGACCAGGTGCTGTCGCTTGGTGAAGCCGGGGCTGTCACCGCCGAGCGGGTGCGCGTTGCGCTCGGGCTCATTCCCGACGACGAATACCTGCTGCTGCTCGACCTCATCACCGAGCGACGCGCCGCCGAGTTGTTTCCGGCCGTGCAGCGACTGGCCGATGCCGGCGTCGACTTCACGCTCGTGCTGTCCGGATTGGGCGACCTGCTGCGCTCGCAACTCGCCATCGCGCTGGGCGGTACGCCGCTGGAGCTGCCGGAACGCATGCGCGTGGCACTGGCCGAGCGCGCCGGGCGGCTGTCTGCCGGTGACTTGCTGCGCATGCTGCACGCGCTGCTCGACATGGAGCCGATGTTCCGTCGCAGCGGACAGCCGCAGTTGATGCTCGAGACGCTGCTCGTGCGGTTTGCGCTCATCGACCGCACCGTCGAGCTGGAGAACGTGCTCAAGGGGTTTGGCGACGGTGGTCGTGAGGACCCGCCGCCGCGTCGCGTTGCGGTCGAATCGCGTGTGGCATCGGCGCATGCGCTGCCGCCGTCGCCGCCTGCGGTGATGGCGCCGGCACTGGCTGCATCACCCGCCGTGACGGCGCCGCCGCCTGTGCCGCGTCCGGCCACGCAACAGGTCGCACAAGCCGCTGCCGCTGCGCAGATGGCCGCCCCGGTGCGCGCACCGCAGAAGCCCGAGCGCGCCGCACGGGTGGCGCCGCCGCCCGCACTCGATACGGTGCTGGAGCAGTGGAGCGACGTGAGCGAAATGATCAAGCGCAACGGGCGCGGCATGGTGGCGCAAGCCGTGCAGTGGCTGCGCCCGCTCGACATCACCGACAGCGGATCGCTCGTGCTCGGCTACGCGGCCACCGACGACACCTGGGCGCGCGCAGCGGAAAGCGCGCGTGGGGACATCATGGCCGCGCTGCAAGGCTGCTTCGAAGGCGTAACCGGCTTCACGTTGCGTGCACAGCACGCCACCGGACCGATCGCCACATCTGACAGCGCCTCGTCGCGTCGCATCACCGCACACGACGTGAAGAAGGAAAAACTCGACGCACTCACCGCGAGCGACCCGCTGCTTGACGCGGCGGTCCGCGCCCTCGACCTGGAGCTTCGCGACTGAACAGCCTCCGTTCTCAAGTCTCTTCAGTCTCCAGTCTCCCGTCTCGAGTCTCAGATCGTACCCACCGCCCACACTTCGATGGATCTCTTCAAGATGCTCGACACCTTCAAGCAGATGCAGAGTCGTCTGCAGGAAGCGCAGGACACGCTCGCGCAGCGCACGTTCACCG
>CAZPON010000355.1:2093-3635 GCA_964588045.1 uncultured Gemmatimonas sp.
GTTCACCGGGTCGGCCGGCGGTGGCATGGTGACTGTCGAGTGCGACGGCAAGATGCAGCTCAAGCGCATCAAGCTCGAACGCACCGTCGTCAACCCCGACGACACCGAGATGCTCGAGGACCTCATCGTGGTCGCCTCGGCCGAGGCGCAGAAGAAGGCGTCGGCGGCGATGCAGGACGAGATGGCCAAGGTCACGGGCGGCATCGACCTGCCGTTCAAGCTGCCCTTCTGAGCGGCACGACACCGCGACGCGAACCCTGACGTGTCCGTCATCGACGATCTCACCAGCGAGTTTGCGCGGCTGCCCGGCATTGGGCGCAAGACGGCGCAGCGTCTGGTGTTCCACCTGCTGCGACAGCCGCACGGGCAGAGCCGACAGCTTGCCGCGTCGCTGGTGGCACTGGTCGAGCGCGTCCGCACCTGTGAGCGCTGCCGGAACCTCACCGAGGCGCCGCTGTGCGCCATCTGCGCCGATCCGCGCCGCGATGGCCACGTCATCTGCGTGGTCGAGGAAGCGTCGGATATCGCCTCCATCGAGCGGTCGGCCGAGTTTCGCGGCACGTATCACGTCCTCGGCGGACGCCTGTCGCCGCTCGATGGCGTCGGACCGGGCGACCTGGCCATCGACGCGCTGCTCGAGCGCATCGCGCCCGAAGGGGTGCGCGAAGTGATCCTGGCCACCAATCCGTCGCTGGAAGGCGAGGCCACCGCGCTGTACCTGCAACGCCAGTTGTCGGCCCACCCGCTGCGCATCACGCGAATTGCCCGCGGACTGCCTGTGGGTGGAGATCTCGAGTATGCCGACGGCGTGACGATTGCCCAGGCCCTTTCGGCCCGCCGGGACATGCCCTGAGACTGGCCGATGACCCGCCTCGAAGAGTCGGGAATCGGTTACTTTCGGGGGCACCCGAGCGTTACGTTCGTAGAGACTCACCCCGAATGCCAGCCGCGTGACGACGCGGGCCGGATCGGGGTGTCTGGACCCCTTCGCCCCCACGTTCATGCCCGTCGGCGCCGCCACCTGGTCGTTCACCGAGGACGACTTCGGGGCCATCACGATTACCCTGCAGCGCTTTCTGTACGACGCGAAGGCGCGGTGCGCGCTGCTGGTCGACCGCAGTGGACAGTTGGTTGCCACCGTCGGCGAGCCGCCCAACTTCGACGCCACGGCGTTCGCGACGCTGACGGCCGCCGACTTCAGCGCCAACGACCAGTTGGCGCGCCTCATCGGTGAGAGCGACTTCAGCGTCCTGTTCCATCAGGGCGAGAAGGAGTCCATGTACCTCGCCGATATCGCCCGCCGCGTCATTCTCGTGGTGCTGTTCGACAATCGCACCACCCTGGGCCTCGTGCGGCTGCGCATGAAGTCGGCGGTGGATGAACTCACGCGCATCTTCGAAGGGGTCTTTGCGCGGGGAGGACCGGGCCAGGCCGCGCCGCCGGGATTCCTCGCCGGAGCGGAAGACGAGATCGACCGGCTATTCCAGTAAGGGACGTCACAGATGTCGATGATCAACTATGCGTCCCGCGAGATCAACTGCA
>CAZPON010000356.1:0-1009 GCA_964588045.1 uncultured Gemmatimonas sp.
CTGCTGATCGTGGTCGGTGTCGCGCTGGACACGATGGCGCAGATGCAGCAGCACTTGCTGCTCCGCAAGTACGATGGCTTCATGAAGAAGGGGCGCGTGCGTTTCCGCGGCCGCCAGGCCACGCAGGGCTTCTAACCTCGAGCAGTCTCAGGGTACGCAATCAGGCATGATCATCGTCCTGCTTGGACCGCCCGGCGCGGGAAAGGGGACGCAAGGCGAGCGGCTAGCCGCTCGCCTTGACGTTCCCAAGATCGCCACCGGCGATGTGCTGCGGGCCGCGGTGCGCGCGGGCACGCCGCTGGGTCTCGAAGCCAAGGCCGCCATGGATCGCGGCGACCTGGTGCCCGATGCCGTCATCATGGGCATCATGAAGGAGGCGCTCGCGTCGCCTGATGCGAGCAAGGGCGCCATCCTCGATGGTGTGGTGCGCACGACGCCGCAAGCGGCCGGGTTGCACGACACGCTCGCGCAGATCGGCAAGCAGGTGCATGCCGTGCTGCTCTTCGAGATCGACGAAAACGAACTGGTGCGCCGCCTGAGCGGCCGCACGACCTGCGACGTGTGCCAGCGCCCGTACTTCGGCCGCCAGCCCGGCGAAACGTGCGAAGCCGACGGCAAGGTCGGGACGCTCGTGCGCCGCAAGGACGACGAGCCCGAGGCAGTGCGCAAGCGTCTGCAGGTGTACCGCGACCAGACGGCGCCCGTCATCGACTGGTACGCGCAGCACGGCGGCAACCTCGTGCACATCGACGCGTTGGGCACGCTGGAAGAGGTCGAGGCGCGCATGTTTGGCGCGCTGGGCCTCGATTTCCGGGCGCACTGACATGCACGCGTTCGGCAGCACGTCGGCCCCGGGCATGCTGCTCAAGTCGCCGCGCGAAATCGAGATCATGGCGCGCGGCGGCGCCATCCTGCGCGCGACGCTGCTGGCCATGCGCGATGCGGTGCGCCCGGGCGTCAGCACGGTGGATCTCGACGCCATCGGCGAGGCGTTCATTCGTACGCATCC
>CAZPON010000356.1:1019-3630 GCA_964588045.1 uncultured Gemmatimonas sp.
CGTCTCTCCGAATACGAAGCCCGGCCTGGGAATCTCGATCAACGAAGAGGTCGTGCACGGCATTCCGTCGCGCAAGCGCATTCTCGCTGAGGGTGATATCGTCACCGTCGACGTGGGCGTGAAGCTCGAGGGGATGTACACGGACGCGGCGATCACCGTGCCGGTCGGCGCAATCGACGATGTCACGAAGCGCCTGCTCGACGTGACCGAACGCGCGCTCGCGGCCGGCATCGCGGCGGCGCTGCCGGACAATCATGTGGGTGATATCGGCGCGGCGATCCAGGCGGTGGTGGAGCCCGAGGGTTTCTCCATCGTGCGCGAGCTGGTGGGCCACGGCGTGGGCTTCTCACCGCACGAGGAGCTGCAGATCCCGAACTACGGCAAGGCCAAGCGCGGCAAGAAGCTGGTGCCGGGACTCACCATCGCGATCGAACCGATGGTGAACGTGGGCACGGCGAAGACGCGCACGTTGAGCGACAAGTGGACGGTGGTGACGGCCGACGCGAAGCGGTCGGCGCACTTCGAGCATACCGTCGCGATTACTGAAGCGGGGCCACGGATACTGACGGTGTAGAGAAGACGGGAGACTGGAGAAGGGGAGACGGGAGACATCCAGCCAGCTGGACGTCTCCCGTCTTTCCTTCTCCCGTCTCCCGTCTTCTCTACACCGTTACTTGTAGCTTCTCTTCGCCGTTCCGCACGTGGGCCACGCGCGTGTCGCACCAGTCGGCCCGACCAGCAGTGCCTGCTCGCGGCCGGTGCGTTCGGGATCTTCCGACGCCGCGTAGGCGAGCATGGCGGCCATCGTTGCGTTGTTCTTCAGGTCGTCGAACACGATCTTGTCGAACGTGTCGCGGTTGGTGTGCCACGTGTACTGGCGATACTCCGCATAGCTGGACTGCAGCCGGAACGCCGGTACGCCACGACAGAGGAACGAGGTGTGATCGCTTCCGCTGTTGGCCTGCGGACCTGGCACCTGCAGCTTGACGCTGTCGGTCATCTCTGCCGGCAACTGCGCCACCCACTTCGCCAGGTTGCTGCTGGCCTTCAGGAATCCCTGTCCCTCGAGGATCTCCACGCGCCAACTGCCGTTGTCCTGGTTGAACACCACCTGCAGTCCGTCCATCACGTCCGGGTGATCTTCGGCGAAGGACTTCGAGCCGATGGTGCCTTGCTCCTCGCCGCCCCAGTGTCCGGCGATGATGGTGCGTCGCGGATTCGGATACGCGTCCTTGAGGATGCGCATGGCTTCCAGCATGGTGAGCGTGCCCGTGCCGTTGTCGGTCGCACCGGTGGCGCCGTGCCAACTGTCGAGATGCGCCGAGAGCAGCACGTATTCGTTGGGCAGCTCGCGGCCCTTGATCTCGGCCACGACGTTGAACATCGGGACTTCGGCCGGTGTGGCCTGCGCCTCGGCCGTGAAGCGCACGCGCGGTCCCTGGTTGTTGGACGCGAGGCGGTGCAACAGCCCGAAGTCTTCGCATGACAGGTCAACCGAGGGCACGCGATCGGAAACGGCGCCGAAGATCTTGTTCACGCCCCACCCATTCGACCACAGCGTGGTGCCGATGCCGATCACGCCGGCCGAATCGAGGCGCGCCATGATGGCCGCCTGTCGCTGAGCCGGCGCAACGCCCGCGGGCGCGAGCGCATTGAGCCGTTCCGTCGACACACGACGTACCTCGGCGCGCTGCGCGTTGAGCGCGGTGATCGTGCTGGCGCGCGCGTAGCGCTCGAGTTCCTGCGGCGCGCGACACATGAGTTCCGGCGGCGACGTGAGCACGAACTTGCCCTTGATGGTCTTGAGCCACTGTGTGGCTGCCGCGGCATCAGCCAGCGCCGGAATCACCACCACATCGGCGTCGACGGCCTTGCCGCCCGGTGTCGACGGACTCCACGCCAGCAGTTCCACGTCGAGGTTCTGCGTGCGCGGCGCGATGAGCTGCATGTGCACGGTGCCCTGCTGCCATCCACGCCACGTGCCGTACCGCTCCTGTCGCACGGGAATGCCGAAGCCGGTGTACGTGCGCTGCAGCCACGTCGTGGCGGCGGCGTAACCGGGTGAGCCGGAGAGTCGTGGGCCGATGGAATCGACGAGCACCTGGCCCAGTCGCTCCAGTTGCGACTCGTTCATCCCGACCTGCCACATGCGGCGGATGACGGGGTCTGCGGACCGGAACGTCTGCGCACCGAGGGCACACGGTGTGAGTACGGCGGCGAGGAGGAGGCGGAGGGAAGGGCGCATGATGTGATGTCGGGAGCCGGGGAGTCCATGCGGATGTCGACTTCATTCTTCTTCAGGGTGGAACCTGGCCGTCAGTCCGATGCCCTGAGATCGAGCGTCATGGTGATTTCGCAACCCGCCGTGAGGTTGGCCTGGCCTTCCACGGCTTTGTAGCCTTTCGTACCCACGCGCAGCACGTACACTCCTGCGCGCAACGCAAACGCGGAGGGCTGCACGGGATCGAGCTTGTGCGTGCTCTGCGCCGTTTCCTCGAACAGCCGCAGATTCACGGTGGCCGTCGGGGCAAGCGGAGGATCGGCACGCAGCGCGACGGTGAGCGTGGCTTGCGAATCAGGTTTGACCTGCGCCGAACGCGGTGGACAGTCG
>CAZPON010000357.1:0-3616 GCA_964588045.1 uncultured Gemmatimonas sp.
GGAGTAGAGCCCAACGCGACCGGCGTTGAGCCACGTGCCCACCACGACGTCGTTGCCACGCTGACCCAGCAGCAGGTGCGCAAGCGTGTCGCCCGGCACATGCACCCAGACGATCGGAACCGTCCATGCGACGTCATCACGTCCACGAACCCGCACGGAGGCACTCACCGAGTCAGTGCGCGACATGGCGGCGATCACGGGCCCGTTGCCACCGTGAGGAATCGGCACCCCATTCACGAGCGTGCTATCGGCGAAGGCCGCGTACCAACTGGATCCCCCCGGTGCAAAGGGCAGGGGACTGCGCGCGACGGGAGCTGACGCGCCTACCGATGGCAACGCGGGCGCCAACGCCCACCAACTTCCGGTGAGCACGACCACTGCGAACACACTCCATGTCAACGCCAACCGCCGCGCCTCACGCACACCCGGCCGGAGCAACAACACATGCCGAACGCCAAGCCATGCGCCCACGGCCGTGCCGGCACTGTTGGTGAGCCAGTCGGCCAATGAGGGTGTGCGTCCGGCCGGAAGCCATGCCTGCAGAGCCTCGATAACCAGCGACAACAGTGCTCCGCACAGCAGCGCGTGCGGCAACCGCATTCCGTACCAGACGAGCGCAACGCCAAGCGGCACGAACAGCACGACATTGCACAAGGCATCAGCCAACCATGCGGCCTCGCACGTGAGGCACCACACCGGCGCGCGCACCTCTTGACTGCCAAGCGGCGTCAGCGTCGCCCAGATAATCAGCCCAACGGCGACTGCAATCGCACCAAGCGCAGTCGGGCGGCGACGATCGTTCACACGTCCGACAACATCACTTGAGCACGGCCTTCGCGATGGTCTGCAACTGCATGTTGCTGGTGCCCTCGTAAATCGTGCCGATCTTCGCGTCGCGGTAGAACTTCTCCACCGGGTATTCGCGCGTGTAGCCGTAACCGCCGAACAGCTCCACGCACAATGACGTCACGCGCTCGCACATCTGCGACGCGTACAGCTTGGCCATCGCGCCCTGGCGCGCGATATCGTGTCCCGCGTCCTTGAGCCGGGCGGCGTTGTACACCATGAGTCGCGCGGCCTCGAGCTCCGTTGCCGCCTGCGCGACCTGGAACTGGATGCCCTGGAACTCGGCCAGCGACTTGCCGAACTGCTTGCGCTCCTTGAGGTGCGCCACGGTTGCATGCAACGCGCCCTGGGCCACGCCAATCATCTGCGCACCAATGCCGATGCGTCCTTCGTTGAGCGTTTCGATGGCCACCTTGTAGCCCGTGCCCACTTCGCCCAGCACGTTCGCATCGGGCACGACACAGGCGTCGAAATGCAGTGTGGTCGTACTCGACGCGCAGATGCCCATTTTGTGTTCCTTCTTGCCCACCGTGAAGCCGGGCATGCCGCGCTCGACGATGAACGCCGAGATGCCCTTGTAGCCGGCTTCGGGTTTCGCATTGGCGAACACCACGAAGATGTCCGCCTCGCCGCCGTTGGTGATCCACGCCTTCGATCCGGTCAGCGACCAGCCGCCGTCCACGCGCTGCGCACGCGTGGCCAAAGCAAACGCGTCGGAGCCACTGCCCGCTTCGGAGAGCGCGTACGCGCCAATCGTGCCGGCCGTGAGGCGCGTCAGCAGGCGCGCGTGCTGCTCGGCGTTGCCATACCGCTGGATGGGATAGTTGACGAGCGTATTCTGCACGTCCACCTGAATCGCCGCCGCTGCATCGACGGAGCTGAGCGCTTCCACGGCCAGTGTGACCATCATCAGCGATCCGCCGGCACCACCGAACTGTTCGGGCACCTCGATGCCCATGAGCCCCAACTCGACAAACTTCGCGGTGACCGCCGCATCGATCTGGCCGGCCTCTTCCATCTCGCGAACACGCGGGCGCACCTCCGACTCGGCCAGCTCCAGGACAGCAGTGCGGAAGAGATCTTCTTCTTCCGACAGGACGGTGAGCGCCGGGCGGGTGTCAATGCTGCTGGTCATCGGGCGAACGGTAGGGGAGGCGGGGAATCGCGCGTTCAGGGCGGGGCGGCAACACCAATCTAGCCGATATCCGATTTCCGATATCTTACGGATGAGCTCGGCACAAGCCTTGCGTGAACGTCAGATGTGTGAAGGATTCAACCATCTACGTGACGCCGGTCGCCATGTCCCATACCGCTTTCAAATCAGTGAGTTACGACGTCGCGCGCCGATTCGGCCGTGCGACGCGTGCCACGGGCGTGATAGTATGCGCATTGGCGTTGTTGCAGGCGTGCAGCGAAACCGATGTGTTGTCGCCCGGACTCCCCGCCGGCGCGACGGCGGTGAGCCACGTGATCGGCACCGCCACCGTAGGCACAATGCTCGATGCGCCAGTGCGCCTGTCGGTCACCGATGGCAACCGCCGCCCGGTTGCGGGCACCATCGTACGGTGGGAGGCGAGTGAAGGCGGCAAGGTGAGCGCCGCAGAAACCATCACCGACTCCAAGGGCATTGCGTCCGTGCGGTGGACGCTGGCCACGGTGGCCGGCCTGCAGAGCCTCACGGCCGCTGTTCCTGGTTTGCCCGCGGTGATCTTCGGCGCCAATGCCACGGCCGACAAGGCCGCCATCGTGCGCTTCTCTGCCGATATTGCGCGCCTGACGCTGCTGGGCGACACGGTGCACTACACCACGACGTCGCTGGACAAGTACGGCAACACGGTGTCCACACCGGCCGCGCTGACCATCGAGAGTGGTGCCGATGCCCTCTTGCAGAGCGGGGCCTTGTTCATTGCGCGCAACCGCGGCTCGGCCACCATCAAGGCCACGGTCGATACGGCGAGCGCGCGTTTGCTGGTGCTGGTAGACCCGGCCACACCCACCGTGAGTCGTGTGCTGCCCGATACGCTGGTGCCGGGCGCGGAGATCGTCGTCGAAGGCTCTGCTTTCGCGCTGGCTGCTGATGCCATCGACCTCACCATTGGCGGTGTCAAGGCCACCATCACCAGGGCGTCCGCCTCGCGCATCGAGGCCGTGCTGCCCAGCACGTATGCGTGCGCGCCGACATCGCTGCAGCCGGTGCGCGTAACGATTGCGGCGAACACCGGTTTGGGCGCCGCGCCGCTGCGCACCGTGACGCGCCTCGCGTTGGCCAAGGGAGAATCGGCCAACCTGCTCGATGCCGACCAGGTGCGCTGCACCGAACTGGCTGCACCTGCCGGAAACGGCAACGCGAAGTACGTGGTGGCGGTGATCAACACCAACGTGAGCGCCGCCGCCACGGCCGGCTTCGAACTGCGTGGATCGGGCACCGGTGCGATGGAAGGCCAGACAGCGGCGCCGCGTCCGCCGATGGCGTCAGCGCTGATGTCCGCGTCGCCGTTCACGAAGGCGAACATGTCGGCGGCGTTGGCGCAGATGGAGAACGAGGGACGCGCCGAATCGCGGCATGATGCGCATCTGGAGCGCCAGCGGACTGTCAACGCTCGCTACGGCTCACCCACGCCTACGTGGAATGCGCTGGCCAGGACGCGCGCACTGAGCGGTATGGCGCAGGCAGCGATGGCGCCGCTGTCGCTGGGCGACACGGTCACCATGAAGGCACTCTACGGCACCTGCTCGGCGGGGCGCGATGTGCGCGCGCGCGTGGTGTACT
>CAZPON010000358.1:0-3612 GCA_964588045.1 uncultured Gemmatimonas sp.
CACACGTGCGGCGCTGGATTCGTCCGGTGCTGTGGTTGCTCGTGCTGCTGCCGCCCATCTGGATGATCGTGCGCGGCGTGCAAGGCAACCTGGGTGCCAATCCCATCGAGCGCCTGGAAGACGAAACCGGACGGTGGACGCTGCGATTTCTGGCCGGATCGCTGGCCATCACGCCGCTGATGGCGATCACGCGATGGGGCTGGCTCATTGCCCAGCGGCGATTCCTGGGGCTGTCCGCGTTCTTCTACGCGTTCCTGCATCTCGGCATCTATATCGGGCTCGACAACTTCTTCGATGTCGACGACATCGTGAAGGATGTCATCAAGCATCTGTACATCACGCTCGGCATGACCGCGTTCCTGCTGCTCGTGCCGCTGGCGATCACGTCCACCAAGGGCTGGATCCGTCGCATGGGCGGCAGGCGCTGGAACCTGCTGCATCGCCTGGTCTATCCGGCAGCGGTGGCGGCCTGCGTGCATTTCCTGTGGGCCGTGAAGAAGGACCACACCGAGCCGCTCATCTACGCAGGGATATTTGCCGTGCTGTTCGCGCTGCGATTGCGTGGCGCGAGGCTGGCCCGGGCCCGAACGGCGGAATCGGCTGCGCCAGTCGCGTGACGGCGCCGTCACGCTGAGCGTCCTTCGGGAACGAGACCCCGTTTCCTGGCCGACGCTGGCCGGGAATACGTGACGCAGGCCCCGTTGGGGTGCGTTTGTCGCTCGTTCCCACCCCTGATTTCCCCGATGTCCGCTCCTGCCGACCGCCCCGAGCGACGATCGGGGAGGCAACCGACGCTTTCCCCCGCGACGGGTCCCCATGGCGTAGCCGCCATCAAGCCGGTCGTCTTTGGCGGGGCGTGGGACCTTGGGGTCCTCGGTGCACTGGTCGTGTACGCGCTGGGGCTGGCGGCGTGGCTTTCGCTGGGGTCGGCCGTTCACGCTCAGGGTCCGGCCATCGCGTCCTTTGTCCTGCTGCTGGCCGCTGCCTTGCTGGCCTTCCGGGCGTCGCGCGAGAAGCGACTGGATCAGGGAAGCCGGCGGTGCTGGACGGGCATTGCGATCGCCCTGACGGTGCAGGGCATTGGCGTCCTGCTGCCGCTTGCCAGCGGCGTGTGGCTGACGCCGTGGCTGGCCAGCCTGCTGTCCGAGCATGCGGTCCTGCTGACGCAGCTCATACTGCTGGTGGCGATCCTGCAGAAGGCCAGCACGCCGTACTCCACGCTCGAACGCGTCACGCTCTGGTTCGATGCGGCGACCGTGGTGGTGGGCGGCATGCTCATCATGTGGTACGACCTGCACACGACGCCACGTACCGAGCCCATCGCGTACTGGTCGTTCGTCGTGTCGCATCTGGTCGTCATCGTCGACTTCGTGATGCTGCTGGTCACGTCGGTGCTGTGGCGCCGGTCGGCGTTCGCGCATCGCGCCCACGTGCTCCTGCTCATTGCCGTCGCGTTGATGATCGGTGCCATCGCCCACACGGCCGGGGCGGTGTCGCTCACCCTCGACCGGCCGGCGCCGGTGGTGCTGACCGCACTCGCGCCGATCAGCACGTTGCTGTTTGCGATTGCAGCCTGGTTCAAGTCGGCCACGTCCGACGTGCTGGAAGTGCGCACGGTCGATCGCGTTGCGCGCTCGCAGTTGAGCGCCAGCATCATTCCATACATCGCCGTCCTGCCCGGTTTCTCACTGCTGTTGCTGGAGACGTACGAGCAGTCACTGCAGCCGTTGGGTGGCCTCGTGGTTGGTGCGGTTGTGCTCACGCTGCTGGCGTTCGCGCGTCACGTGGCGTCGGCGCGCGAAGCCGTGCGTGCCCTCACCGAATCGGCGGCCAGGCACAACGAGGAGCGGTTCCGCGCGCTGGTGCAGCACTCCAGCGACGTGATCACGATTCTCGATGCCGATGGCGCCATTCGGTACATGAGTCCGTCCGTTGCCACGGTGCTTGGCCACGATCCCGTGAAGTTGCTGGGCACGCACCTGACGGCCCTGCTGCATCCGGAAGACGTGGACGGCGCGATCCAGTTCCTGGCCGATCTCGGCCGCTCCGACAGCACGCGCGCGACGCCCGCGCTGCAGCATGTCGCCTTCAAGCGCGAATGGCGCATCCTGCACGCCAGCGGCGACTGGATGACGGTCGACAACGTGGGCACCAACCTGCTGCACGAACCGGTGGTGCAGGGTCTCGTGCTCAACACCCGCGATGTCACTGAACAGAGCGTGATGAAGCAGCAGTACATGCACCAGGCGTTCCACGATCCGCTCACCGATCTCGCGAACCGGTCGCTGTTTCTGTACCAGGTGGGTCATGCGCTGGCCCGCGCCGGACGACAGGGGCAGTCCGTCACCGTGCTGTTCCTCGATCTGGACAACTTCAAGAACGTCAACGACTCGTTGGGCCATGCAGCCGGTGATCGCCTGCTGGTGGAAGCGGCCCGCCGGCTGGCCGCGTGCGTGCGCGACAGCGACCTGATTGCACGACTGGGCGGCGACGAATTCGCGGTGCTGGTTGAGGATGCGCAAAGCGACGAGGAAATCGAAGTGATTGCCGGGCGCATCGAGACCGCGCTGGCGAAGCCGGTGCGGCTGAGCGGCAAGGAAGTGTTCGTGAGCGCCAGCATCGGCATTGCGCGCACGACGCGCGGCGAATCGTCGGACGAGCTGGTGCGAAACGCCGACGTGGCGATGTACGTGGCGAAGACGCGCGGCAAGGGCACGCACGTGCTGTTCGAGCCCGAGATGCACACGGCGGCGCTGGAGCGCCTGGTGGTGGAGGCCGACCTGCGCGCAGCGATCGAGCGCGAGGAGTTCCTGCTGGAATACCAGCCCATCGTGATGCTGTCGACGGGCGAGATCATCGGCGCCGAAGCGCTCGTGCGCTGGGCGTGTCGCGAGCGGGGCACGGTGCCGCCTGCGTTGTTCATCCCGATTGCCGAAGAGACCGGCCTGATCGTGCCGATCGGACGCTGGGTGCTGCGCAAGGCGTGTCGCTCGGCCCGTCAGTGGGAGCGCGAACGCGGCATCCCGATGCGAATCACGGTCAACCTGTCCGGGCGTCAGTTGCAGGAGCCCAGCATCGTGGACGATGTGCGCGCGGCGCTGGACGACTCGGGCCTCGACGCGAGCCATCTGGTGCTGGAGATCACCGAGAGCGTGCTGATGAACAACACCGATATCTCGATGTCGCGGCTGATGGCGCTCAAGGATCTCGGGATCTCACTGGCTATCGACGACTTCGGCACGGGTTATTCTTCCCTGAGCTACCTGCAGCGCTATCCGATCGACATCCTGAAGATCGACAAGGCGTTCGTGGACGATATCGACAAGGGAGGCGAGGGTCCGGTGCTGGCAAGTGCGATCGTGGCGCTCGGTGAGACCTTGCGTATGAGGACCGTGGCGGAAGGTATCGAGACGGAGGCGCAGCGCGGCCACCTGATGCAACTCGGCTGCGAGCTGGGGCAGGGCTTCCTGTTCGCGCCGCCGCTGGAAGCGTCGGAGTTCTACCGGCTGCTCGTGGCGCGCGGCGCGCGCTGGCGCATCTCGCAGTCCACGCATCGCGGACGGGGTGCCGAAGCCGCGTAAGGGTGCGCCGCGTACACCGGCCGGGTCGCGC
>CAZPON010000359.1:0-3603 GCA_964588045.1 uncultured Gemmatimonas sp.
TCGTCGTTCTCCTCGAGCTCGAGCGAGCAGGTGCTGTAGACGAGCAATCCGCCGGGCTTCACGATGGCGGTTGCGGCGCGCAGGATGGTGCGCTGTGCGGCAGCCAGCACGGCAAAATCCGAGATGCGCAATCGCCAACGCGCATCGGGGTGCCGGCGAAACGTGCCTGTGCCGGTGCAGGGAACGTCCACCAGCACGACATCGACGGGCGCGATGGCTGGCAGGCCGGCATCGGCCACGAGTGCATGCAGGTTCCGCGCGTCGAGACGTCCGAAGCCCAGCAGCATGCGTTCGACGCGCGACACGCTGCGATCGGCCGCGATGACGAACGACGCCCGTCGCGACAGCTCGAGCGCCTTGCTGCCGGGCGCGGCGCAGAGGTCGGCGACGACCGCGCCCTGCGGAATGTCGGCGTACTGCGTGACGAGCGTGGCGGCCGGATCCTGCACGTACAGCAGTCCCTGCTGAAAGGCACCGAGCTCAGTGAGCGCGACACCGGGGCCAAGTCGAATGGAATCGGCGAGCAGCGGCACGTCGGACGTTTCGACACCGGCGCCTTCGAGCATGGCGTCGAGCTGCTCGCGCACGATGCCGTACGGTCGCACGGTGATGGTGGACGCCTGGTTGTTGGCGACCAGCAACTGCTCGACGTGGGCCATGCCCCAGCGCTCGACCCAGCGGGCGACGACCCACCGCGGGTGCGAATGGCGCTGGGCGAGCGCGTCGACAGGGTCGGCGGGAACCGGCGGCTCCAGCGTGTCGCGTTCCCGATCGATGCGTCGCAACACGGCGTTCACCAGCTTGCTCGCGCCGAGGCCATCGCGTCGCTTGGTGACCTCGACGGTCTGCGCAATCGCCGCGTAGGCGGGAACGCTGCCCATGAAGAGCAATTGGTAGGTGCCGACGCGCAGCAGGTCGACGACATCGGCATCGAGCTTGGCGAGTCCGCCGCGCACGCGCTCCGCGAGCACCGCGTCGATCCAACTGCGACGACGCAACATGCCCCACATCAGTTCGTGCAGCCACCGGCGGTCACGGGCATCGAGCCGTTGGGTGCGCCGCTCGAACGTCGCGTCGAGCAGCTCACCCTGGCGGATATCGGCCAGCATCAGCGCCGCGGCCACCCGGGCGTCGGTGACGCCGCCAATGCGTTCTGCCGCAGCGCTCGCAGCGCTGCGATGGGGGAGGACCGGGGGCATGAGGGAAAGATAGTGGAACGGAGGCGGACGGGACGGCGTGGATAGACGGGAGACGGGAGAGGGGAGACTGGAGAGGGGAGACCGGAGACGGGAGACTTCCAAATTGGCAGTCTCCCGTCTGTGGTCTTCCGTCTCCCGTCTCCAAACCAACCCCTATCCGCCGAACTGATCCCCAATCCCCACGCCTCGTCCGCGGGCCCATGATGCCGGCGTCAGTCGTGCCCGGCCGCTGGGCTGCACGTCCAGGAAACGAACCGCGCCCACGCCGCAGCGTACGAGCAAGCCTTCACTGTCGGCCGAGCGCACGGTTCCCGGCGGCGATGCACGCGTGGGGTCATCGAGTGCGTTGTCCGTACCGTCGCCTACGACGCGCGCGCTGAAACACTTGATCTCGACACCATTGCGCGTCGTGAAGGCACCGGGCCGCGGATCGAACGCGCGGGTGACACGCGCAACGCGTTGTGCGTCGGCGGAAAAATCGAGCCGGGCCATGCCGCGGTCGATCTTCGGCGCGTACGTCGACTGGCTGTCGTCCTGTGGAACGGGACGGGCCATTCCCGCGTCGAGCAGGGCGAGTGCCTGCACGATGCCCATCGCGCCCATTTCTGAAAGGCGATCGTGCAGCTCGCCGTAGGTTTCGATGGCGTCGATCGGTGTGCGCAGCACGTGCAGCATCGGTCCGGCGTCGAGTTCCGGCACCATTTGCATGATGGTGATGCCGGTTTCGCGCAGCCCCTCGAGAATCGCGGCCTGGATCGGCGCCGCGCCGCGCAACCTGGGCAACAGCGAGGCGTGGATGTTGAGTGTGCCGTGTTGTGGCAGGTCGATGACCGCCGACGGCAGCAGCCGGCCATACGCGACCACCACCGACACGTCGGGATCGAGTTCACGCACCGACGCCATGAAGGCTTCGCCGCGTGGCTTGTCGGGTTGCAGCACCGGAATGCCTTCTTCGAGTGCGACCCGCTTTACCGGCGACGGATCGACTTGCGAACGTGAGCGGCCGCGCGGCTTGTCGGGTTGGGTCACGACGCCAACGACATCGTGACCTTCCCCAAGCAGGGCGCGCAGCGCCGGCACGGCGAAGTCGGGAGTGCCCCAGAACAGGATTCGCACGGTGAGTCCTGTGGCGGGTGTCAGCCCGCGGACGCCGCGTCGCGTTCGGGCGGGAGATCCCCGACCGGCAACACGCGCAGCAACTTCGGATACTTCAACTTCTCTTCGTCCCACTCGCGCATCGCGGTGCGCCGCTTGAGCAGGCTGAGTCGATCGGTGAACAGCTTGCCGTGCAGGTGATCGATCTCGTGTTGCAGGCAGCGTCCCAGGAGTTCAGCCGCCTCCACCTCGTACCACTCGCCGTCGATGTCCTGCGCGCGCACGATCACGCGCGCGTGGCGCTCGACATCGGCGTAAATCTCCGGGATGCTGAGGCATCCCTCCTCGCCCTTGACCCGCCCTTCGACGCGAAGGATTTCCGGGTTGATGACGACCAGGCGCGTGTCGTCGGCATCCACGACGGCCACGCGCTCGCGGCGACCGACCTGTGGCGCCGCGAGCCCGACGCCTTTCGCGGCGTGCATCGTTTCGAACATGGCGTCGACGAGCCGGCGGAGGCCGGCATCGATCGTTTCGACCCGCTCCGTTTCCTGGCGGAGAATCGGCGAACCCAGCACATGAATGTCGAGCAACGACACCGGTCGATCAGGCTGAGGCCGCGCTGGTCACGATACGGGCCACGCGCCCGCGCTCGATGATGAGCCGCGAGTCGGCCGACTTGATGGTGATGCGGTCGTCCATGGACGAAACCGCGGTGCCGTCCTTCATCTGCTGGGCAATGTGCACGATCTCACCCACGATGCCGCCGGCGGTGACGATCTCATCGCCTTTCTTGAGCGTCTGCAGGCTCGCCTCGTGCTTCTTGCGCTGCTGCTGGCCCGGGCGAATGAGCACGAAGTAGAAGATGGCGAAGATCGCGCCATACATGAAAACCATCTGGGCGATGGATCCACCTGCAGCCTGGATCGCCAGCAGCGATGCCGAAATCGGAACGGTCATGGGGTGTTGGTAGCGGACGAAGTCGTCGTGCGGGACAGGTAGCGGGTGAGCCACGCGCGGCTCCAACCCTCGAAGGTGCCGGTGGCGAGCGCGGCTCGCGCTTCGCGCATCAGCGCAACAAGGAAATGTACATTGTGGAGGGACAGGAGGCGGAGTCCGAGGATCTCCTCGGTGACGAAAAGGTGCCGGAGATAGGCCCGCGAGAAGCGGGTGCAGGCCGCACAGTCGCATTCCGGGTCCAGCGGCGCCGGATCGAGCCGCCAGGCGGAGTTCTTGATGTTCCGACGGCCGTCCCGGGTGAAGAAAGCGCCGGTCCGGCCCATGCGCGTGGGGGCCACGCAGTCGAACA
>CAZPON010000360.1:0-3028 GCA_964588045.1 uncultured Gemmatimonas sp.
GGCGCAGGCCATTGCGCTGTCGCGACGCACGATGCGCACGATGAAGCAGAACCTGTTCTGGGCGTTCGTCTACAACGTGATCGGGATTCCGGTGGCGGCCGGTGTGCTGTACCCGGCGTTCGGCCTGCTCCTGAGTCCGATGATCGCCAGCGCGGCGATGGCCTTCAGCTCAGTGAGCGTGGTCACCAACAGCCTGCGGCTCCGTCGCGCGGCGATCGCATGAACACCGACCGGAGGATCCCGTGATGCCGGAACACCCAGGACATTCGCATGCCGTCGCGGTGGACGCCGATGGCAAGGCGCGCAATCTCAAGCGCCTGCGGCGCATCGAGGGCCAGGTGCGCGGCCTGCAGAAGATGGTCGAGGACGAACGTTACTGCGCGGATATCCTGGTGCAGATCTCATCGGTGCAGCAGGCATTGCGCGGCGTGGGGCGTGAACTGCTGCGCAATCACATCAAGCACTGCGCGACAACCGCACTGCGCGCCGGCGACGAGCAGTCCGACGCGATGGTGGACGAACTCGTGGAGCTGATGCATCGCCACGGGACGTAGCATTCGGCGCGGCAAGTTCGCTAACTGCAACTGCGTTTCACGCGGAGGGCGCGGAGAACCGCGGAGGGCGCGGCCCCGAGTAGTCCTCCGCAGTCCTCCGCGCCCTCCGCGTGAAACGCAGTTAAAGACCTGTCATCGAACTCGAGTCCATCCGAACCCGCACCTACTTCAAACGCACCTACTTCGGCGCGGCAGGCGCGCTGGTTACCCAGGCCGTCCACCAGATATCGCGCAGCATCTCGGCGCCGGCGGCGAGCCGAGCGGCGGCGAAGGCTTTCTGCTGCGGCGTCGAGGTCTCGGGCCGGAACGGGGTGGCCTTGTCGATGCCGTACAGCTCATCGAGGTGACTGAAGCTCGTGTTCAGGTACGCGATGATCGCCTCGCGCAAGTTCGGGAACACACGGGCCTCGTGGGTCATCACCGCCAGTACGTCGGGCAGCTTGATGTACGTCTGCACGTACTGCGACTCGAAGCGGAAGTGGAACCGATTGTCGCTGGTGTAGCCCTTCGGGTTGTCCCCCACCCAGCCGTTGTGATGCTTGGTGGTGTGATGCGGATTCGAACCGTCGGCGACGAAGTGACCGAGGATGCCGGCGTCGTCGATGATGCGCGCTTCGATCCACGCGCGGGTGGTCGAGTCGGGCGCGATGCGCCACAGACGGAAGTCGCCGCGCAGCTTCTGCGCCTGTTCGAGGATCTCGAACGGCAACAGGCCCATCGTGTTCGCGGCAAAGCCGGCGGCGCGCAGCGTGTCGGCGTAGGCGAAGCGGTGTGGCGCCGCGAGCGCCGCCTTCAGCACGGCGGGCGGCACCAGGTCCATGTCGATGTAGTGCGTGGGCCCCGTGCCACCCTCGAGCGCCGGATCGAGCGCCCGTTCGGCGCGGTCCTTCCACCGATCCGGCTCGGGATTGAGATAGGCCAGTTGCGGTCCGGCGGCGCGGAAGAACGCCGGCATGTCGGCCGGCAGGCGCTGGGCGGCGGCCAGTCCGGCGAGACGGTGTCCAGCGTCGCCCCATGCGGCGAGATTGCTCGGAAGCACCACGAGCAGGGTGGCCAGCGCGGCCACGGCCGCACGGCGGGTCGTCAAAGTGCGCATGCGGAAATTTACCACATCGGCGAGGTGGCCTGACGATGGAACGTCACATCTTTGGATCGGGTGCGCGATGGGAGCCGATCGTCGGCTATTCGCGGGCCGTGCGCGTCGGTCCCCACGTGTTCGTGGCCGGCACGACCGCTACCGCGGCCGATGGCCAGATCGTCGGCAACGGTGACCCGTACGCGCAAACGGTGCAGGTCCTCGCCAACATTCGCGCCGCCCTCGAACGGGCCGGGGCTCGCGTCGAGCATGTGGTGCGCACGCGCATCTTCGTGACGGATGTCGCGCATTGGGAAGCGGTCGGACGCGCGCACGGCGATGTGTTCGGTGCGATCCGTCCGGCGTCGACACTGGTGCAGGTCAGCGCACTGGTCGATCCGGCCATGCTGGTGGAAATCGAGGCGGACGCGCTCGTTCACGATTGAGCGGCCCCGCACTCGTCAGTCGAGGGGCAGGCGAATCTCCACGCGGCAGCCGCCGGATGATTGGTTGCTCATGAGGAACGCGTAGCGGTGGCCGTACAGCATCGTCAGCCGCGAGCGCGTGTTGGTGAGCCCGATACCCAATCCGTCCAGCGACGGCTGGGCGGCGAGGAACCGGCCACTGGTGGTGATGAGGCCGTCCAGGCCTTTCCCGTTGTCTTCCACTACGAGCAGCAGCACCGAGCCCTGGCGTTTGGCGGTGATCTGGATGGCCTGGTCGTAGTGCCCCGGGGCGAGTCCGTGCTTGAGGGCGTTTTCCACCAGCGGCTGCAGCAGGAAACTGGGCACATCGACGTCCACCGCCGACGAGTCCACATCGATGTCGACCTCGAGTCCGGAGCCGTAGCGCACGCGGGCAATCTGCAGGTAGAGCTCCACCAGCTCGATTTCCTGCCAGAGCGGGATCGTCGATGATGCCGCACTGCGCAGGGAAAGCCGCAGCAGGTCGCTCACGCGGGTGAGGGTGCGCTGCGCCTCGCGCACGTCCTGTTCCATGAGCTCGGCCACCGAATTGAGCGCGTTGAACAGGAAATGCGGGTTGAGCTGCATACGCAGGGCATCGAGCTGCGTGCGGGCCAGCTTTTGCTCGAGCTCGGAGGCGGCACGATCACGCTCGCGGTATCGGCGGACGAACTCGACCATGTACGCCGCTCCGAGCACGGCCCAGTACAGCACCAACTGGAAGTCGAGATGGCTGGCCAGGGCGAGGCGGACCGCGAAGGCGTAGCTGGTGACCTGGCCGAGGTTGGCGAAGGTGTGGTCGAGCCAGGCCAGCGCGAGCACGTTGACCAGGCAGACCACCACCGTGGCCCCGATATGGAGCCCGAGCCAGATCCCGAGCCGTCCGCTTCCCAGCCGGACCCGGTCGACCAGGGTCAGGATGACCTGCGACCAGC
>CAZPON010000360.1:3038-3551 GCA_964588045.1 uncultured Gemmatimonas sp.
CAGCCGCTCCAGATGAGCCAGTGGGCGCCCTGCCAAACCAAAGCACGTCCGAACCCGTAGTGGGTTCCTGAAGCATCGCCGACCAGGGTGACCTGGATGGCCGCCAGCAGGCCGGGCACCAACCACACGACAGCGAAGAGCCATCGGGTAAGCCGGCGCAGCCGGGCCCCCTCGTCGGCGATGGTGAGTGACTGGGACGAAGCAACCATAGTTACCACAGAAGGCGTCAAATGCAGCGGGGGCCTGCCCGTACCGTCCTCGAATCAACCGGAGTGCCACCTGAACCGCGAGTCCCTGGAGAATCCAACGTGCGCGTCTTGATCGTGGATGACGAAGTCCTGGCCCGCCAGCGCGTGCGACGCCTGCTGCAGAACGAGGCGGACGTCGAAGTAGTGGGCGAAGCCGGGACGGGGCGCGAAGCCGTGAGGATGATCAACGAGCTGAGCCCCGACCTGGTGTGCCTGGACGTGCAGCACGCCGAACCCGTCGAGTTCGGGCATCTGCACGTCCAGG
>CAZPON010000361.1:0-3510 GCA_964588045.1 uncultured Gemmatimonas sp.
CAGCGCAATGCGCACCGGCTGCGGTGCAACCAGCCTGGTCAGCGGTGCTGTCGCGCGTGCGATGTTCTTCTCCCACGCGAGGGCCTGGACGCTGTCGCCCGGACCGTGCGCGATCAGCATGAGCGGCCGCGCGCGGTCATGCTCGGACAGTGCACGCCAGCGGACCAGCAGCGCCTCGCCGAGTTCCGGGGCATCGTCGAGCGCCCCGGTGGTGACAACCGGAATCGGATTGGGCATGTGCCCGGCGTGCCCGTGATGCATGGCCTCGAGCTCCTTCGGGAGCGCCGGCAATTCGCCCGCGTAGAACCGGATCTGGTCGACGTGGCTGCCATGCGTGGAGACCATCAGGGGCACGGCGATCACGCGGGAGGCGCCGTCCTTCTGCAACTGCGCCACGGCGACCGACCACGACGCGCTCTCGCCTTCCGGCCCCATGAGGAACGCGACCGCCACCGGACCGTGCGCCCACTTGACCTGCGACACGGTGGACCGGACGTTCGCATTCCAGGTCGAGTCAGCACCGTGCGCGACGACCAGGAGCCCGACGCGGGATGTCGACTGCGCGTCAGCCCGAGTGGTGGTGATGGCCGAGCCCAGGACGAGGGCGATCGCGTAGAGTCCGAGTACAGCGGCGAGGCGGCAGCGACGGGCGAGCGATGACATCAGGAATCGTGTATGAGAATGGTTTTCATGTAACGGGGAAATCCAAAGTAAACGTATCGGGTATTGGGGCGCAATATGTGTGGTGGCAGAATTCGGCGTGGTGGCAGAATTCGGCGTTTTGAAGACGGGAGACGGGAGAGGGAAGACGGGAGACGTCCAGTCAACTGGATCCAGTCAACTGGACGTCTCCCGTCTTCCCTCTCCCGTCTCCCGTCTTCAAACACCGACTACCTGACCGCCGCTCCTCCGTCCGCCGCCATCACCGCCCCGTACACCGTCGCACCGCTGCGCAATTCCACGCGCGGCGCAGTCACCGTGGTGCGCTGGCTGCCCACGCCCACCACCGATGCGCCGATGACGATGCTGGACTCGGAGATCACCGGGCCGCTCAGTCGCGCGCCATCCTCCACGACGATGCGCCCGCGCGCCGCCACGGCACCCATGATCACCGCGCGCGACTTCACATGCATGGTGCCATGCGCCTTGAGCGAGCCCTCGACGCGCGCGCCCTCACCCACGACCACGTTGCCGAGGACGATGATCGAGCCGGCCACGGACGTGTCGGGTGGCACGATGAGATTGCCGCGCACACGCCAGTAGCCGGCGCCCAGTGCGATCGCTTTCTCCGGCACGAAGGGTGGATACGCCGAGAGCGGCAGGATGGGCGTCTCGAGCGTGCCGCCTCCTCCCACGCGCACCATTGGCGCATCGAGCCGGTCGAATTGCACACCCGCCGACAGGAGGATCTCGCGATCGGATGTCGCACGCCCCATGAGACGCGTGCCGGTCGCCGCTTCGAGGCGACCATTGGCATGCACCCAGCGCAGCACGGTCGACCCCTCGCCAAGGCGCACGTCGCGCTGGCCAAGAATTGCGCGATAGCTGCAGTTCGCGCCGCCGTGCAGGGTGCGTCGTGCGAGGCATTCGGTCGCGATGACGAGGCCGTCCGCCGTCGGCGTGTCGTCCATCAGCACGACCACATCGGTGATGGGCTCGCGTGACGGTGCCAGCGGTGTCATTGCGTTGTGCACGCGCACGACGCTGCCGTCGGAGAGACGCGGCGGCACCGAGGTGCCGAGCAATCCTTCGGACGTCATGCGCGCGGTGAACGAGGTCGCGAAATACGTGAGCGAGCCCGTGTCCTGGCCGACCGCATTGAGCGGTGCGGCGTCCTGCGGGCGCAGCAGCTCCATCAGGGCCGGAACGAACGGGATCGCGATCCAGGCGAGCGTGCCGGCCAGCAGCAGCGCAAAGGCAAGGTCGGTGTTCATGTCATGCGCCCCTGTGGCCGTTGCTGCCAGCGCCGTTGGCGCCGTTGCCGTTTCCGTTGCCGTTCCCGTTCGTGCCGGGACGCCCGGTGCGATAGCGCTCGGTCTTTTGCCACTGCATGGGACGGCCGCGCAGCCACGACGCGCGCGACAACGACGCGCGCGCCACCGACAACGTGCTCACCAGGAAGCCCAGCAGCAGGAACGGCAGCATGCGGATGCGTTCGCGTGAGCCGTCGAGCCGGCTGGCGGTGGCCACCTGGAAGAACGCCGCGAAGTTGCCGATGGTGTTGAACGACGAGATGGCCAGCACGGTGAGGCGTCCCCACTCGGGCGGATAGCCGGCGTAGAACAGCGCGATCGTGCAGATCCAGCCCATCAGCAACACGAGGGGCACGACGAACACGCCCAGCAGCAGCACGCCATCGAGCACCTGCCACCACGGAAGCGCGCGCCGGTTGCGCATGAGGGCGGCGACGTAGCGCACGAGCGACTGGTTGTGGCCTTTCGCCCACCGCTTGATCTGCCGGATGCGCATTTCCCACGTTTCCGGCACTTCTTCATAGCATTCCGAACGATTCTGGTAGACGACATCCCAGCCGTTCATCACCAGCCGCACCGTGAGGTCGGTGTCCTCGGCCAGTGAGTCGATGTTCCACCCACCCACCTGCTCGAGCGCCACGCGCCGCACGCCGCCAACCGTCCCGCCGTACTGCGGCACGAGGCGCAGGTTCATGCGCGCCTGCTGGTCCACCTGGTAGCCGCCGGCGCGCTCGAGATCGAGCAGTCGCGTGAGCAGCGACTTGCCCACGTTGAGCGGCACGACGCGGCCCATCACGGCGCCCACTTCGGCGTCGAAGAACGGCGCTGCGAGCTGCTTGAGCAGGCGCGGGCCGGGGATGTAGTCGGCGTCGAAGACCATGTAGATCTCGCCCACATGCTCGGCGCTCGCCGCCGTCATCGCGTCGGCGAGGGCCGCGGCCTTGCCGCGCATGCCGCCGTCGCGCAGGAACGGGAACACGCGATCGGGATACGCGTCGGCGTACTCCTGCATGATGACGCGCGTCTCGTCGGTGGACCGGTCGTCGATGGGCACGATGCGCAGCCGGTGCATCGGGTAGTCCACCGAGAGCAGGGCATCGAGCGAATCGCGCACCACCAGCTCTTCGTTGTGCGCCGGCACGAACACGGTGAGCGACGGCCAGTCGGCCTGGATGATGTCGACGTAGGGCTGGCGGTGTCGCCCGAACAGGCGGTTGAGCGTGAAGAAGTAGTGGCGCAGCGTGTACACGGCGAGCACGCCCACGCAGATCCACAGCCCGATGTTGGCGAGTGCGACGATCATGGCGACGGCCGCCGTGCACCGGTGTCGCTGGCCGATGCGGAGGATCCGGTGGCGCGGCCGACCGCGATGGAACCGGACGGTGGCGTCATGCGCGGCGCCTTGTACGGCGGCACCGGGGCCTGCCGCGAGATGGAGTCGAGCACGCTGCCCGACCGCCAGCTCATGCCCCAGCCATACAGCGCGACGTACACGAACACATCGAGCAGCACGCCGAACACCAGGAACAGGATCGGC
>CAZPON010000362.1:0-3505 GCA_964588045.1 uncultured Gemmatimonas sp.
CGCCCATGCCGCAGGTGACGAACACCAGGTCGGCGTTGCCGAGGACGCGCTTGGCGTCTTCGCGGTTCTCCTCGATGGCCTGTCGTCCGGTTTCAGGACGAGCGCCGGCGCCAAGTCCGCGCGTGAGCTTCTTGCCGATCTGTATCTTGACGTCGGCCTTGGAATTGAGGAGGGCCTGGGCGTCGGTATTGACAGAGATGAACTCGACGCCTTCGAGGTGTTCCTCGATCATGCGGTTGACGGCATTGCCACCGCCGCCACCGACACCGACCACCTTCATGCGTGCGTTCTGCGACGAGTTCTCTTCGAACTCGAAGGTCATCCGGGTTAGCTCCATACGGGGCTGGGCGGGCGCAGGGTGGATGGCCGGGCAATGCGGCGGTGTGCGTAACTGGCTTAGAATACACTTTCGCCATGGGAGCGCAACCCGTGAAATGCAATGGAGTTGGACGGATTCGTCACGCTCGCGGAGCGGCCGGATTTATCCACATTTTTCGCCGTCGTGCAGGGCTGTGATGCGGCGCACCAGAATGTCGAACGGCCACGCCGGGAAGGCATGGCCGTTCGGGTCCAGCGGGCGGTCTGGGGCCGATCAGGCGCTGCCCTTCTCCTGCACCCCGAACACGACCGACGCGAGTGCGGCGCCAGCGAACGGCCCGACCACGTAGAGCCACGCGTGCGACCACACGCCGTCGCCCATCAGGGTGTGAACGATCGTGGTGCCAATACCGACCGCGGGATTGAACGCACCACCCGACAGCATGCCGCCGGAATACGCGGCGACGGTGATCGACATGCCGATCGCTGCGCCGAAATAGGAATTGCCCTGCGTTCGCTTGGAGACGGCGACGTTCAGCACGGTGTACGCCAGCAGGAACGTGTAGGTGGCCTCCACCAGCAACGATGCGACGTCCGAGCCACCAGCGCCGGGCGCCGGCGCGATCGTCTTGCCGGTGATGACCTGCGCGAGCAACGCGGCGACGATGGCCCCCGCGGTTTGCGCAACGACGTACGGCGCGAACTCCGACTTCGGGAGCGCACCGCTCATCATCGCGGCGAGTGACACCGCCGGATTGTAGTGGCCACCGGAGATATGTCCGCCGGCGTACACCATGATCATCAGCGACAGGCCGATGGCCAGCGGTGCGAAGGCCACGTTCCCGGCAATCACCATCATGCAAACGGTGAGGACCAGGAAGAACGTGCCGATGAACTCGGTCAGATACTTGTGCATGCGATGCCTCGCTGGTGGAGGAAGGTGGAGCACGCGTGAAGGGGACAACGTACCGCGCAAATCCGGAACGCGCTTACGGCCGCGGCGCCACCGCCGGTGCAGGTGGCGTGGCCGGGACGCCGGCGTCGTTCCAGTTGATTACCGCGTTGAAGATCATGTTGAACTCGCCATGATTCTGCCAGCGATAAATCGGGTTGTTCGAGAACATGATGACGCGTCCCATGCCCTTGTACGCGTTGGGCACGTCCACGGCAAACGGGCGCGACCGCAGTGAATCCGCGCCGGTCATGAGCCCCGAAATCACCGCCTTGTCGCCGCCGACGTAGCGCGCCAGCACGTTGGCTTCATTGGCGATGCCCACCCGGAACGGCGTACCGCCCACATACTTCACCGGGAAGGTCTTCTTGTCGTAGCCGTAGAACACCGGGTGCTCCGGCTTCGTGATCTCCCCTTCCACCAGCGGCCGCTGCGCGGTGAGGCCCGGCACGGGCGTCTTGTCGACGGTGCCGGCCCAGCCGAACTCGATGGGCAGGCGCGCCGACTCACCAACGGCGATGAGCGTGCCGCCCGCCTCGAGGAACGCGGCAAACGCGTCCACGCCCTCCTGACCCATGCCGCCGGTCATGTCGTCCGTTTCGCCGTACATGCCGAGGAACTGGAATTTGTCGGTCTTCTTGTAGGGCTGCGCGCGCGCGGCCGGCGCCTGCATGACCGTCGTGCGGCTCAGGTTCTGCTCGGCGATCAGGATGACATCGTACTGCTCGCGCAGCTTGCCCTGCTTCACCCGCTCCTTGTAAATGAGATCGAACGGCACGCCGAATTCATCGAACGTGAGGCGATACCAGCCCAGGTTCTGCGTCCCGTTCCACTGCGAATAGATCGCGACACGCGGCACGTCGGCGTTGTGCATGGGTACCGACGGCACGGCGCTGAGCGTGCCGGCCTTGAGCCCGAGGGATTCCACCGCCGTGCGCACCGCGGCCGCCTGGCTCATGTCGGAGATCACGAACGAGCCCGCCGGGTACTCCACGTTGTCCACCGTGAACTTCCGCTCGGCCACCTGCATCGGCACGTTCTTCAGCCGATAGCGGAACGACACCATGTTGTTGGAGCCCAGGTGCGCAACGGCAATGCCGGCGGCGCCAGTGCCCGTAGTGGCGCCCTTGGGTACGACTTTGTCGACCGGTGATACCTTGGCCTTGAGGATCGCGGTGTCGGCGATCTCCACGACCTCGATGTTCATCGCATAGCCCGTGGACCACCCACTGTCGTCGTACGTGTTCAGCCGCGCGTCGGGATACTGCTGCTTCTCGATGAGGTTCTTGGCGAGACGGCCGTAGGGTTGATCGCGCTTGATGACGTACGAGCCCACCGGATACGTCTTGTCGCCGATCCTGATCGGCTCGGTGGCCTGCCCCACTTCGATGCGCTGCAGGCGCATGATGTTCACGAACTCCGCCACGCGCGTCATGTCGCGCTGCACGGGAATCACGAAGCCGAACGGCGCCTTCGTGCGGCCGTCCTCGATGGAGTTGCGCGTCTTGATGTAGAAGTTCTCGAGCACGGTGGCCGGGAACATCGACGCCAGTTGCAGCGCCGACAGTACGCCGGTCTGCATGTAGTTGGCGTTGGACCGTCGCGTGAACGTGGCCGCGTCGTTGGAGCCGATGGGCAGGCCGCGATACCACTCGCGATCCTGCGCGCCACCGCGTCCGGTGGGCAGGTTGCCGCCGCGGCCACCGAACCCACCGCCCGTGGTCGCGGTACCGGGACGATTGGCGTTGGCAATCGCGGCGCTGTCGAGATCACGGCCCGATTGCGTCTCGTACATCTTCATCAGGCCGTTGTGATTGTACGCGACGGAGCCGAGGTAGCCGGGCGACCAGCCGTCCATGAAGGCGTGCGTGTACACGCCGGGCATGCCGTACTTGGTCATCTGCGCCAGTTCCCAGTTGCCGAACCAGGGCAACTCGGCGAACAGGATCGGATCGAGATTGGGATTCTGCGGCGGGCCGCCGGTGTACGTGTACAGCAGCGGCTGCGCTTCATGCAGGTCGTGCATGATGGGCGGATGCGCGGTGAAGTACCAATCGATGATGGCGCGCATCTGCACGAGCTTGATGTTGATGTCGCGGTTGTTGTCGTGATACGCATACTTGCCCCAGTACGGCACGGCCGTGCCGCCACGACCGCCGCCACCAGGTCCTCCGCTGGGTGCGCCACCGGGTGCGCCACCGGGTGCGCCACCGGGTGCGCCACCTGCACCGCGTC
>CAZPON010000363.1:0-3482 GCA_964588045.1 uncultured Gemmatimonas sp.
AAGACGACCTCCGGTTGCCCAAGAACGTGACGGGCTTCGTGCTGCCACTGGCCGCAGCGATGTTCAAGTTCGCGGGGCCAAGCTCATGGATCGCCGGTGCACTGTTCATCGGCTGGTTCTACAACGTGCCGTTGGGCGCGTCGCAACTCGCGTTGGTTGCCGCCGGTTCCGTCGTGCTGGGATTTGCGTCACCGGGCATTCCGCGCGGCGCGTTCATCATGCTCACGCCGGTCCTGATCGCTGTGGGGCTTCCGGTGGAAGGTGTTGGCATCCTCATCGCGGTAGATGCGATCCCGGATACGTTCGCAACCGTACTGAACGTGACGGGGAACCTGGCGTCGACGGCGCTGGTGGCGGGGAAGACGGGAGAAGGGAGACGAAAGACGGAAGACGCTTGACCGTCAGGCTGGAAGTCTCCCGTCTCCCGTCTCTCGTCTCTACCGCACGCGATTGCGCTGAGCCACCGGCTTCGTGCCGGTCGCGAAGTGGAACTGCAAGCCGCCTTGCGGGCTCCACCCCCAGTCGAGACGGACCATCTCGGAGCCTGGCACCAGCAGACGCAACCCCGCGCCGATGCCGCCGCGCGCGCGCGGCAGTCTTAGGTCGCCGCGCTCGCTCCACGCAATGCCCGCATCGCCGAACGCCGCGAACTCGGCACCAAGCTTCAGTGAAATCTTCCACAGATCGAAGCGGCGCGGCGGGATCGCCGCCCACGAGTACTCCGCCGTGCCGATCATCTGGTTCTTGCCGGAGTACTGATGCTCATGATCTGCGATCGCGTAGCCGCGAATGGAGTTGGCGCCACCCAGGTTGTAGTTCATGTACACGGGGACATCCGTACCCAGTATCCCCGTCTGGAGTGTCGCGAGTCCCGAGAGCAGGAGCTTCGTGCGATCCGTGAGGGGTTGCCATCGGCGCACGTCGAAGCTGCCCGTCCACCAGTCGCCGTCCCCACCGAGGAAGCCGCCGGTGCGCCAGACCTCGACCTCGTTCTTCCAGCCTTCGCGCGGATTGACCCACGAGTCGCGGGTGTCCCACCCCACCGACCCGCCAAGCCGGTACAACTGATCCTCATCGTCGGCACTCAGCGTGATCCCGGCCGTATCGCTCTTCATCTGGAACGCCGAAAACTTCACGCGCATCCAGGAGCGCGCACTCAACGCCGTTCCCACCTCCGGCGTGAACTCCTTGCTCGACTCCTTGAATCCGCGCAGCACGTCCTGCCGTACGAGATGGGCCCCATAGAAGTCGAACGAGTTGTGGTCGCCGGAAATCCACGGCCAGGAGATGCGGGTCCATTGTTGGTCGGTACCGCCCGTGTAGACGCGGGCCGACACGGACAAATCACGTCCCGTGAGGTTCACGCTCGAGATGCCGGCGCCGATCGAAACGCCGTTCTCCTCGGTATACGCGTACGAAATCACGGGGAACCACGTCGGCATCTCCTTGACCCTGAAAACAACGCGCACGCCATCGTCGCCCACGGTATCACCTTCGACGGTGATCTCGGCGAAGATGCCGAGGTTCTCCAGGCGCGAGACGTCGTAGCGCAGCTCCACACCGAGCGGGTCGCCAACCCTGGTGTGGATCTCCCGTTTGATGATGTGCTCCTTCGTCGCCCGATATCCGGTGATCTCGATGGCGGTCACGCGGCGCCCCACCAGGTGCTGCATGCCGGCGACCGTCGAATCCCGCGTGACGATCCGCGGGAGCGACAGATCCTGCGCACTCACCCGCGCCGAACCGCACACGAGCGCGACAAGCCCGACGAAAACGACGCGCAACGGACGAAGCGTCGGCATGATTGCGCCGGCTCGGTTACCCGGGAGGATCCGACGGCCCCTCGCCGCCGATCGCGGCAATCACCTTGGCACGAATGACATCGAAGAACGGGTTGCTGCGAAGCCGCGCCATGTTGCCCAGCGGCACGCGCAGGGCACCGCTCTCGCCGCGCGCCGGAAACGCACCCAGTTCGAATCGGGGGCCACCGGTGGAGTCCGGCGCCGGCGTGAGACCATACACGGGATCGTCCACCGGGAACGGGATCGACACGTGGCCCAGCGAGAAGACGCCGCGTGGCCACGACAACGGAAGGTCTCGCTTGATCACTTCGTGCGTCGCGGCCGCACGCGAATACTCGGCCATTGCGAGCGTCGTGTCGCTCCGGTTGGCGATGAGCGTCATGCGAAACGGCAGGTCCGGCGCGTCCTTGATGCGCTTCAGGTATTCGATGGGCGCCGACGCCAGCAAGCCTTGCAGTGATTCCTCGCGATCCACATCGAACAACACCAGCTCGCTCCCATTCGCCGGCAGCAGGATCAGCAACTTCGTGACGATGTCCACGGTCTTCACGGTCGCATCGACCAGCGACTGGAACACCGTGATCCGCGGCATCGGCGACAGACGACCAGCCTTCCCCGCCTCCTCGAGCGCCCCCTGCAGTTCGCGGGTGATGCGATAGATCTGCTTGCCGGCGTTCACCGGGAACGAGTTGTACTTGTACGGATCATATTCGGGAAGGACGTCGGTCCATTCCGACTTTTCGAACCAGGGAATGAACGACAGCGCCGAGATGATATTCGTGAGCGACGCCAGATCGGAGATCCCGATCGCCGGCGACATCAGGAACAGTTGACTGGGCCGGGGAAGCGTGGTGTCCTCGAGGGCGCGCACGGCGTAGAGCGTGACCAGTGCGGCGCCGGTGGAATGCCCGCCAAAGACCAGTGGCTTGCCGGCGTCGACCTTCGACCTCGCATGTTTCGCAGCGAGCACCACGGCCGCGTACCAATCGTGCCAGGTGACGTCACGCAGCATGGACGGAATGGTGCCGTGACCCGGCATGCGAAGCGCCACGACGTAGTAGCCCTGCGCATGGAACGTCTCGGCCATCGCGCGCATGCTGTACGGCGAGTCGGTCAGGCCGTGCACCAGCAGCACCGCGCCACGGGGATTGTCCACCGGCAGCTCGAACGACTGGTCGTACGGCGTTTCCAGCATCAGACGATTCGGGGCGCTGCCCGGGTGATACCGCCCCAGCGTGAACGAATCGGCCGCCTGCGGATCGTCGATGATCCGCTCGCGCAGCTCGGTGAACAGGCGGCCCTCGAGCTTGCGATAGTCGTCGAACGACGCGATGTCAGTGCGGCCGGCGTAGTATTCCTCCGTCAGGACCACGCGATGCCAGGGCTGCAAGTCGGGAAGCGCGGCGCGCGACCGGACCGAAAACGCAAGCACCACCGTGGCGAGCAGCCCTGCCGCCAAGGCTATCGCGCGAACAATCCACTTCCTGAGCAAGCTGACAGCGGACATGGGGTCCTTGCGTTGACGCATCGATCAATGATGGTTCCGAATAATGGCGCATGCCCTGTGCGAGCGCCACGAATCGGGGCCGCCGTCTCCGTGTTCATCCCGCGGTCGATCCGCTCCTGTCCGTGGAGGCGGTTCGTTCTCATCAATCAGTTTACTAAAAGGCGAACAAATCG
>CAZPON010000364.1:0-2820 GCA_964588045.1 uncultured Gemmatimonas sp.
AGCGAACGTGCCGCGTTTCGCGCAGATCGAGGAATTGTCGGCGGCGTACCAGAAGGTCACCGGCGGGCTCAGTGTCGAGTGGGATGGCGAGCGGAAGACCATCCCGCAGTTGCAGCCGTTCCTCAAGTCCGCGAACCGCGCCGAACGCGAGCGGGCGTTCCGGCTGGGTGCGTCCGCGTATCTCGAGCAGCGCGATGTGTTCGCCACCCAGTTCGACGCGATGTTCGCGTTGCGCGTGGCCGTGGCGCGCGAGGCCGGATTTGCCGACTACCAGCGATACTGCTTCGCGGCCAAGCATCGCTTCGACTATACGCCGGACGATTGCGCCCGCTTTCACGAGGCCGTGATTGCCACCGTGACGCCGGCGGTCGAGCGCCTGATGGTGCACCGGCAACAGTCGCTGCGCGTGGATACGCTGCGGCCGTGGGACGTGACCGTCGACCTCGACATCACCGAACCCCTCAAGCCGTTCAGTGATGTCGGCACGTTCGTGAGCAAGGCGCAGCGCATCTTCGACCGGGTCGATCCGGAGCTGGGCAGCCGCTTTCGCATCATGGCGGACGAACAGTTGCTGGACCTCGAGAGCCGACCCGGGAAAGCGCCGGGCGGGTACTGCACCGACCTGTCGTTCCGCGGCCGTCCGTTCATTTTCATGAACGCCGTCGGCGTGCCGGACGATGTGAACACGCTGGTGCACGAGGCGGGACACTGCTTCCACGACTTCGCCACGTTCGCGCTGCCGTTCACGTGGCAGCGACGCATGGGGCACGAGGCAGCGGAGCTGGCGTCCATGAGCATGGAGTTGCTGGCCATGCCGTACCTCGTGACACCCGACGGGTACTACTCACCGGAACAGGCGCGCGTGGCGTGGCTCGAGCACCTCGAAGACGTGCTGGGGAGCCTCGTGCACATCGCCAGTGTCGATGCGTTCCAGGCGTGGATCTACACCAACCCGGCCGGCGGCGACCGGGATGCGCGCGATGCGCAGTGGCTGGCGCTGCGTTCGCGGTTCGAGGCGGGCGTGGACTGGTCGGGGCTGGAGCGTGAGCGCATTTCCCGCTGGTACCGGCAACTGCACATCTTCGAGCTGCCGTTCTACTACATCGAATACGGGATTGCCCAGATGGGAGCCTTGCAAGTGTTTCGCAACGCCGTGCGCGACGCCGGCAGCGCGGTCACGGCGTACAAGCAGTTCCTCGCCCTGGGTGGCACGCGGTCGCTGCCCGATCTGTACAAGGCCGCCGGTGTCGAGCTGGTGTTCGACGCACGCGCGATGGGCGAACTGGTGGAGTTCGTGGAGGATCGCATCGAGGCGTTGCGCGCCGGTGCCGACGCGCCGTTCCGTGGCGTGGTGCCGGCATGATCGCCCGCATGATGGTCCGCGCCGCGCTGCTGGTCGCGCTGGCCGGCACGGCGCATGCCCAGACGCCTGCGCTGCCCACCGTGCAGCAGGTGTTCGATGCGTACGCAAAGGCCGTCGGCGGCCGTGCGCTGTGGGAAACGGTCACCGACCGCGCCGAAACCGGGACGGCGAACATCGTGTTCGCCAACATCACCGGCACGTATGCGCGCTACTACGCGGCGCCCAATCGCATGCGCCTCATCATCGACCTGGGCGTCGGCAAGGTGGAGCAGGGCACCGACGGTGTCGTCGTGTGGTCGGGCCAGCCCGACGGATCGCAAACGAGGATGGCCGAGCCCGATGCGCAATACATGATCGAGAACAACGCCACCGGTGCGGCGTTTCTCGACCCGTCGCGATTCACCAAGGTCGACGTCGTGGGCCGGGAAGACTTCGATGGCGTGGACTGCTACAAGGTGGCGATCACCACGAAGGCTGGCCGCGAGCGCACCGACTTCTTCGAGGTGGAGACCGGACTGCGGCGGGGGCAGGTGGTGTCGACGCTGGCGGGACTGCAGCGCACGGTGTGGAAGGACTACAAGGCGTTCGAGCGGCGACTGGTACCCACCACGCACGTCCTCACCAACCCGCAGGGCGACATCATCCTCACGGTGACCGCCGTGACGTTCACGCCCAACGATCCCGCCCTGTTCGTGGTGCCGCCCGGCATTCCCAGGTAACGCGTGCGCGCGGGGCGTGCTTACTTCGTCTCGCGACGCACCACCTGTCCGCCCTTCATCACGAAACGCACGTCGCGCAGTTGACGAATGTCGCGCGTCGGATCGCCGGATACCGCCACCAGGTCGGCCAGCAGCCCCGGCGCGACGCGGCCGAATTCATGTTCGCGATGCAGGATGCGCGCGTTGACGCTGGTCGCCGCGCGCAGGGCGGCCGCCGGTGACATGCCATATTCCACCATCAGCTCGAGTTCGAGCGCGTTGGTGCCGTGCGTGAACACGCCCACGTCACTGCCGTTGCAGACGGTGACGCCCGACGCGAGCGCCAGCGTGAACATCGCCTTCTTCTGCGTGATGTTCGCCGGGTCCGCATCGACGCCTTTCTTCCAGCCGCGATAGCGCGTGGTGGATTCGGTGGCGCTGAGTGTCGGACAGAACGCAACGCCGTGCGACTTCATGAGTGCGAAAGTCTCGGCCGTGGCCGCGTCGCCGTGTTCGATGGTTTCCACACCGGCCATGATGGCGCGCCGCATGCCTTCCACGGTACTCGCGTGTGCAACGACCGGTCGTCCGCTCGACGCGGCGGCCTGCACGATTGCCTGCCACTCGGCTTCGGTGAACGTGGGACGCGCTTCTCCACGCGGACCCCAGCGATAGTCGGCGTAGATCTTGATCCAGTCGGCCCCATGACCGATCTGGTCGCGCACGACTCGGGTAAGCCCCTGCACGCCGTCGGCCTCT
>CAZPON010000364.1:2830-3472 GCA_964588045.1 uncultured Gemmatimonas sp.
GCCCGGCCCGCGACTGTTCGTGACGACCAAGGCAATCGTCGCCACCGGCTCATACGGCCCCAAGGGATTCGGCTTCTTCGGCGCCCTGCGGCACGCCGACTTCGACACCGAATCCCTTGGGGCCGTATGAACCGGTGGCGACGATCGCCCTGGTCGTCACGAACAGTCGCGGGCCGGGCACGATGCCCTGGTCCACCGCTTCCTTGAGGCCCACGTCGGCGTAGTCGGCACCTTCGGTGCCCAGGTCGCGCAAGACGGTGAAGCCGGCCATCAGCGTGCTGCGCATGTGATTCACCGCGCGCGCCGTGCGCAGCGCCAGCGATTCACGCAACACCTGGTCGTTCCATGATGTCTCGTCGTACGGATGCAGGAGCACGTGACTGTGCAGGTCACTGAGACCGGGCAGCAGTGTCGTGCCCGGCAAGGTCACGCGCTCGGCATCGGCGGGCACGTCCAGTTGCGCCAGCGGACCGACACTCACGATGCGCTGGCCGCGCACGAGCACCGCCCAGCCGCGCGATACGCCGTCGCCGGTGCCGTCGAACACGCCGTCGGGCACGAGGAGCACGGGGCGCGGGGCCTGCCGCGCGGCGTCCGGGGCCTGCGCAGGCAGTCTGGCGACGACTGCCACGAACAGCAGCG
>CAZPON010000365.1:0-3465 GCA_964588045.1 uncultured Gemmatimonas sp.
ATGTCACGGTCGTGACGTATGGCGCCACCGTGCAGCGCGCGCTGGTGGCGGCCAATCAACTGGCTGAAGAAGGCGGGCCGGACGTCGAGATCATCGACCTGCGCACGCTCTCGCCGTGGGACGCCGAGGCCGTGTACGCCAGCGTGAAGAAGACGGGACGTGTCATCGTGGCGCACGAGGATTCGAAGTCGTGGGGCTACGGGGCCGAGATCGCGGCGCGGATCGCCGATGACTGCTTTGCGTGGCTGGACGCGCCGGTCCGTCGTGTGGCCAGCACCGACACATTCGTCGGCTACGCGCCGCAGTTGGAGGACGCCACGCTGCCGCAGGTCGACGACTTCCGTACGGCATACGAAGAGATCGCAAGGTATTGAATCGCCCTCCAAAGGAGCTGCCCATGTCACGCGGACTGGTTCTTGCTGCGGTCGCAGTAGTCGTAGCGCTCGCCGGCCAACCCGTCGCCGCGCAGACGTTTCCCACCAGCTGGGATCCAGCGCTGCTCGAACGCCCCGACGTCAGGGCGGCGATGACGCGACTGGAGCAGCAGTTCCCGCAGCAGGTGCAGGAGTGGATTCGCCTCACCGAGACGCCGGGCAAGTCGCGACTCGAGCAGGCGCGCGGCACGTATGTGCGGCAGGAGTTCGAGAAGGAAGGCCTGCGCGTCTCCGTCGACTCCATCGGGAACGTCACGGGCGTTCGCAAGGGAACCGGTGGCGGCCCCACCATCGTGATCGCCGCGCACATCGATGTCGTCTTTCCGAACGAAACGAACACCAAGGTGCGCCGTGTCGGTGACACCCTTTTTGCGCCGGGCGTGGGCGACAACACGGCGTCGGTGGCGAACATGCTGGCCACACTGCGCACCATGAACGCCACGAAGTTCACCAGCAAGGGCGACATCATTTTCATCGCCACGGTGCAGGAAGAACTCGGCCTCAAGGGCATGGAATACTGGCTGCAGCACAATCCCAGGCCGGACCTGATGATCGTGCCCGATGGGTTCTACGGCAGCGTGATGTACGGCGCGCTGGGCATCTACTGGACGAAGTACGTGTTCACGCACCCCGGCGCACATACGCTGTCATCGCGCGGCACGCCGACACCCGTCAAGGCGGTCGCGGCGGCGATCAATCGCTTGTACGAGCTTTCGTTTCCCGCACTTCCCGATGGCGCGGTGATGAACATCGGGCAGGTGCACGGCGGGGCGATCTTCAACGCCGTGCCGCAGGAACTCTTCTTCACCGTCGACTTGCGCAGTTCGGACCCGGCGCTGCTGGATTCGCTCGATCGCACCATCACGCGCATCGTCCACGAGGTCGCCAACCAGCAGAAGGTCGGGCTGCGCGTCGAGATCGAGCAGAAGAGTGCGGCCGGCGGCACGGAGAAGCAGTTGGCTTCGGCCCGCGCGCATCCGCTCGTGCAGACGGCCATCGATATCAATCGCGCGCTGGGAATGTCACCGGGCATGCCCGGCGCGACGGAAGCCGTTGCCACTGGTGCCACCGACGCCAATTCCGGCGTCGTGCGCAAGATCCCGAGCATCGCCATCGGCGGCTCGAAAGCCAACGGCGCGCATCAGCTCACCGAGTATGCGCTCGTGTCGAGCGCCCTGCCGTCGACCAAGCTGCTGTACCTGCTGACGGCCACCTTCGCCGACGGCGTCAAGACGGTCACGCCGGCAAAGGTCGTACCGTAGCTTCGGACAGGGGCTACTGGATCACCGTCACAGGAATCGAGATGGTCACTCCATACGTCGCCGAGACTCCACCGATCGACGTGCTTCCGGCTGATCGGCCAATCGTGGCCCCTGTCCTGCTATCGATGGCGGCGACCGTGCTGTCAGCGGATGACCACGTCACGGCATCCGATAAGGGTTCAGTGCCACCGCAGCCCCAATACTCTACAGCGGGCGTAAAGGATTGACCGACCCGCAATTCTTTGGAATGCGGCGACCAGTTGGCCCGAAGGTCAGCGTCACAGCCGCAACCGGTCAGAAGCGCGAGTAGAGGAAGGACCAACAGATAGCGCATCATGGGTGTATCTCCCTTGCCTGAAAGAGCAGTTTGAGGCTGCGCCGATTTGGTTACGTGAATGAGCTGAACTACGGATGCTGGCGCACGAATCCAGTCGCCGCGGCAGCCTCGCCAGCAATGTGATTGAGGGGCCCGATCGGAAGCGCCCGGAGTGGCGCCGGCTGTGCGCGGATCACGTCGGCCGGCAGCAGGCCGACGTGATTTCGCTCAAGCTGGGATTGGAATTAGCTTGACAATCGAAAGGGTAGGGTACGAAGCTTTCGCAGCCAGACAAGGAGCGGCCCATGACGCGCTGTGACCCGCATCACTCAATGAACAGTCGGGAAGACAGGTGACACCCTGACCGGGGACATCGTCAATCAGTCGTTCCTGAGAGTGCGAATGCGCTCGTCGAAGCGACCAAGCAGGGTGTCGTAGTGGATCCGTGAGAAAACGGGTCGGGGCAGACGGAAAAGGTCGCGGTCTTGAGCTGCCGCCAAGACCGCGACCTTCCGGTGGTGCAATACCTTCCGATCCAGATGCGACGGCCCGCGACCCGTCGCGTGACTGGTGAGCCCCTTACTGCGGCGGCTTCTTCTTGAACATCCCGCCGATGCCGGCCTTGATCGCGTCGCTGCTGCTGGGCTGCTTGCCCTTGGCCGAGTCGGCACCGGGGGCCTTGTTCGCACTGTCCATCGACGCCTGCGCGGACTTCATCACGTCACTGAGGTTCGTGACCTGGTACCCCGCGGGCATCTTGAACACGGCCGCATCGATCGCACCCTTGACGAGGTCGGTGACCTCCATGCGCATCGTGTCCGACGTGACCTTGCCCTTGTTGTCCGTGCGGTTCGACCAAGTGATGCTGCGCAGGGCCATGCCCTTGCGGCCGTAGTCCTTCTCGAACCGCGCGAACTCCGCCGCCGCTTCCGGATTCGACGCCTTCATGCCGCTCGTGAACGACCGGCCCCAGGCGGCGAGGGCGTCCTCGTCCACGCCGATGTCCTGCGCGATCCACTGGTCGCTGGAATCGGACGACGACGAACGCTGCGTCATGCCCATGACCTTCATCTCGATGTCCATCCCGCTGTACACGCGGACGCGCTTCGTGCTGTAACCCAGGATGTCTTCGCCCGCGCCGAGGTCCTTGAACGAGAACTTCGCGTTGCTCATGGTCATCTTCATCATCGGGTTGTTCATCAGCGCGCCCATGCCGCTGCCGAACATCGCCGCATCCATGACCATGACCCTCTTGTCCTTGTCGTTGACGACGGCGATCTGTGACGGGGCACTCGTGATGAGGAGCCAGGCACCCTTCTGCCCCATTGGTCCCGCGCCGCCGGTGTAGTCCATGCGCACACTGCCGTCCTGCATGCGCACCTTCGCGCGGATCTCCGACGCTTCCTTCTGCTTCTTGTCGGCCGACGACGAGGTGACCGTGTAGTTGAAGGTC